>CALCOY010000017.1 GCA_937897325.1 uncultured Shimia sp.
ACCTTATTAGAGAAACCCCAAATTCGTGAGACTGAACGAGAGGGATAGACATTCGGCACGCGCGAGAGGCTTTTGATGGAGGTGTGTCTCGGAACTGGGCAGCGCATCGGGGATGTCCTAAAAATGCGGTCGAGCGATATCGAAGAGGGTGGAATCTCAGTCAATCAGAGTAAGACCAGCAAGCATCTTTGGATATCAATCGTCTCCGCTTTGCTAGAAGCTATGGACGCCACACCGAAGCTGGCGGTCTTCATCCTCACAAACCACCGCGCGACAGATTGTTGGTCGTACCGCGGCGCGTCTCAAGCCGTTCGGAACATCCGGAAGGAGATTGAAGCGCTAGACTACGATATCCACAGTTGGCGCTATGATGCCGCTTGTGAATTGGTCGAGGCGGGCTGCAGTGATGATTTGGTCTCAGCTGTTACCGGCCAGAGTCCGCAGATGGTCGTGCACTATACGCGGCAAAAGCGCCAAAGAGCGCATGCGATTGAGGCTCAAAGGCGCCGCAAAACCTTACGATAGCGAGATGTCTTCCTACTTGAAGCGGAACAGAACAAAAACAGAATGCTTAGACCGCAATGTGCCGATTTCTAAGTCGATCGCTAAGTGCTTGAAAATAAATGGAGGCGAGTACCGGAATCGAACCGGTGTACACGGATTTGCAATCCAGTCTCCTTTTCCATGAAAACAAGCGCTTAGCCCCAAAACGGTATCAGGACATATGTCGAACAAGGGATGAACCTGATACCCATGTTTTTGCTGGATCAAGATCATGAGCGGCATGGCCTTGATCTGGGCCGCGAACGTTAAAGGCCTCAAGCCAGCGGCGAAGATTGTGCTGATCCAACTGGCGGACTTTCACAACAAGGAAACCGGCCAATGCAATCCAAGCGCGCAGCGATTGGCGGACGAATGCGAAATGGGTCGTGCTACGCTGTTTCGTCATATGGCGACCTTGGAGGATTCCGGTCTTGTCACGCGTCATGCTCAAGGTGATGGCGAAGGCGGGCGCGGGACCAATCAGTATGAGCTGCACCTCGATATCACCCTGGGTCCTAGTGCTCGCTCAAGGGATGGAGGCAACGGTCGACATGGGGTTTCGTCTCAAAATGAGACGGGGGGAAACGTCTCAAAAAAGCGGGAGAAAAGTCCCGTAGGTGAGACGGGGGTAGTCTCAAACTGGGACAGGAACCTTACCATTGAACCTATCAAAGAACGTCTTACGCGCGAGCGCGCGGCGGCGGAGGATGAAGAGGCTGAGAAGATTCTGGCCGCCTATCCGCCCGACCGTTTACGCGGGAAGGCTGAGTGCCTTGGGCGGGTCAGGGACATCCTGGATGCCGGAACAGAGGTCGAGGACCTGTTGCAAGCCGTGAAGGCCTACGCAACAGAGAGCGCGGGCTTCACGCGGTCGAAAGTCTTTTTCTCCGACAACTGGCTCAAGTCAGGGCGCTGGCGCGCCTATGTCGAACACATCACAAGCAGCCGAGAAACGGCAAAGGCGAAGGAAGCCGAAGTGCTGGCGGGCTTGGCGACTTGGGTGACTGATAAGCATCCTCTCTGCCGCCACATCACACCGGGCCAAGTCGATGCACTGCTGGCCGCAGAGCTGGTGACGCAGGCGCAAATCAAGGCGGCGGGCCTCAGATCATGAGCGCCACCGATCCCACTGAAGCGCAAACAGCAAGGCGACCCATGTCATACGCTGGCGCTGCTGACACGGGACCTTGCGAGGGGCGGCAAGCCTCCCCTTCGAACCCCACCGGCGCAGGCAAAGAGCCGCTGACCGAGACCTTCGTCTTCCGCTGCACCGCGTCCGAGAAGGCCCAGCTGCGCGCCAAGGCCGATGCCGCTGGTGTGCCAGCCTCGACGCTTCTGCGCGAAGCGCTTAGCCTCACCGAAGCTCGCCGTCGCAAGCCCGTGCCGCGCGTCGATCCTGCGCTCGTGCTGGCCGTCGGGCGCATCGGTGGCAACCTCAACCAGATCGCCCGCTGGCTGAACCACGCCATGAAGGTTGGGCGCACGAACCTCGACACGCTGACCGTCGCCCGCCGCCTTGTGGTGATCGAACGCCAGCTCGCCGCGCTCCTCGATGAGGCGCGGCGGTGCTGATCAAGTTCTTCCCCAACGGCAAAGGCGCTGGCGCGGGGCCGGTCGGGTACCTCGTGGCTGAACGCGTGCTGGCCTATGACGGCAACCGCGACCTGATCCGCGATGCCGACGGCCAGCCCAAGACCGTCAAGCGCACCCCGCTGCCCGAGGTCCTGCGCGGCAATCCTGAACGCACCGAGGCCTTGATCGACGCCAGCCGTCACCAATGGACCTATCGCGCGGGCGTGATCAGCTTCGCCGACAGCGACGCCCCGAACGAGGACCAGCAGGCCGAGGTCATGGACGAGTTCGAGCGGCTGGCCTTCGCGGGGCTGGACCCCGAGCAATATGAGGTGCTCTGGGTCCGCCATCGCCACGAAGGCCGGGTCGAGCTTCACTTCTGCACGCCGCGCCTGGAGCTGACGACGGGCAGAAGCCTCAACATCGCCCCACCGGGCTACCAAGACGCTTTTGACAGCCTGCGGGATGTGATGAACCAGCGTCACGGTTGGGCCGACCCGATGGATGTGGAGCGAGCGCAAGACGTCCGTGACACCATCGAGGCCCCGACACGCGCCCAGGGCCGCGACGAACTGCATACCTGGATACAGGATCAGATCGATATGGGTCTCATCACCGACCGGGCCAGCATGGTCGATGCGCTCACCGAAGCAGGCTTCGACCTGCCACGCACCGGCAAGGCCTACATCACCGCCCGCGATCCCGACACCGGCGAACGCTGGCGGCTGAAAGGAGAGATTTTCCATGAAGACTGGCAAGCCGACCCGGCTGAGCGAGAAGCTGAATACAGAGCTCGAAGAGATCAGGCAGGAGCACGTCGACTCGATCTCATCCCAGCTCAAGAGCTTCAGGATCGATTTGAAGAACATTGTGGGCGCCGCGCAGCATACCATCGCGAGCGATACGCGCCGGTTTCAGACCGAGACAGCGAGCATGTTCGAGACGCGGCTGGGATCGATCCGCCTCTGGCTGACGATCTCGCCTTGGCTGATCGCGGGGATGGTGCTGACGGGGATCGCCTTGATGATGGCCACGAGCTTCTTCTGGACGGTGCATCTGAGCCGCTCGGAGCTGACGGAGATGGGCCTGACACGGATCGAGCGGTCCGAGGGGACATGGTTGATCCTGGATCCGTCAAAGACGCGGCTGAGGACCTGCACGATGGGCGAGAGGCACGTCACCTGCATACAGATCGAGGAAGATTAGATGACCCAATTGACAGCCTTGGAACGCGACTTGCTCGCCTGCGTCGAGCGGTTGGTGACGGCCTCAGAGGCCTCCGCGAAGGACTTGACCGCCTTGGAGACACGCTCGACCGGCAGGATCGAGAGGGAACTGGCTGGCTTGAAAGACTGCGTGACATTGCTCATTCGTTCACAAGCCGCATCCATGAAGGCCTTGAGCGGATTGCTGAACGACGAGGCGAGCTACAAGACGCTGGACGAGAGCTTGCAGCAGAGCTTGACCTTAGCGAAGGCCGCCGCCGAGAGATTGAGGGACAGCTAGACAGCCAAGAGGCGCACTCGGAGCGGGGGTTGCGGCATTGAGTTCGCAACAAAGACCGTTAGTGAAATCAGCTAGCCCATCAACAGACTTCAAATTAGTCCAATTCTCTAAGCTGGTGCGCAGTAAACATCATGAAGAACTTCGTTTGGAATGAACACGGCAAAGGAGCACACCGAGTATCTGTGGCAGGTAACGCATACGGAGCTCTCCGTGATGCTCAAAGAACGACCAAAGATGCCCTGTCATTCTTTGTTCTATCGCGCCCATCAGAAGGGATGCGCCCAATGTACCTTCACTCCATGTTTTCCGATCCTTGTCCCCATACCAAGTGTAATCGTCAGCCGTCAGGTACTTAGAAACAAGTAGCGCTCTTGCCTTAGCGGGGCGCGGCGCGGGGAGCACTGTATCGTGGAGTTTGCCAAAGCGAGGACCAGCGAAAGAAAGCTCACTGCCTTTTTTCCTCAAAATGATGCCGCTCATGCTTGCATACTTCCAGCCTGTCCCTGGCCCTCGCGTAAAGCAAACCACCGGGGCACCGATAATCTGTCCGTCCAGCTGCGCCATGCAATCCCAAAAATAGTCTAGATCGGGCCTCGACCAATCTCCATCCAATCCTATGATCAGATGACCATCGAGAAGATCAAACTCTGCTTCAGTTGCCTCACCTGAGGTCAAGAAGGAAGCGGCGTTGTCTATAAGATAGGTTGCAGCTTCAAAAACCTGTACATGTTGACGAAGGCTCGGGTCTCTGCCGAAATCAGGAATGGTACTTAGAAGTTCCCGCGCAATAGCTGCTGCGGCAATAGGGTTGCGATAGCAGTGGGGTGCCCGCACCATTGCATCAAGAAAAGCAAGGCCAAAATCTCCATCTTCGCGGATATAGTTGTCTCCCCCTCCCAAGTGAATATGCCCGTATATATCGTGCTCCAATTGAGACTGACGAGTTCCTCGACGAGGGGAAAAAACCATGTTCCGTGAACCGATCAACTGTCGTTTCCGGTAGCTCCCAGAACCCTGAAATTTTTGAGTCTTTTGAAATTCTCTGTACAAAAATGGGTCCTTCAGAACCCAAGCCTATTTTCTCAAACAGAGGTATGCAGCGAGCAGGATAAATGCCCGATGGATTGAATGCGCCAACACACCTAAATTCTTCCTGAATACCGTCTTCAATCATCGAAGATGCCTAGGTCTTTGTACACCCGGCTTACTTCGCCATACAACAGACCGACCCAATTCGTGTCCTCTCTCACATTTGTAACGTCGTAAAATACAAGCTTGTCCTCAAGCCCCCAACGGTCTGCAGCCTCGATGAAGTCGGGTTCGATGCGCCAAGGTTCGGGCGCAATAAGCCGTAGTACAGTGTCCTTTATGGAAAGCACCTCATCTACTTGCACTTCAATGGAGTTTGATCTCTCATCTCTGGGGTGATTGGCGTGTTCGGGTTGCACTGATAAAGGCAATTCGGCCAAAGCTTTTATAGCTTGTGCTTCGAACTGCCTTGACGGAACCGTCAAGGAGGGTTTTGGGTCGTTTGTGAAGTAATCGCGGTCAGAAGAGTAAAGAAAACTGGTGACCTTCTTTGCTGAAACTAACGCTCCCTCAAGCGCAAAGTCATCTCTATCTGTTGTTGGGTCAAAAAAGCCTTTGTAAAGATCCAAGGCAAATGCGCCCGTATCCATTGGGTAGACTGCTCGAATACTTTTGACCTTCGAGGGATCAATTACGAACGAAAACGGCCAATTAAACTCCAGTCGTTTTGACACGGCTGCCGGGGTTCTGTAGGCGGGTCGACCATAAAACAGGTAGAGAATGTCTTCCTCAAACTGGTCGCAATGGGTGGGGTTTAACGTCTCGCCATCCAAGATCTTGTCAAATAGCTTTGCTCTAGTGGTATGGACCAGCGGGAGTGTCTCATCGCGGGCGTCAAAGCCGCCGATGAAGTCCCTAAACCTATTGTTTTCATTTGAGAATTTCAATTCGCCCCTCCGGTTAAGACTAGTCCTACCTTCGCGCTTGTTGAGTTGTTTTCAAGCCAGGACTTGGGACAGTCTGGTTGGAATCATCTTGCTCGTTGAAAGCTAGTTGAATTGTTGTTCGACCACAGCACCTGCTTGCAGCAGTGCGGCAGTCGGTTTTTCGATAAGCCTTTCAGGCAGCATAAAGCGGCTCAATACCTGACACGTCGATCTCCTTGGCCGCCAACGCCATGTCATAGTTGGTTTGTAAGTTCACCCAGTAGGCCGGGGTCGTGTTGAAGACACGGGCGAGCCGCAGCGCCGTGTCAGGCGTGATACCGGTCGTACCCTTAATCAACCGCTCGATCCGCGTCCGAGGCACGCCCAGCCGCCGCGCAAACGCGATGGCCCCCATCTCCAGGGGATCAAGGTAAAGCTCTTTAAGGACTTCACCGGGGTGCATCGGGTCTTCAAGCAAGCTCATCAGCGTATCCTCTCAATGGTAGTCCACAATCTCGACATCTGCGGGGCCGTTCGGCGTCCAAACAAAGCAGATGCGCCATTGCCCGTTGATCCGCACGGAGTGTTGTCCGGCCCGATCCCCTTTCAGCTCTTCCAGGTGGTTGCCAGGCGGGAACCGCAAATCCTCGACAACAACCGCAGCATCCAGCGCCGAAAGCATCGCCCGCGTGCGTTTCACCAAGTCACCCGGGAAGCCTTTGCCGTACTTGCCCTTGAGGGCGTTAGCGGCGAGTTTGCCCTTGGTGCTTTGGATCATGGAAGATATGTATCATGTGCTGATGCGTGTGTCAATGAGTGATACGCGGTCTAAATGCCAACAAGGGAGCGGTATGGTACCAGCAGAACCTCGTCACCAATATTTGAGTAGTCGCCTGCGTTGTAGACTTCCACTTCAGCGTAGCACAACTGTACTTGCTGATTTTTCAAAGCGTACACTCCGCAACCCAGCGTCGAAAGTTTCGTGTTTAAGGGTGCGATAACAGTATTGTAGTCTTGGCGGCTGCCGATGACCTTCTCCAGTGCATTGACAACTGACTGTGGGTCTTTCGCAGAGAAATCGAATTCGCAGCGAACATTGTCAAAGTGGCGCACGATATAGTCCCGAAGTTCGAGGTTTCGCTCATGAATATCAGCTGACACAGATTCTTCTAACGGCACCATACCGAGAGAAATGACCGACGGTTCAAAGGCATCAATGGCGGCGACAGCTCGATGGTGTTCAATTCCCGCCAGAATAACTAGGTGTGTGCTATGCCGAGACAAAATATCACCTGGGTAGCCGATGACAGGCCGAATTTGCCTTACGTTTCTTGAGAGCCACGACCCCATCGACGTGGCCACTGAATAAACAAAGCTCGCCTCATCCAACAAATAGCCTGGTAGCTCGGCCATCTCCTTTAAAAAAATCAGCAGTTCTTCTCGGCGAAAAGTTGTCGTGTCGATTACCAAAGATGTTTGTTCAGGTAGCTCCACAATTTTCTGGATCTGCCTTCGTATCGTTTTGTGTGTTTGAAGTGGATCGCTGACATCAATCACAGATACCTCGTCTGAGGTAAGCGATAGCTCTTTCCGTATTTCCACAGCTCTTTCGGACTCATCCTTTGATCTGAAAAAGTGCTTATACTTAAAATTGCAGTCTGCTAGCTCCCGATGCGCTGCGACGCATCTGCTCTCAAAGCTCGAGCGCCCAAGAAATGCGAGCGAGCTGCAAATGAACTTTTCGGGAAGGTCAGCCTTCATTATTCGTTCGACTTGCGTCACTCTACATCTCCAAAATCAATCGATTTTTGGGCGTCGTCCCCTGGTTTTTTCTTAAGTCGGTTCCGAACAAAACTGGATGGATCACGAAGAGCTACTTCAAGGTCGCCACACGTGACCGAAAGGTGCGCTGCATAGCCGCTGACATCTAGTCGGTAGTGAGGTCCAAGCCGCCTCGACAGGATATACCTAGGACGTCTTCCACCCAAAGCGTTCTTGGAGGCAAGGTCAGCCTTTTGAAGATAGCCCAATCGCACACCAAGATGGAGGATTTCTGCCAGGCGTTCGCTTGGATCGTCGTTCAATGCAAAAGAGAAAACACGTTGCTCGCTAGCAGTGGAATCAAGTAGCCGCTCTCTGCAGAAGGTCCCTATCGCATCAAGCAAGTTCCCTAACATGGCATAGTTCTCTTTGCTATGGCCCATGCTTTGCAAAGACGCCCTCGAGCTCTCACCAGGACTAACCCCTGGGTCCACATCCAACTTCTCGCGAAACTCCTTAGACCATTGAGCGATTTCTGCGTCCTGAATGGAAACAGGTATCTGTTCAATGGCACTGTCAGTCTTTGCCTCAGGCATCTCGCTCTGTACCGCAGCATACATTTGGGATGCAGGTTGTAAGAACCATCTCACCACACCCGAAGACAGGTCCGTCAAAGACTGAAGCCCCGCATAGCTGTAGGTGTGAGACGATTTGGTAGCGGAAACTTCACGGATAAGAGCAGGTATAGCATATCTTTGGGCCAAGTCTTTGGTCCTAGAAGGACCGGCCCCTCTTAGAGCGATATATGGCTCAGTCTGGCCGTTCTGCAAATCGGTCCAGATGGCATCTCTTCGTTCCTTCTGCTTGATATCGCTCGGAAAAAATTCTGATGGCGTCTTAACGATTCCCGCGTTCGTGAGGCGTTTGGCTACGATTGCTTCGATGCGCTTTGCAAAATTACCTTTGTTGGAGGTGTATACGCTTCCTATGTTGATTTCTGAAAAATCGTGCGGGCTTTCGATTATTCTACCGTCCATCGTCCTGAACGTTTTGTAGGCAAGTTGGGTGGTCACCTTGAAGCATGCCAGCTTCGCTACGCGAGCGGATATCCAGCTGTTTAAGACACGTTGTAGGTCTTCAGGAAGATTATCGGCGTCGTCGATCATGAAGCAGATGGGCACATGCAATAGCGACAGATCGGATACCAATGTCCTGATAAATAAGAGTAGAAAATCGCTCAGACCAGCAAGCGCGCCTTGATAAACGTCGGCATCTTTGTCGGTTGGCAGTCTGAGATAGTATTGCCTTACCCGGCGAGTTTCTCTCTCGCAAAATCGAGAGAGGTCCTGGAAGCTCTGACAAGAAGTGATCTTTTCAGCATCTTCGGCACCGCCACAGTCTTCCCACAACTCAACGAAGACTGCCTTAGCTTCGTCGTCCAAATCAACCTGGTTATCATGAAGTGAATCGCAGAGATACTGAGCCGCATGAACAGTCAACATGATCAGCCCCACCTAAGTGGTCCGATTTAATTGTTAGTGCATGACTGGCCGCTG
>CALCOY010000018.1 GCA_937897325.1 uncultured Shimia sp.
GACTGCGGCAAGTTGGACCCTTGGCATGAATTGCCCTCCGATCCGCCCTCCAAGCCCAGTCGTCATCACCGCGCTGACAGGGCGGTTGTCCGCCTTTGGTTCAGGATCATGCGCCAGTAAAGCGGGGATGATAGCAGGTCGACGGCGAACTCGCGGTCTAAAGTGGCGGGAAGCTCGCCACGGGCGATTGCATGCTCGAGCAGGTCTTTGGCCCGATTGCGGCACGCCATCGCAACTGTTTCGAGCAATGGCGCCAATTCGTCCGACCTCGCGCGCTCAGCCAAAAGGTCTGGCAGGATGCGTCGCACCAAACGGTGACGGAAGACCGCTCGGAGCGAGCGCAGGAGGGCGGCGACATTTGCTTCGAGACTGCCCACGTCAGAGATGGGCGTTGAGCCCAGTGCGACTTCCTCGATCACCTCGTTGGCAAACGCGCGCCTTGAAGGCCAGCGGCAGTAGATCGGGGCCTCAACGGTCCCTGCATGGCGGCGGACAGACCCGCCATTCGTTCATTGCGCCGCGAAGATTTAGAGTGCAAGGATCAGATCGGGGACGAAACCGCAGCGACGTCGGTTGCTCGGCAAAAGACAATCAGCCGGCTTAACATCTATTCTGCATACACAATGTTGGTCACGTTCTCGCGAAAGTAGTCCAACTTGCCATTGTCCTCGTGCGAGATGATGTAGGTTAGGCTGGTCACGTCTTCCTGTCTTATACCATAGAAGAACTGTTGGTTGAAACAAGTCAGGTACCAGCCCTCACCAAGCATAAAGCAGTCGATGCCGAGGGCATGTGTCCCCTTCGGAAACACCTCCTCACCAAGGCGGCCCACCAGAGACATCAATGCATCACGTGTGTTTGCATGTTGCCAACTGGTGTCTGCTTCGTCGTGGAAGTGATCAATGCGAAAATCGATATCTTCCGCTATCAATTCGAACAGCGACGGATCCCCAGCCGCAAATTTTGCCAGGACTTGGCCAACTGCGGTGTCTTTGGTCGCGACGGGTGCTGGCCGCATTTTCTTCACTCCTTGAATGGTTGATGGAGAAAGAGATGACACCGATCATGAAAAAGAAAATTGCGATACCATCTATCTTTAATATAGCCCATATCTATGATAGAACTGAACACACTTCGCTATTTTATCAGTGCCTATGAGACCGGCACATTCAGTCATGCAGCGCGTTTAAATGGGGTCAGCCAACCTACCGTTTCGGCTGCGATCCAGAAACTGGAAGACCGGCTCGGCATGCCATTGTTCAAACGGTCAAAAGTTGGGCTGAGACCGCTGCCCTTAGCGACGCAACTTTATCACGACGTCGTCGATCCTGTTACACATCTAGCGTCGATCCAAACGCGACTGCTCGCCGAGCGGCCGCAGACTTTGAGGGTTTACTGCGCGCCAGATATGCTGATGTATCAGCTTGCACCGGACCTGAACAGCTTGCGCCGCAGGTTTGCGAGTTTGCAGTTCACTTTCACTGGCGACGCTCGGGAGAGCGATTTGGCGTATGTTTCGGATCGGTGCGTGCCCGAAGCACACGCGTTCATCCCAATGTACGAAGAGCCGTTCGCAGTCGCTGTTGCCCGGTCCCATCCGCTTGCTGCCTCTCGGGAGGTACAGATCGAAGATCTTCGCGATCAGCCGCTGATCCAAAGGCCATATTGCCCAAATGCGGATCGGTTGGAGCTAGCGCCATCTGGAATGGTTTTCGTAGCGCACGCGACAAATGACCATCAGCTATTGGACCTTGTCGCGGCAGGTTTGGGGGTCGCTTTCGTGCCCGCAACGCACGCGCACTCCCGGGGTGACATTGTTCTTCTTTCGTTGGTGGGTGCTGACGCTGGTGCACGTATCGCTGGAGTTTCACACCGTAGATCCGTGCGTGCGACTGAAATCGCAAAACTTCTTACAAACATAAGCCATCATACGGAAGCTCAGTGATAGACAACTGACTGATGGCGATGGGTCATTCGCAAAAGCGGTCATTGGTAACAGATGCAGCATCGGTCACACTGGCTAGTTGCGGACACTCGCGGGTTTGGCGTCTTGTTGCACAAACCTGCGGTTTGCTGTGCTGCATAAAACTCAATCGGCCAACGCAGGAAGAAGGTGGGTCATCAGTTAGACCAAACTCGCCTTGAGCGGGCGCATAGTGTTCCCAATCCTGCCCGTAAAGAGGGGCTCTGATACGCATCTGTTTGGTGCATGCCAAGGCTATCTATTGGTATCTCTCGCACAACCCCTCGATGCGATGATCCAGAGAATGACCCGGTATCTGCGAAGAAGATCAAGGAACCTCTTTGAAGAGTGCTCAACTCAAGCCCAAGTGCAGCAAGTTCGCTCAGGTCAATCTGAGCAATGAAATGCATGCGTTGAAGCCATTCTTGTCATGACAGAGCTGGAACACCGCCAAGGCATGACCTTGTGTTTTGCCAGGATTGTTCTTTGCTGCGTTTAGCGCGCGACTATGGCGCAATTTCCAGCCTGCCTCGCCTTCGAGTTGCCTAATAATTTCGAGAACATTGTTTTTAACCCGAGTATTGTTGCGGCTTGTTTTTACGGCCTTAGGCGGGTTTTCGAAGGATAGAATGCGGCCATTTTCAGTTTCCGGAGCGTTGGTCACTTCGGGCTCAAACCAGCCGTTACATGTTCATTTTATAACGAAAAGGGGCGCTATCTGCGTCCAAAAGAAAAGCCGCCCCGAGTGGAGCGGCCTTTCAAATCGGTTTATCAAGGCTTAGCCTTGGCGGGCTTTGAACCGGCGTTGCGTCTTATTGATCACGTAGACGCGGCCCTTCCGACGCACGACCCGGCAGTCACGGTGCCGGTTCTTGAGCGAGCGGAGCGAGTTACGAACCTTCATGGCTCTCTCCTGATCTTGGCGCGAACCAGCGCCGGGGTTGCGGGTGCCACGGGATGCTTCCCAAGGCGGTGAATGAGTGGTGGGCGATACTAGGATCGAACTAGTGACCCCTTCGATGTCAACGAAGTGCTCTACCGCTGAGCTAATCGCCC
>CALCOY010000019.1 GCA_937897325.1 uncultured Shimia sp.
ACAGAGCAACCGCGTAGCAATAACTCAGCATCGGCCGTTTAATGCAACAGTCCCCGGCGGCAGCCTATCGTGTCGGGGAACGCATCGAGTGCCAGCGTGAAGGTCGTGTCCATGATTACACCCGCAAGCAGGGCATCAAGGAGACTTTCATCGTCACACCGGACAATGCCCCATCCTGGGCGCGGGATCGCTCGAAACTCTGGAACGAGGTCGAGGCCAGCGAGACCCGGCGCAACTCCGTCACCGCCCGTGAATGGGAACTGGCCTTGCCATCCGAGATCAGCGCCGAGGACCGCTCGCTGATCACCCGCGACTTCGCCCAGGAGCTGGTCAGCCGCTACGGCGTGGCCGTTGATGTGGCTATCCATGAGAGCCGCACCGCGAAGGGGACCAGCGCAACCATCACGCCCACGTTCTGACTTCTACCCGTAAGCTGGAGCCGGAAGGGTTCACGGCCAAGACGCGCGTGCTCGATTCCGCGAAGACCGGCGGCGTCGAGATCGAGCAGATGCGCGGCCTTTGGGCCGAGTTGCAGAACCGGGCGTTGGAGCGGGCAGGGGAGGTGGAGCGGGTCGATCACCGGTCGCTGAAAGCGCAGCGCGAAGCAGCGCTGGAGCGTGGCGATCAACTCTCTGCCGAGGAGCTGGACCGCGACCCGGAGCTGAAGCTGGGGCCAGCAGCTAACTCCATGGAACGGCGCGCAAAGGCAATGGCCGCGCGGCATGGCCGGGAATACGTCCCCGTTGCCGAGCTCCAAATCCGGATCGCGGTCCTGAACCGCTATACCGCTCTTGGCATACCCGTCACAGAGCCCGTAGGATAAGTCTGTCCGGGAAAAGGAGAAGTGCGCTCAGACCCCGATTTATGCAACAAAGCCCAGTCACCATGCCGATGGCTGTCACTAGTCATTAAGAACTTATAGCAACTAACGTTATGAAATGTAGTAGATGATTGTTGTCAATTCAGCAACAAAACCGCCACTCCATTCAATTGTGTCAGAAATTGAGTGGCGTGTACAAAATATCACGTTGAGCAACGCGTCTCGAGGATTGATAAACGAAACTATTGCTGGTATTCGATGTAAATCGAGCAGCGCTAGGGCTAATATGTTGAAATTTCAACACTGTCAAAACTTCGAGGATCTTGTCGGTGTTCGAGAGCTAGCCGAAAGTGCCCACTATGAAAGTGATTTTAGCCATTTGGGTTTTTGCCAGAGGAAGGCTGACCAATTTGCGGAGAAAATCCTGACAAGCCTCAACGACAAGGGACTGTTGACGGCAAGATCAAATGGAAAATGTATCGGCCTGCTGTACTGCACTTCAGGGGACTACTTTATGGGAGCCGGGTCCAGTGCAGGCTATAGTAGTTGATAAAGACGTAAGGGGCACTCTGCTAGTAGGCAAGGTCGTTCTAGGGTTGTTAAGCGGAGCACGCTCCTGGGCAAGTATTCGTAAATCAGCCCAAATGCATTTACACGTTACCTCCGCGATGGCTGCCAAAAATGTTGATCGGACAGCAAAGCGCCTTGGATATTCTCTGACAGGGTGGGAATTATGTTAAAATTTTCTAATGTTGTGCTATGTGCGGCATTGATCTTATTTTCAGTAGATGCCAAAGCGGATGCAATATCACTTTCATGCCCTAGTAAACTTTCTTCCGGCGAGCAGATGGTGTATATTGAATTTCTTAATGATTGGCGCTCCGGTCGCGTGGTATCAGATCCCATCTGCGCGTTAAGTCTGAAAGGTAAAATAGATCGTTCATTTCACTTCCTTATTGATCTATCAATTATTCAACAGCAATCTAAGAATCAAGATTTTTTTAGTACGAAAGACTTCGTTATATTACAGCGAAACTTCTATTTTAATCTTAGTTTATTTCTCTCTATGGGGGGTGATTTCGAGCGATATGTCGCATACTTCACATACCTCAACGAAGTGATTGCCCCTCGGGACGCACTTCCCCTGTCAGCCGATCTTGGGTTTATGAAGGAAAACACGATCTCTCGTGAAGATAAAGAGCGCGTTAGGTGTTTCGTTGAAAATGACCAGCCAGTGTTATCGGTCGAGGACATACTAGAGGGATACCAATTTAGAAGTTGTATGGTTGAATCTAGCAGATCGGATAAGAAAAGATGACAGGTCAAAATAGTCACCAGAGTGGCACGACGGTAACAGTTAACGGAGACAGCGTCGAAGTTGACCTTGGCAGCCCTGCAGCGCCAAATACTAGTTTTTCGGGAAACGCTACATCGGGTCGGCCGTTCTCGGGGTTTGGTGAACAGCTGTACGACTCTGAGGTCGAAAACCATATTGGCTCCTTAGGGCTTTTTCTAGGCCAGTCGCAGCGAACGGTAGAGTACAGGCGAGAGCAACTTGAAGACGCTCTGTCCAAACCAAATCCTGATCAAGAAGAGATAAATCTGTACTCTGAGGAACTGTTAGATCAAATTCATAGGACCGAACTTCTATCTCATCAAATCAACGCGCATAGGTCGGGCGACTGGGAAGATTTCTACAAGGCAAGAGCAGCACAGCCTTATGCGGACAAGTATAACATTACCCTCAATCAAGCAGTTGCAATCGGCGCAGTGTATAAAGATGAGAATGGTAGATATCAACCATACTCCTTTGAAGATGGTGACCCAGGTGATAATTTTGTTGGGGATCAAGTTGGCTATGACTACACCAGGGACTTAGATCCTACTAATCCAAGCGACTATACTACTAATGAAGATGGGTTGACGTCTCGGCGACCAGAGGCTCGCCCTACCTCTGACGAGGGAGATGCTGGTCATTCTGGGATAAAACCAATTATCATTGACCTGGATGGCGATGGCATCGAGATTGTTCTGGATCGCGACGTCAGTTTTGATATCGACGGAGATGGTTTTCTCGAGAGAAGCGCTTGGGTGTCGCCGGACGATGCTTTTTTGGTCTTAGATTTGGATGAAAATGGTCAAAGAGGTTTAGGTGATGGTAAAGTCGATCAAGTCCGTGAATTAGCGTTTTCTCTATGGGGAGAGCCAGGTGATACGGATCTGATGGGCCTGGCGAGAGCATTCGACGATAACCTTGACGGAAAGCTTACGTCTGGTGGAAATGGCGATAGTGTTTGGGGTGAACTGAAAGTTTGGCAAGATATTAATTTTAATGGTATTGTTGACGAAGGGGAGCTAGCGTCGTTAAATGAAAGAGGCATTACGGAAATAGGCCTTTCGTATGATAACGGCTTTGACTTTAGAGAAGAAATTTCACGATACAGTTTTTCAGGAACACATATCTTTGGTTTGTCGTCCTATGTTGTAGACGGTGAAATTATTTCCGGAGGAATAGCTGACGTTTCTCTTGCGACAACCGATCTGGGATGGCGGTCTGTTAGTGGGGACGGTTATTATGACGTAGAGTTTGAAGCCGGTGAGCTATTGCGCTACCTAGAGATGGAATATACCGATCCAAAGGATGTCATGCTTACCCAGTCAAGCTTCTCTGGAGTGGAGGCTGACAGCAGGGACAATGAGCTAAACGCTTTTGGCCGAAATTCAAGTGTGCAGCTGCATGGCGGTGCTGGTAACGATACGCTTTTGGGTGGAAATGTAGATGACTTGCTCATTGGCGCAGAGGGCAATGATGAATTGCGCGGTTATGGAGGTAATGACACACTTTTCTTTGATAATGATGATTACGTCTTTACTGGTGGTGCTGGTAGAGACACTGCAATATTTAGCGGAAGTAAGTCGATAACAATAAATATGGCGGAGCATGAAGTAGAAGTAGTTGTGGGTGGCGAGGGATCTGATACAATTATAGGGAGTGGCTCCTCCGCTAGTTATACAATTGATGGCCAAAGTGGTAGCGATAGCGTAGTCGGAGGATCTAGCGACGACTTTCTGTTAGGCGCCCAAGGCGACGACACCGTCGAAGGTTTAGGCGGAGATGATTTTGTTTCCGGTGGTGCTGGACCAGACGTTTTGCGCGGCGGCGCAGGTGACGACATAGTTTATGGAAACGACGGTAATGATCATCTAAACGGCGAAGGTGGAGATGATCGCCTGTATGGAAATGACGGCAACGACGTCTTCTGGGGCTCAACAGGTGATGACTACCTTGACGGTGGCGAAGGTCAGGACACACTGCGCGGCGCATCGGGTGATGATCGTCTCTACGGTCGCAATGGAAATGACCTTCTCGAAGGTGGGGACGGCGACGATAGGCTCTATGGCGGGGATGGCTGGGATCAGTTCCACGACGGCAATGGAGATGACTACGCAGAAGGTGGCGCGGGCAGCGACCTTTTCGTAGATGCCGAAGGCGATGACGTGTTTCTGGGCCAGGAAGGCAATGACACGTTCCGGCTCGCAACCTATTCAGGCAACAACGTTGTTATGGGTGGGGTTGGCAGCGACCGCCTCGTCCTAAGCGGTACGGCTGATCAATGGAGTTGGGAATACGTCCGCGAGACCTATCAGGTTCAGACAGGCGTTACCGATGGTGGTCAGGGCGAAGGTCAGCCGATTTACGAGACCCGCGTTCGTGGCGAAGGTCAGTATCTCTTCTGGTCAGGGGACACCTATGTCCAGGTCATAGACGTCGAGACCGTCGAGTTTGCGGGGGCCGGGCGTCAATTGCATTGGTCACATGTTGATCAGCAATCAAGCCAGGAATTCGCGCTATCGTACATCGCTTCTGCAGGTGATTTGATCGGTGCATTCGGCACCAATTGGGTGAATGGCTCGTACCATTGGACAAATTACGGCCAGGCTGACGGGCGGGAAGTCACTTTCAATCCGCTTGAATATCTGGCTGCAAATCCGGACATTTATGCCGCTCATGGCTTCAATATGGTTCAAGTCACTGAACACTACATCTTGAACGGACATGCTGCAGGTCGATCAACTGGCGACTTTGATGCGGAACAGTATCTTCGGAACTACGGAGATCTGCGCAGTGCTTTTGGAACCGACCTTTCGGCAGCCACACGGCACTACATCTCCAATGGGCGGTTTGAAGGTCGTACCGACAATGCAATCTCCTCTTCCCTTTCGGATGCAAACTGGAACGCTTGGCTAAACCTAGGTTCCACAGCCGTCACCACGATGACCTTGGATCACGTGGACGCAGCTCAGGATAACGAGGATACCTTCTACTGGGCGCAACGCCTGAATGAGACGGATCCCAACGCGACCATCTACGGCCGCTACACCCGGGCGGACTCAATTGACGGTGGCAGCGGCAATGATTTGATCCAGGCCGACAATGTCGCAACAGGTGGTCATTGGCTTTACGAAACAACCCCTCATCAAACGGACGGTCGGAACGATACCGTCGATGGAGGTGACGGCGCTGATACGGTCGAAGCGGGTGTCGGGGACGACGTCGTTGCTGGTGGATCCGGCAGCGATGTCGTTGCGGGCAATACCGGCGATGACGTCTTGGACGGCAATGCCGGTGGCGACCTCATCGAGGGTGGTGAGGGCAATGATACCATCAATGGTCATGACGGCGCAGACCTTCTCCGGGGCGGCGTTGGCAATGACGTGATCGGAGCTGGTGCGGGCGCTGACATCGTTTATGGCGGTGACGGTGCGGATGTCATCAATGGCGCCTGGGGATCTGACTATCTCAGCGGCGGTAACGGTTGGGACAGCATCTACGGCGGTGACGGCGCTGACGAGATCGTTGGCGGAAATGGCAACGACAGTCTCAATGGCCAAAATGGCTCAGATCGGCTGGAAGGCGGAGATGGTGTCGATACACTCCTCGGTGGTCTGGGTGATGACCGTCTTGAAGGCGATCGTGGCTGGGACAGCCTCGATGGCGGCCATGGGAACGATTACATCCTTGCTGGAGATGGCAATGACCATGCATCCGGTGGCAGCGGTCAAGACGCGCTGTTCGGCGGCATTGGGGACGACATTCTCTCTGGCCAAGCTGACAACGACATTCTCTATGGGGAAGCTGGAGCCGACAAACTTTATGGTGGTGATGAGAACGATGTCCTAAACGGCGGCTTGGGCGGCGACACGCTGGACGGTGGCAATGGCATCGACACTGCCAGCTATGCCGATGCAACATCGAGAGTCTTTGTTCGACTAAACAATGCGGGACCAGAACACTTCCAGGGTGAAGCCGTCGGGGACTACTTGGTCTCAATCGAGAACGTATATGGATCTCGTTTCAATGACATTCTGGCTGGAACTAGCGGTGACAATGTATTTTGGGGAGACGCTGGTGACGACCAGTTCTGGGGCGCTGGTGGCAACGACGACATATTTGGTGGGGATGGAAACGATGTTCTTCGAGGTCATCAAGGACAAGACAGATTGACCGGAGGGGCTGGGGTCGACACATTTGTATTTTATACAACTGATGGCGGCGGCAATGACGTCATCACCGACTTTGAAGACAACATCGACAGGATTGACCTGCGCTATTATGAATTCTCCGGCGCTGCTTACGTCGTCCAAACACATGGCACCCGCGTTGGAGACGATGTTATTTTTGATTTTGGTGGCGGAGATACACTCACCGTATACAACACAACTCTAGCCGAGATCCAAAATGACCTTCTGATCTAGGGACGCTTCAGCAAAAAAGCTCGAAGGGCGCTCGAACGAGCGCCCTTTTCATTCACCCAATTAGCAGGTCATCTGTAAGCGTGCGGTGTGCCTGCTCTGCCGAGGTGGGCTAGTGTCGGATAGTGTCCACTTGGGTAAGTGGACACTTAAGAGGCTGGGATGGCGAAGCGACGCAAGCCCAGGAAGTGGAGCGATGACGAGAAGCGCATGATCTGTGCACAGACTGTTGTTTCGGGTGTTTCGGTCGCTCAGGTGGCTCGTCGCTATGATCTGAACGCCAATCAGATTTTTAACTGGTTAAAAGACCCAAAGTTTGGGCCGGACGCTCAGGCCGCCGAGGATGAGGCCAGGTTTCTACCGGTAGAGGTGATTGCAAAGCCTACACGGCCAGAGGCAATACCCGATGCAGATGGATTGATCGAATTGGAGTTGGCCAGTGGTCACCGTCTGCGGATCAGTGGCAGTTATGATCCCGAGGCGATAGCGCGCCTGGTGCGGCATCTCACATGATCCCGGTTCCGGCGAACACGAAGGTCTGGTTGGCGGCGGGTGTCACGGACATGCGCAAGGGGTACGCATCCTTGGCCGCGCAGGCGGAAAAGGTGCTGAAGCTCGATCCCTTCGCCGAACATTTATTCGTATTCCGGGGCCGCCGGGGTGATCTTATCAAGATCATCTGGTGGGACGGCCAAGGGGCGTGCCTGTTCTCCAAACGTTTGGAACGCGGCAAGTTCGTGTGGCCAGCCACCAAAGAAGGCAAAGTGTCCCTCTCACCTGCGCAACTGTCGATGCTTTTGGAAGGCATCGATTGGCGCACACCGGGGCGCACTTGGAGACCATTGCGCGCGGGTTAGGATTCCTTACGCAAATCCAATGGTGTAAGCTCCAGCCATGATGGCCGAAGCGATGACATTGCCGGAAGATTACGGGGAACTCAAAGAGTTCACGACCCAGCTTTTGGCGGAGATCAAAGCTCAAGCGATGCTCATTGAGAAGCTTCGGCACCAGGTCGCAGGCCAGAAAGTGTGGCGCTACGGATCGACGTCGGAACAGACCAAACAGCTTATGTTGGCGCTTGAGGCAAGCGAAGTCGCCGAGGCCGCCATGACAGCCAAGATGAAGCTCCCACCGGATGAACCCAAGGACAAACCAAAGCGCCGTCCGATCCCAGATCATATCCCGCGCAACAATATCGAGCTGTTGCCACCCAAGGATCATTGCACTTGTGGCGGTGCGTTGCGCCAGATTGGCGAGGATGTGACCGAAGAACTGGAGTATGTGCCGGGCCGGTTCATCGTGAACAAGATCACCCGCCCGCGCTTTGCCTGCAAACGCTGCGAGCAGTTCACCCAGGCTATCCTTCCATCCCGTCCCATTGAACGCGGTCGCCCAGGGCCGGGGCTGTTGGCGCATGTCCTTGTCAGCAAATATGCCGATCACCTGCCGCTTTATCGCCAGAGCCAAATGTTCGAGCGCGACGGGCTTGATCTCGACCGTTCAACCCGGGCGGATTGGGTCGGCAAGACGACAACCCTGTTGACCCGACTGGCAGATGCCATTGGTAAGCACGCTTTGAAGGGCAAAGCCATCTTTACGGATGACACACCGGTCAACATGCTCGCACCCGGTACCGGAAAGACCAAGACCGGGCGTCTTTGGGGGGACTGTTGCATTAAACGGCCGATGCTGAGTTATTGCTACGCGGTTGCTCTGT
>CALCOY010000020.1 GCA_937897325.1 uncultured Shimia sp.
TGCAAGACCCGTCAAAAATGGACCCTCCAAACCCCCTGACAAATAAAGGTGCTAGCTACGCTCAACAAGACCGTCGGCAACGAGCCTGTCAACAAGACGAACTGAGCCCGGGTGCGATAGACCGAGAATGCGTCGGAGCCCGTCGTTGGACAATCCGGTCCCATGCCCAATGACGACTAATGCGACGGGTGTTTCGCCGACCCGACCCAGAATATCGCGCGCGACATCCTCTATCCGATCGGCAACAGCGAGGCCCACGACCCCGAGAAGATTGGCTGTTCTATCTGTCATGGCGGTACATTATGTGCGCAGCGCACGCAATTTTATTGTGTTCAAAATAGACGAGATCTGGAGGCGCTCCGAATGTCAGAAGAAGGTAACGACAACGCCGATTTACCAGGCGCAGTGGCACTTGGTGATCGGGTGTTTTGCCCGATGAATCGGCCCGTCTTGCATCATGTCAGTCTCGTTGTTTCTGATATGGAAGCATCCTCTCGCTTCTACACGGAAGGCCTCGGTCCCTCCTTGCAAGAAGAGTTTGACGACATAATCGGCCTGAGGGGTGCAAACAGGTTCCCATTCACTGTGGCGAGTGTGTTCCTGGAGGCGGGTGAAGGCCGCTAGATCGAGTTGCACCCGGCGGGGGAAGGAGAGATGTTCCCGCCCGGCTTTCCGATGAACCATCTGGCCCTCTCCGTTTTCGATGTGGACGACGCCTATGCACAGGCGCTCACCGCTGGCGGGATGCCGTTCGACCTCCCCGTTCCGAATGAAGAGTGGGACGGCACGCCGCTTGACGTGGTCAGGTCCGGCGCCTGGCCGGAACCCATGCGCATGGCCTTTCTGCAAGGACCGAGCGGAGAACTGATCGAGCTCTATCAGGCATCCACCAACAATTGAAAGAGATTGGAGAGGAACCAATGGATCACCTTCGAAGAAAAATGCTCCTGTGCCTAGTGCAGTAGCGGCAATGGCAGTGGCAGAGAAAAGCCAGGCACATGGTATGGACCCCAATGGCGATGGCGTCGTTCTCAGCTCCGATGGATGGTATGCGGAAGCGCCGCCAGAGCTGGTGTTTCTCACAGAAGCGTGGGTGCAGCTTCAATTGCCACCCACCACGACGGGCACGGGGCCCGGCGGGCAGCGGGTCATCTTCAATGTGACCGGTGGCACCTTCGATGGCCCGAACCTGCGCTGGCGCGTAACGGAGGACGCAGGCGCGGATTGGATGAACATTCGCGCCGATGGCGTTGGCGGTCTTGATGTGCGCTTCTGGTCGGGCCCAGACGATGCCGAATATGCGACAGATATCACCAAGGCCGACGATCCGAACGGTGCATGGCGCTACTACTTCCGCGTCGTTCCGCAGTTCGAGACCGGCGCTTCGCGGTACGCGTGGCTGAACAACATCTCGGCCGTCACCAAATCGCGCACAGGTGACGGCGGGCCGATACATCGGTTCTACGCCGTCTCCTGAGGGGCCTCAGACCGGGCAAGTCATTGATCCGGCTCACGGGACTGGTCGGTTGTTTCAAACGCAATGCGGAACGACAGGAGCGAGAATGACAGTTACGAAAGAAGCTAAAACGACGCGTTTCCACGAACTGCACGTAAGCGGGTGTTTCGTTATTGCGAATGCCTGGGATGTCGGGCCTGCGAGAGTGCTTGAAGCAGCGGGCTTCTCCGGTCTGGGCACCACCAGCGCTGGCTTTGCTTGGACGGTTGGTCAAAAGGACGGCGCGATGTCAGTCGACCTTCTTCTTGCGAACGCGAAGACCATCGCGGAAGCCGTCGATGTTCCTGTCTCTGGTAATTCTCTCAAGGGATTTGGCGCGTCCCCAGAGGCCGTGGCAGAAACCATCCGCCTCGCCGGGGAAGCTGGTCTTGCGGGCGGGTCCATCGAAGATACGACAGGTGACCCTACTGCACCCGTCTTCGACCGTGGGCTGGCAAAAGAGCGGATCGTCGCTGCCGTCGAAGCGGCGCGCAATCTCGGGCGATCATTCATACTATGCGCCCGCACTCATGACGCTTGCAGATGTCGAAAAGGTTGCTGGTCACATCCAAACGCCGATCAACATTTTGGCCGGTATTGGCAACGAAGGAACGGTGCCTGACTTTGCGGCGCGCGGCGTCCGCTGCATCAGCGTTGGTTCGCAACTCTACAGCGCTTTGCAGGACATCCGCAAGCTGCGGCGCAGGAGCTTCGCTTCGATGGTACATTCGGTTGGATCGAGGGTGGGATGCCGTATCCCGTGCTCAACGACTTGATGCGATGAATCTCCTTGGCCACAAAGCGGCCCGGCAAATGCGCAGCAGGCGCGGACATGCAGTATCAGTTAGGTAAAGCGCGCGACTTGCAGCCTGACACAACCATGCAGTATTCAGGAAAAAGCGTGCCCCTGATGCTGGCGGCGCTGGTTTATGTCTTCATCCTGAGCCACGCTTTCCGCACCGTGACCGGCATCGCCGTCGAGCCGCTAGCGGCTCGACGGGTACGGGCCGAAGCCGACCGTTCTTGTTGCTTTTGCTATGGCATTGATCGGAGGCGTTATCTCTGTATCTGCGCATGATGTGAGGAAACTGATCGTTGGACAATGTCTGCTTGGTATCGGTTGCGCGCCCGCGCTTCTGGGTGCGATGGTGTTCGTCTCCCGCCGCTAAGCAAGGTGAATTCCGCATCAATTCTCGCTTCGGCCCCCAGATAGACGTTGTTACTGCACCGGAGGTCGCGAAGGCGCAGGCGGAATGGGTCATGCGTTGGCTGGGCAATCCGCTTTACGGTCGCGTCGATGGGGTGATGCGGGACGGGCAGTTCCTTTGCACCGAGGTCGAGGTGACGGAGCATGATCTGTTTCTCCATCTCAGCCCGTATGTCGCCGGCCTGCTGGCCGAACGAACATTGGCGCGCGCCGCAAGATCCTAGTCGAGCATCAGGCCCGCGCCCGGATCGCGCAGTACGTGCAAACGCCGGGCGGCATGGGTTGCAAACTTCTGGATGATTGTTTTGCGCCGGGCCGTGGCTAATCGGTTTTCCGGCCCCATGCGGAGGATTTCGGCATCGTAACCATCCGCGACGATCAGCCCCGTACCCTTTGGCAGCAAATCGGTTGGGAAATCCTCATCAACCGCCCAGAAGAACCTGTCACACCACTCAAGATAGCCCTGCCATTTGTGGTCAGATGTGAAATCGGCACGGCTCGACTTGCATTCAACGATCCATAGATCGCCCTTGGGTCCAAGTCCCATGACATCGACACGCAAGCCGCGGGTGGGCACAAATTCTTCAATCGGTGCGATTTCCATAGAGGCTAGGTGGCGTGCGACACCCCGCGCCAGGATCTGGCCAGGCATCAAGGCAGGCGCATCTGAAGCCGTTATGAGCATGAGGTCAGAATACGAACATTCCATGAACAAATGCAAGGGCTTGGCGCGTCCGGCTTCGCCGCCTACCTTGTTGAGACGCAGAAAGGGACGGCAGATGGCCCGGAAACCGGAATCGGACAATACAAGCGGCGCACGCTATGCCCGGGAACTGGAAGGGCATCTAGGCTGGCTAGACAGCTTTTCGGGAACGGCCCTCGGTGTTCTTGCTGTCGCCTCGGGGATCTACACCTATCTTGGGGTTTCGTCGCTTTTGGATGAGAACGGCGCGATGTCGATCTTCGCGGCGATTGCCTATTCCGTCGCCGTGTCGGTAGGCATCTTCGTTTTCTGGTCTTACATGCTGCGCCTCTTTCCTGCGGTCCGAACCGCGCAGGCGCGCACCGGGCTGCTATGTGCCATGGGGTTGGGCTCACTGGCGATTGTCGCAATGTCGTCCTGGCTGAACGCCGCTGCACTTGCCGGGTCGGCTGCGGTCGAGCAGCATCTCGCCAAGACCGTGCAGGATTATCAATCCAGCCTTGAACGCGCGCATGAACTGGCCCTAACCGGGCAGGCTTTGCAACGGGATGTGGCCCGTGTGCGTCAATCCTTTGAGGATTTGAGCGAACAAGAGGCCGAAGGATCACTATCAGGTCTCGCCGGGCGTGGGGCTGTGTTCCGCGTCTTGCGTCAGAAGGCAGCGGAACTCACCTCGCTTGAAACGCAGATTGCCGAACAGACCCCGCTGGTGGAGAACGCCTTTGCCGAAGGGAACGCGATCCTCAGTCGCATGCGGGCGCTCACAGTGGAGCAGGGGCCTGTTCAGACCCGCAGCGTCGAATTTTCGGAGGCCGCCGTACGCCTGCAAGGGTTGATCACGAACTTGCGGCAATTGTCGGTGGCCCCGCTTGTGGAACGCGCCGCACAGGATTTGGCGGCATCCGTTGTGCTGCCAGAACTGGATGGTCGCACGGCTGAAACTCGCAGCGATCAGGCCGCCACGATCACGTCGGTGTTGGACGTCCTGGCCCAGCGCGCTGCGACGCTGGAAGGTGCAGCCCAAGCCGTCATGGCGCTGCCACCCGCGACCGAGGTGACGTACACGCCCATCTCTTCTGCCGACGCTGTCATTCTGTACGCGCGAAACTTCGTGCCCTCATGGGCAGGTGCGATTGCTATTGATCTGCTGCCCGCCGTCCTGGTGTTCATCCTCGCGATCACCCATGCAGCTATCCGTTCGGGTCGCGACGGCATTCCAATTGAAGACACGATGACACTGACCGAATTGCGCGCGGCGGTTGAAGCGCTGCGAGATATCGAACGGGCAGAGGCGGAGGCCACGCAAGAGGAGCGGAAGGTGCAGGCACTGCCAGGCAAATCCGCATGATGCGCCCACCGATTGCACGGGTGCTTACCGGTGTTCTGATCTTCCAACTGGTGATTGGTGCGCTTCTGGTTCTTGGCGACGTACAGGCGGGGGGGCTTCGCATGCCGTTCTTGCAGCCAGGTGTCCCGCGCCTGACGGAACCCGTCCGCCCCGGCGATCAGCGTCGCATGTTCCGACCGGGTCGCGATCTTCCTGCGACGCAACCCACCCGCAGTCCGGGCACGTTGCCGGACCGTTTGGTGCTGACCCAAACGAATGGTGCAACATACCGTCTTGAAGGTGGCATTGGTCAGGGAGATGCAGAGCGCATCATGGATCTTCTGAATCTTGCCGAACCTGCGCCCGAAACCCTGATCCTGCAATCGCCCGGCGGGTCTGTGACAGATGCTCTGGTTCTTGGTCGTCACATTCGCGATCAGGGCCTCAGGACAAAGATGTTGCGGGGCGAGTTCTGCTTTTCCGCCTGCCCTTACGTATTGGCAGGCGGTGCCGTGCGCGACATTGAAGCAGGCGCGTCCGTGGGTGTGCATCAGCACTACTTTGGTCAAAGCACAATCCTGCCTGCCACCTTTGCGGTCGAAGACATTCAGCGCGGTCAGGCCGAGGTGATGGTCTACCTTGACGATATGGGTATCGATGCTTTGGTGATGCAGCACGCGCTCAGCACGCCACCGGATGAAATCTACGTGCTTTTGCCTGAAGAGCTTGAGAAATACGGGTTCACATCGACCGAGTAGCGTCTTCAAGCGGTCTTCTGTCCGATCTTCGGTTCTGTCCCGGCCCGGATCCTTCGGATGTTCTCGTGGTGCCGAACAAAGACGAGAGTGGTCAGAAGCACACCCAGGATCACCATCGGAGATTGAGCAAGCGCCACCATCAGCATTGTAGACGTCGCCGCTGCAACCAGCGCGCCCATGGATGACATGCGGGTCATTGCGGCTGCGACCAGCCATGCCAAGCAGCAACCGATACCAACAGGCCAAGAGAGCGCAATGAGAGTTCCGAGGAAAGTCGCAACCCCCTTGCCCCCGCGAAAACCGAGCCAGACCGGAAAGCAATGACCCAGCATAGCCATCAAGGCTGCGATCTGCACGGCATCTTCGCCACCCGCAAAGCTACGCGCCAAAAGAACGGCAATGGCGCCTTTCGCGCCGTCAAGTATCAGCGTAAGGGCGGCTGCCGCCTTGTTGCCAGTTCGCAAGACATTCGTGGCGCCGATATTTCCCGATCCGATATCGCGCAAATTGCCCAGCCCGAAGACGCGCGACAGGACGATGCCGAACGGAATGGAGCCCAGAAGATACCCGACAAGTGCCCAGACAATCAGAAGGTAAGACGCAGTTTCAAACGGAGGCATCAAGAGGCTTCGAACACTTTTTGGCCGGATACGTATGTTGCCAGCACCTTACCCTGCATCCTTTGGCCGTCAAATGGCGTGTTGCGCGACTTGGATCGCAGCATGGCCCGGTCCATAACGAAGGGCGCGTCGGCGTCAAACAGCACCAGATCCGCAGGCGCCCCTGGGCTCAGCCGTCCGGTATCGAGCCCAAGCCGCTTTGCAGGGTTTAGTGAGAGGGCCCGCCAAAGCGTGCCCATATCCACCAAGTTTGCGTGATAAAGGCGCATGGCAGCGGGGAGAAGCGTTTCAAGTGCGACCGCCCCGCTCGCCGCAGCCTCGAATGGCAGACGCTTGCTCTCCTCATCCTGCGGCGTGTGCATCGAGCTTATGGTGTCAATCAGGCCGCTTTGGATCGCCTCGGCAATCGCCAGCCTGTCCTGTTCATCGCGTAAGGGCGGCTTCAGTTTGAAGAACGTCCGATAATCCCCGACGTCCAGCGCATTGAGCGTGAGGTGATGAATGGACGTTCCAGCCGTTATGTCGAGACCATTGCGTTTTGCCCTTTCGAGAGCGGGCAGAGCCCGAGCCGTCGTAATCTGGTCTGCGTGATAGCGCGCGCCCGTCATCTCAATCAGCGCGATGTCGCGGTCGAGCCCCATGCGTTCGGCCATGGGGGAGACTGATGGCAGGCCTCGGAGGGAGGCGAGCTTACCAGACGTTGCGGCAGCACCGTCGCTGAGGCAGGGGTCCTGCGGGTGGGCGATGACCAGCGCACCCAGTGACCGCGCATAGGTCAGCGCGCGGGAAAAGACCTTGGTGTTTTTTACAACGCGGTCACCATCGGAAAAGGCTACGGCGCCTGCATCCAGCAAAAAGCCGATCTCGGTCATTTCGCGACCTGCGCGCGCTTTGGTCAGTGCGGCGATCGGCAGAACGTGGACCGGTGCGGCTTCACGTGCGCGGCGGATGACGAATTCAAGCGCCTCGGGGTTGTCAATTGCTGGCTCAGTGTCCGGGCGCGTCACGATAGTTGTCACTCCGCCGGCCGCTGCAGCCAAGCCGGCTGAGCCGAAGCTTTCCTTGTGCCGCTCCCCCGGTTCGCAGACCTTCACGCCGACATCGACGATGCCGGGTGCAAGATACCGGCCCGCGCAGTCAACCACTGTCGCTCCTGCTGGCGCCTGATCCGCGCGCCCTGCAACAATCTCCTGCACGGCACCGTTGGCCATGCTGAGTGAACCGAATGTCACGCTGGCCTTTTCGGGGTCCACGATCTTGGCGTTGGTGAAGTGCAACATGGTCATTTACCTGCCGATCCACACCATAAGACCCACCAGTCCAAAAAGGACCAGCAAGGCCAAGGTCGCAACCCGGCCCGACATGGCCGCGTCCGAGGGTTTCTTTTTGACCGCCTCTGGTGGGGTAGAGAAAGGCCTTGCGCTTTCTACGGGCGTCTGCGGGGTGGCCGCCCAATCGGTGCCGAGCTGCTGATATGTCCCGATCAGTGTGACGCCCTCGGCGGGCGAAATGGTCGTCTCGCGTCCGCGGAAGGCATTTGAAAATACGATCAGGACATAGCCCTTCAAGCCATCCAAAAGTTCTGCGTTCGACGCAACCTCGGTCTCGGCGACCCCATGCCCCTGCGTGAGATAAGCGGAAAGACCTATCCCCTCAAGATTGTCCACCGGAAAAAGCTCGCACGCCGTACCGTCGACAACGTCGCTGCCCAACAGTGAACGCGCGGCGTCTGTTCGCGGTCGCGGATTGGACCGGGAGGCCAGCGTTTCATCCGTAAGCGGCGCCATCATCGTCTGAAGCGCGTCTTTAGAGCGGTCGATATGGAATATGCGGATGATCCTCGCTTCGTTGGAAGCAACAACCAAAGTCATGCGGACCCGGCCTGAACTTTGCGCAACAACTGATAGACAGCGCGACCCTCTGCAATGTACTCGAAACCGATGGAGGTCGTGAAAGACGTCCTGCCATTTTGGCCGGACTTTTCGGCGAAGTGAATTGTTGTCAGCGCGCCGTCTTTCAGGGTCAGAGTTGTATCGGCGATTATAGGATAGCTGTCGAGAACCTTCCCATTCACCACATCAAGGGCGATACAGGCACACTTGTTTGTAAGGGTGTAATGCGTCGCCTTACGTTCCAATGCTTTCCAGAAATGGATCAGAACGGCTTTGTATAGCCCGACCGCAAAAATCAGTAGCCCGAACATCCAGAAATAGCCGCCTGCTTGTGATGCGCCGACCATCCAGAAAATCGAAAAACCGATAATGAATAGTGACGTCAAACCGTCCAAAGTCGACTGCCATGCCAATTTGATGCGTGGCGACGGTCGACCTTGCCAGATCACTTTCTCGTCATCATCCAGCAGGCCTTCCCATTCATCGCTCATGCTGCACCTCGCGTTTCAAGAAGATTGCGGGCCAGCAGGTCCATCGCGGCCATACGCACGGCCACTCCCATTTCCACCTGTTCCTGAATGACGCTGCGATTGATGTCGTCGGCCAGCGTTCCGTCGATCTCGACCCCTCTGTTCATCGGGCCTGGATGCATGACGATGGCATCGGGCTTGGCGAAGGCCAGCTTCTCGGCATTGAGCCCATAGCGGTGATAGTATTCACGCTCACTTGGGATGAAACCGCCATCCATGCGCTCTTTCTGAAGGCGCAGCATCATGACGACATCGACATCCTCAAGACCTCTGGTCATGTCGTCGAAAACCTCCACGCCGAACTGTTGAATGCCCGACGGCATCAACGTTGGTGGACCAATCAACCGGATGCGGTTTTCCATCTTGCCCAACAAGATGATGTTCGACCGCGCCACCCGCGAATGCGCAATATCCCCACAGATCGCGATGGACAGCCGGTGCAGGCGCCCCTTCTTACGCCTTATTGTCAAACCGTCCAGCAAGGCCTGCGTGGGGTGTTCGTGTCGCCCGTCCCCCGCATTCAGGACCGCGCAATTTACCTTTTGTGCCAGCAGATCTACGGCCCCCGAATGCGGGTGCCTGACGACCAGCAGATCAGGATGCATCGCGTTCAGCGTCATAGCCGTGTCGATCAGCGTCTCGCCCTTCGTGATTGAACTGGCCTGCATGGCCATGTTCATCACGTCCGCGCCAAGCCGCTTGCCCGCGATCTCGAACGACGCCTGTGTGCGGGTCGAGTTTTCAAAGAACATGTTGACTTGGGTCAGTCCGGCCAGGCGATCGCTGTGCTTTGCTTCGGCGCGGTTCAGCATCACGTATTCATCGGCCAGATTCAGAAGGGTTTCGATCTCATGCTGGGCGAGGTGTTCGATCCCAAGCAGGTGACGATGGGCAAATGTCATGGGCGCTCCGCTTCAGTCGGGGCGTTATAGCAGTGCTATGCCCTACAGCAAGAGTCGGAAAACTGATCTTTCACGGCCGCTTTTCTCACCTAGCTTCCGGCAGTATTGTGCCGCATGGAATCGGGGAATACCTTCTGGGCCGATAAAGCCGCCTTGGACTGGCAGATTGAACTTGGCGCGGATGAATGCATCGCCGATGCGCCCGTCGATCGGTATTCTCTGGCCGCCTCCTTGCCCAAAAAGACCGCTGCAAAGATCACGCCGGAGCTTCCCTTGTCCGTGGAATCTGACCCGATCGACGCCGCCAGACGGGCTGCTGACTCGGCGCATGATCTCGAAGGTCTTCGGGCGGCGCTTGCAGCATACGAGCATTGTGAGCTGAAAAAAGGCGCGCGCACGCTGGTCTTTGCGGATGGCACACCCAAAGCGCGGGTTATGATCATCGGTGAAGCACCAGGCCGCGACGAGGACCGACAAGGTCTGCCTTTCGTGGGCCGTGCAGGCCAGTTGCTGGACCGGATGCTCGAAGCCATCGATATGGGGCGGGACCGGAACGTCTATATCACGAACGTGCTGCCATGGCGGCCGCCGCAGAACCGCGATCCGAAACCAGACGAGATCGCGATGATGAAGCCGTTTGTCGAACGCCATGTTGCGCTCGCCGCCCCTGATCTGCTGGTGGTCATGGGCAACATCAGCTGTCAGGCGCTTTTGGGTCGCAAGGGTATCACGCGCCTGCGGGGCAACTGGACCGAGGCGCTTGGCAAACCCGCTTTGCCCATGTTCCACCCCGCCTACCTGCTGCGAAACCCGGCCGCAAAACGCGACGCATGGGCCGATCTTCTTAGTCTGAAAGCCCGCCTGAGAGAGACCGCATGATCGACCCAATCCTCTACTTCACCTTCCTTCCAGCAGCGTTGGCTTTGGTGGTTACGCCGGGCCCGGACATGCTGTTTGCCATGGCGCAGGGGCTGCGTGGCGGGCGCAAACCCGCTATGGCGGCGGCCGCTGGCATATCCACGGGGGCCCTGATCAATGCTGGGCTCGCTGGTGTCGGGCTTGGTGCGGTGGTTGCTGCGGCTCCTTGGCTTTTTGGTGTGGTGCGTTGGGTTGGCGTGGCTTACCTGATTTGGCTCGCCATCAAGACACTGCGCCAGCCACTGGTGGGTGAAAACACCCGACCCATTCGAACAGCACGTGCCTTTCGAGATGGCCTTGTGGTCAACCTTTCGAACCCGTCCGTCATCCTGTTCATCCTCGCTTTCATTCCGCAATTCGTGGATCCCGGCCGTCCCATACTGCCGCAATTCCTGATCTATGGCGGGACAATCGCCGCCTTCGGCTTTGTCGTGAAGTCAGCAGTTGGTATCTCGGCGGGCGGGGTCGGTCGCGCCCTTGCACGCAACATGAAGGTGGAACGCGCTTTGCGTTGGGTTACGGCAGGTATTTTTGGTGCATTGGCCGCACGCGTCGCTTTTGCAAGTGCCCGACCATGAGCCGGATAGATGAAAGCCTGGACTTTATAGCCATCCGCATCGCGGTCCTGACCGTCAGTGACACGCGCGATTTGTCCCGTGATCGTTCCGGCGATGTACTTGTGGACAGGCTCGAAGGGGCTGGGCACGCGTTGGCGGACCGAATGATCCTTCCTGATGAACGCGCCGCCATTGCGACACAGCTTAGATCATGGTGCGATGATCCCGAAATTGACGTTGTGATTTCCACTGGCGGCACCGGGCTGACGGGGCGCGATGTGACCGTCGAGGCGCATAGAGATGTCTATGAAAAGGAAATCGATGCTTTCGGCACCGTTTTCACCTGGGTTTCCATGCAAAAGATCGGCACAAGTGCCGTGCAAAGCCGGGCGACGGGTGGGGTCCGAAATGGGACGTACCTTTTTGCGCTGCCGGGCAGCCCGGGGGCTTGCAAGGACGCCTGGGATGAAATCCTCGCCAAGCAGCTCGATTTTCGGCATCGCCCCTGCAACTTCGTCGAGATTCTGCCCAGACTTGACGAACATCAGCGACGGAAATGACCGCCTGAGCCGTAACAGCCTTGTTCCTTGGTATTTTTTTGACAGGATCTAGGTTATAGTCTTGGTCCAAGAAGGGGTTCGGGCGGTTCAATGCGGTTTTTTCGCCAAAGCTTGATCGGCATTTTTTTGGCTGCCCTGACATTTGGGCTTTTGATCTACGCTGGTCAGATTGTTCGGGACGCGTTTGAGACGCGGATGGCCAATCAATCAGCCAAACCACCGGCGCGAGAGCGGGTCTTTACCGTGAATGTGGTCACGGCGGAGACGGTGGATATCGCGCCGCTCCTGGAATCCTTTGGCGAGATACGAAGCCGCAGAACGCTGGAAGTGCGGGCCTCGGCCAGTGGAAGGGTGATCGAGCTGTCGGATGCCTTTGAAGATGGCGGCAACGTACAAACAGGCGATGTTCTTCTTCAGATTGATCCCGCTGACGCGCAGGCAGCACTGGATCGGGCGCGGACGGATCTGGCCGACGCCGAGGCTGAGATCAGGGATGCTGATCGGATGATCGTTTTGGCGCGCGACGAAGTGGCTGCCGCGGAAGAGCAGGCGGAACTTCGGGAACGCGCCTATCGTCGGCAAGTGGATCTTGCTGGTCGCGGCGTGGGAACGTCCGCCTCCGTCGAAGCCAGTGAATTGTCCGCTTCTGCCGCCCGGCAGGCCGTTCTTTCCAGCCGCCAGGCCTTTGCACAGGCCGAAGCGCGGGTGGATCAGGCGCAGACACAGCGGCAAAGGGCGGCAATCGCACTTTCCGAGGCCGCGCGCGCCCTGGCTGATACGACGGTGACGGCTCCGTTTGATGGAACACTCAGCGCGGCGGATCTGGTGCAAGGTCGTTTGGTGACCGCGAATGAGAAACTTGCTGATCTGATCGACCCGGACGAATTGGAAGTGTCCTTTCGGCTTTCCACGGCCCAATATGCGCGGCTTCTTGATGCGGATGGAAGGCTGATTGAAGCGCCGGTTGAGGTCACACTTGTTGTCGCGGGCATTGACCTGATCGCGACTGGTACGATTACCCGCGCCCGCGCAGCGGTTGGCGAGGGTCAAACTGGTCGTGTTGTTTTCGCCAGGCTTGACCGGGCGCCGGGTTTCAAGCCGGGCGATTTTGTCACGATCCGGGCTTCTGAGCCGACAGTGAGAGAGGTCGTGCGACTTCCAGCATCGACTTATCAGGGAACAGGCAACGTTCTGGTCGTCAATGGTGACAATCGGCTTGAAACACTGGATGTGACGCTGGTCCGCCGTCAGGGGAACGACATCCTCGTCCGCGGTGAAGATCTGGATGGGCAAAACGTCGTCACCGCCCGTTCGCCATTGCTGAGTTCAGGCATTTCGGTACGAATGTTGCGGCCGGAGGGGACCCAAGAGGATCTGTCCGAGATGCTGGAACTCAGCGAGGAACGACGCGCTAGGCTCGTCGCTTTTATCGAGGCCAATACTCGCATGCCCGCCGAAGCAAAGGCTCGTGTTCTGGCCCGATTGAACGAACCAAGTGTTCCGGCGCAGATGGTCGCGCGGATCGAAAGCCAGATGGGCAGCTAGGATGGCACGCGAGATCCCACCGGGCGCCAGCGGCCTCCTTTCCTACTTTACCCGTCATCGCACGCTCGCGAACCTGCTTCTTGTCGTCATGCTGGTGGCGGGTATCGGCGCCGTGCCCAATCTGCGCACACAGTTCTTCCCGGATGTGATCGTCGACAACGTCAGCGTGCGCGCCGAATGGGAAGGGGCCGGGGCAGAAGACGTGGATCAGGGTATCATTCAGGTTCTTGAGCCGCGCTTGCTTGTCGTGGAAGGTGTGGAAGAGGCGAAATCGACGGCGCGTGAGGGGTCGGCCAACATCGTGCTCGAATTCGAACCGGGCTGGAACATGGCGCGTGCCGCCGATGACGTGCAAGCGGCCGTTGACCTCGTCACGACCCTGCCCGAGGAAATTGACGATCCGAGGGTGCGGCGCGGCGCCTGGCGTGACCGTGTGACAGATGTGGTCATCACGGGGCCAGCCACCCCGGAACAATTGGGCCTTTTCGCCGACGAATTGGTCAGACGCCTTTTCGAAGAAGGCGTGACCCGCACGAGTATCCGGGGCGTGGCCGCGCCTTTGACACTGGTCGAGGTGCGCTCGGTTAATCTGATAGCCTATGACATTTCGATGGGGGAAATTGCCTCGGCGATCGCGGCCGAGGTCAGAGGAGATCCCGCAGGCGATCTGACGGGCGCCAACGCCCGCGTCCGGACCGGAACCGAGAAACGCACTGCCGAAGAGATCGAGCAGATTGTCTTACGCTCAAATCCCGATGGATCGAACGTCACCATTGGAGATGTCGCGGAGGTCATCCGAAAGGGCAGTGATCGCGACCGGGCCTATTTCGTGAGCGATCATCCGGCGGTGTCTATCCGTGTCGACCGGTCTGGCCAAGGTGATGCGATCGCAGTGCAGGAAACCGTCGAGGACGTGGTCGCATCACTCAGCGGAACGCTGCCTCCTGAGGTCACGGTGGAATTGATCCGCACACGGGCCGAGGCCATCACTGGGCGTTTGAACATCCTGATCGACAACGGCCTGATGGGTCTGGGCCTGGTTATCTGCCTGTTGTTCCTCTTTCTGAACGCGCGCACGGCATTCTGGGTCGCAGCCGGTATCCCCGTGGCGATGATGGCCGCCATCGCACTGATGTATCTGGGCGGGCTGACGATCAACATGATCTCGCTTTTCGGTCTGATAATTACGCTCGGCATTGTAGTCGACGATGCGATCGTGATTGGCGAACACGCCGATCATCGACACCGCACGCTCGGCGAAGCGCCCTATGTCGCAGCGGAGAATGCAGCCAACCGAATGGCCATGCCGGTTTTTGCAGCGACCCTGACGACGGTCATTGCCTTTTTTGGTCTGATCGCCGTTGGTGGCCGTTTTGGCGATCTGATCCGGGATATTCCCTTCACGGTGATCGCCGTGCTGATCGCGTCGCTTGTCGAATGCTTCCTGATCTTGCCGCACCATATGGCGCATGCCCTGTCGGCCAGCATGTCGCACAGATTCTCCTATCGCAAGCTCGCCTTCGCATTCATCGCAATCAACCTCATTGCCGCTGCTGCCGCCATCATCTTCTGGTATCTCGTCCTTGGCCAACCGTTCGAGACGCTGCTGAACCTCCATACGCTCGGCATTGGTTTGACAGGGGCTGCAATCCTGTCCGGGCTTGGCTTGCTGGTGCCACGCCGCATGCGCGCAAGATGGATCCGCGTGATGGGCGAAGAGGGTCTCGATACGCCTTCGCTGGTGGTGAATCGCGGTTTTGAATGGGTGCGAGAGAATCTTTTTCGCCCCTTCATGGCCGGCGTGATCGTGGCCCGCTATGCAGTAATCGCGGGTGTTATCTTAGTTCTCGCCATACAGATTAGCGCCTTTATCCGTGAGGACATCAAATGGCGCTTCTTCAATGCGCCCGAGCGGGGCTCGATCACCGGCAACTTCGCGATGGCTGAGGGCGCCAACCGGGCGGATGCAACCGCCATGATGCGGGAAATGCAGCGCGCAACAGAAGCGCTTGGCGCTGAGTATGAAGAAACTTATGGTATGAACCCGGTCGCTTATGTCGTCGCAGAGGTGGGCGGAAATGCAGGAAGGGGATTGTCAGGCGTTGCCAGCAAGGACCCCGATCTGCTTGGTGGACTTTCAATCGAGCTTATTGACGCTGATTTGAGGTCGTATTCGTCATTCGCATTTGTCGCCGATCTTCAAGAGCGCGTTGTGCGCCATCCGCTTGTAGAGATATTGAGCTACCGCAGTTGGCGGTCCGGTCCCGGAGACGCCGCCCTTGCCGTTGATTTTTATGGGGCCGACAGTCCCACGCTCAAAGCTGCTTCAGAGGATCTGCAAAAGGCGCTGGCCCAGTTTCCCGAGGTATCGGCGGTTGAGGATGATCTGGCCTATGACAAGCAAGAGCTGATCCTAAGTCTGACACCACAAGGTCAGGCGCTTGGTTTCAGCACGGACATGCTCAGCCGGTCCCTGCGCCACCGCGTGAACGGGATAGAGGCGGCCACCTATCCTGAAGGTGCGCGAATTGCGGCCATTCGCGTGGAACTGCCCGAGGACGAACTGACAGCGGATTTTCTGGAACGGATGCAATTGCGTTCGCCCAACGGGGTTTATGTGCCCCTGGCCGACATCGTCAGTGTCGAGCAACGTGTCGGGTTTTCTGTCGTCTTGCGGGAAAATGGTATTCGCCAGATATCCGTGACCGGCGACATTGCCGAGGATGACCCGGCGCTGGCAACCGAGATCACCCGTCTTCTGGAAACCGAGATCCTGCCAGCCATTGCGTCCGAGAGGAAGGTCGACTGGAACCTTTCTGGGCTCAGCGAACAGGAAGACCGCTTCTTGAACGAAGCGCTTGTCGGTTTTCTGCTGTGCCTGACGGGGATCTACATTGTGCTGGCATGGATCTTCTCAAGCTGGAGCAGGCCGCTCGTGGTGATGGCAGTTATACCCTTCGGCCTTGTGGGAACGATCTATGGCCATAACCTGATGGATGTGCCGCTGTCGATGTTCACGGTCATCGGGCTTTTGGGCATGACAGGCATTATAATCAATGACTCCATCGTTCTGGTCACCACCATTGACGAACACGCCAAGACGCGTGGCCTCTTTCCATCGATCATTGATGGAGCTGCGGATCGCCTTCGGCCGGTCATGCTGACCACGCTTACAACGGTACTGGGCATGGCGCCCCTGCTTTATGAACAAAGCCAGCAGGCGCAGTTTCTCAAACCCACCGTCATCACATTGGTCTACGGTCTGGGCTTCGGCATGATCATGGTGCTTTTGATCGTGCCCGCGCTTGTCGCGGTCCAACAGGATGTAGGTCAGCAGTTTCGCGCGATGCGCCGTGGGGCGCGGGCCCGCGCCCTGGCTTTGCGCATTACCCTGGCTGTTCTTTGCGCCTCGATCCTGGCTTGGGCCGCCGCGACATTGGGGGCTGTGATCATTTGGGGCAGCCTGCCCGCCCTGCTAAGCGATCTGGTGCCCGCAGCCCCGATTACGGCAGCGCTTTTCTTGTTCGTCGTTGGAACCGCATCTGCGGCCCTTCTGACATACATTCTGGGGGCTTTGTTTTTTGCACTATCAAGCAGGCATGCCCGAACCGCCTGAGGCCTGCTCAGCCGCCGGTGCATCCCTGCACGTCCACGGCATATTGCGCGCCAATGACGGTGATGCGCACGTCAGAACGATCAATAGAAAAGGTGCCACCGTTCTGGTGGATCATCTCGGAGGCCGCGATCAGTGTGCCACCCTGACGCTGTGTTCGCGCTTCACTGACCCACAGGTCACGCCGTCCGGGTTCGATCACCACGACTTCGGACCCGCCTGCATGGGGAAGATCGACATGGGCTTCGATTGAAAGCCCATCCTGCGTCGGACGCAAAGTGCATCTCGCAGAGGTCACGCCTGCTTCGGCCTCGGAATATGGGGCGGCGGCAAGCGCGGCCGCAATCGCCGGCGTCGGCCTCGCGCCTGTCTGGTCGAGCAGTCCTTCAAATCGAAGGCTGTGCGGCATGCAGACATCTGCGCAGACGCCAAGCGACATACGCGCCTTCAGATGAACCGGCTTGCCCGGCCGCTTTGGCATGATTTCGAACGGAATGACGACATTCTGCGAATATCCGATGCTGCGCATGCCGTTCTGGTCAAACACTTTGGGCGTCGGCCAGCGGATCGCGATGCTTTCCACGTTCTTTGATCCAGACCAGTCGAATTCGGGTGGAATCCCCGCATCGCCCGGCGTGCGCCAATAGGTTTTCCAGCCGGGATCAAGCGAAAGACGCAGGCCTGTCATCCGGCTGCCATCCGCCTGTTCCCATCCCGCCAGAAGCTCAGCCGCAACGGGATCGTCGTATGGGTCTTTCGCCTCGGCCGTGGTCGACAAAAGGCCTGCTGCTGCCAGAGCAGCGATGATAATTGTGCGCGTGGTCATGAGGAGCTACATGGCAAGGGTCTATTGAAATGCCAAGTCACGATAAGGTCAGCCGTGTTTCGCCGCAGCCCGTGATCTTTGCTTGCTCTTACACCCTATGCTTGCGATGTTCTGCTATGCTTTTCTCGACTCCGGTTTGCACGATTGTCTGATGATGCCGTGACCCCAATGGATTTGACCGGCAAATTGCTGGTGGCCATGCCGGGCATGGGAGATCCTCGTTTTGAACATTCGGTCGTGTTCATCTGCGCCTATTCGCCTGAAGGTGCGATGGGTCTGATCGTCAACAAACCTGCGCCCGATCTGAAGTTGAGTGATATTCTGGACCAACTTGAGATCACCAAATCCGATGCTGCAGGTTGCTTGCCCATCTACTTCGGTGGGCCAGTTGAAACCGCACGTGGGTTCGTTCTGCACACTGACGATTATGCCTCACGCCTGCAAAGCCTTGAGATAGAAGGCGGTTACGGGATGACAGCCACTTTGGATGTGCTGGAAGACATTGCGAACGGATCAGGACCGCAAAAGGCACTGGTCACTTTGGGCTATGCGGGATGGGGACCGGGGCAACTGGATGGTGAGATCGCGCGGAATGGCTGGCTGACGGTAGAGCCCGCATCGGATCTGATTTTTGATGCTCCTAACGAAAAGAAATGGATGGCCGCGCTTGATACTCTTGGTATTGACCCTCTTGGTCTTTCGGCAGCGGCGGGCAGAGCTTAGCGGGGGGCTGCGGCCCGGCGCAACCGGTCATTCATAGCAATGCCAAGTCCGACCTCGGGGATGGGTGCCACCGCGATTGTGCGCCCCTCTTTATCCAGAAGATGAAGCGCCTCAAAAAGTTGTGAGGCGGCCTCAGTCAGATCGCCTTTCGCCGACAGATTGATATCGCAGTCCATGAGGCCAAAGCCCAAGAACGCTTCGCCCGGATTTGGGGTTTCGACATTCAACCGCATCTTGACATTGGGGGCATAGTGGGATGCCAGTTGCCCCGGCGCGGTTATATCTTGGGTCTGCCGCTGAGCGGTTGGGCGGCCCAGGACCGCTTCGATTTGTTCCACGTTCACACCCCCAGGACGCAAAAGTGTCAGGTTCACAGCGTCGATAATCGTGCTTTCCAGCCCAACCGGACATGGGCCATCGTCGAGGACAGCCGCGATCTTGCCGTTCAGCCCTTCCTTGACGTGATCCGCTTGTGTCGGGCTGATCCGACCAGAGGGATTGGCAGAGGGTGCCGCGATGGGCAGCTTGAAGGCCGACAGAAGCGACCGCGCTGCAGGGTGCGCCGGAGCACGTATCGCAATTGTATCCAAACCGCCCGTGACCTGTGGCGACAGGCCATGACCCGGGACCAAAGGCAGCACCAGCGTCAGCGGTCCAGGCCAGAAGGCCTGGGCCAAAGTGTCAGCCGCGTCATTCCATTTCGCCAATGCGCGTGCTGCGTCTATGTTGGCAACGTGGACGATCAATGGATTGAAGCTGGGACGACCTTTCGCGGAAAAGATCGTGGCCACTGCGTCATCGTTTGTTGCATCCGCACCCAATCCATACACGGTCTCAGTCGGAAAGGCGACAAGATCGCCCGCCCGCAGATACGCCACCGCCTTGTCGATCCCCGCCGGATCAGGACGTAAATCATCGATGTCTTTCGGTGTCATCTCTGACGAAATCCCGTTGGGTCGTGACGCCGCGTTTGGCTTGCGTCGGTGGTTTTGCGCTATCATGCTCAAATCAACTTAGCCCATACAAAGGCCCGAATGGATTGCCAACCCGGCATACTGTGCGGGCCGCCGGAGGTCTTTATGCCTTATCGTGCGACGATTGATGACTACACATTCCTCTTTGATCATGTCGTGGGTCTTGAACAGGTCCGTGCGACTGAGAAATTCAGCGACGCCACCGATGATGTTACCCGCGCGATTCTGACAGAAGCCGGAAAGCTTTGCGAAGAAGTTCTCGCCCCTCTCCAGCGCAGCGGTGACGTCCATCCGGCACGACTTGAGAATGGGATTGTGCGCACCTCGCCTGGATACAACGATGGCTATGCGGCGATCGCCGAAGGCGGCTGGGTCGGGATCAGCGCTGATCCGGAACATGGTGGGATGGGCTTGCCAATGACGATCACGACGGCCGTGAACGAAATGATGAGTGCGGCTTGCCTGTCGCTGCAACTCGCTCCTCTGATGACACAAGGCCAGATAGAGGCGCTGGAGCATCACGCAAGCGATGAGATCAAGGCGCTTTATTTACCAAAGCTGATCGCCGGTGAGTGGACCGGCACGATGAATCTGACCGAACCACAGGCTGGATCGGATGTGGGTGCGCTCAGCACGAAGGCAGAGGACAACGGCGACGGGACATTCGCGATCACCGGGCAGAAAATCTACATCTCCTGGGGCGACAACGACTTCTCTGAAAACGTTTGCCACCTGGTGCTCGCCCGCCTGCCCGGCGCGCCTGCCGGAACAAAAGGGATCAGCCTGTTCCTCGTGCCCAAGCGCATCCCGGATGAAAACGGGGCGCCGGGCGTCGCAAATGACCTCAAGGTGGTCAGCCTCGAACACAAGATGGGCCTGCATGGCTCTCCCACCTGCGTGATGCAATATGACGGTGCCAAAGGCTGGCTTGTCGGGCCGGAGGGCGGCGGTATGATGGCGATGTTCACTATGATGAACAATGCCCGTCTGGGTGTTGGCGGGCAGGGCGTGGGTGTGGCAGAAGGCGCTTATCAGCATGCACTGGCCTATGCGGTGGACCGCAAGCAGGGCAAAGCTGAGGGGCGCGGCACGATCATCGAGCATGCCGATGTGCGCCGGATGCTGATGACGATGCGCGCTGAAACATATGCGGCGCGTGCCATCGCACTGTCGTGCGCCGTGGCCATCGACATGACAACCGCAACGAATGAACACCGGTGGAAGGCACGTGCGGCCCTTCTGACACCAATCGCCAAGGCGTTTGGGACTGACATCGGCAATGAAATCGCAGGCATGGGCATCCAGGTCCATGGCGGCATGGGCTTTGTTGAGGAAACGGGTGCGGCGCAATACGCTCGCGATGTTCGCGTGACCACAATCTACGAAGGCACCAACGGTATTCAGGCTATGGACCTTGTCGCCCGCAAGATGATGGACGGTGGTGAGGCGGCGAACCTGTTGCTGGACGAGATCGAGGCGGAGGCCGAAGCTGCCCGCGACATCCTGCCCGATTTGGCGGAAGCTGTCTGGCAGGCGACGGAATCGCTGCGCGAAACCACCGAATGGCTGATCAACAAGGATCACCGGGCGCGTTTCGCAGGCGCCGTGCCTTATCTGCGGGCTTTCGCGCGGGTGCTTGGCGGATCTCTGCATCTGAAATCCGCTGTCGCCGAACCGGGCAGCCCGCGCGAAAAGCTCGCGCGCTTCTACGTTGAACGGTTGCTGCCCGAACATGCGTCGCTTCTCATTCAAGCGCAGGCGGGCGACGACGGTGTCTACGCCCTGACAGCTGACGAGTTGGCCGCCTGATGGCTGACGGGGCGCCCGCGGGTATCAGGTATCCGTGGGCAGAACCACCCGCACACGATGAGGCCATAGAAGTGGCCGAAGGCGTGCTGTGGTTTCGCCTTCCGCTGCCGATGAGGCTTGATCATGTCAACATATACGCACTCGATGATGGTGACGGCTGGACGGTGATCGACACCGGCTTCAACTCGGGAAAGTCTCGCGACATCTGGAAAAAAGTCATGGCGGGGCCACTGGCTGGAAAATCTGTTAAGCGCGTCATCGTCACACACCACCACCCTGATCATATTGGCTTGGCGGGCTGGTTCCAGACGGATTATGGCGCAGAGTTGCTGACAACACGAACAACCTGGCTGATGGGCCGGATGCTCACGCTTGACGTACAAGAGGTGCCCAACGCCGAAACCCTGGAATTCTACCGCAGTGCTGGCATGCGACCGGACCTTCTGGAACAGCGTGCCACGGAACGCCCCTTCAACTTTGCCGACATCGTCGCCCCACTTCCGCTGGGCTACACGCGCATCCAGCAAGGGCAAACCATCCGCATCGGCGGACGCGACTGGGACATTCACATAGGCAATGGTCACGCCCCCGAACATGCCACGTTCTGGAGCCGTGACGATAATTTGATCCTTTCGGGCGATCAGATTCTGCCCTCCATCAGCCCGAATATCGGCGTCTATGCGACCGAGCCTATGGCGGATCCGATTGGCGACTGGCTGGAGGCCTGCGAACGACTGGCCCCTATGGCGCGCGACGATCATCTGGTTCTGGGCGGCCACAAGTTACCGTTCACTGGTCTGCCCACCCGGATGCGGCAATTGATCGAAAACCATCATGGTGCACTTGAACGCCTTCTGGCATACATTGACACGCCCAAAGCGGCCGGTGACTGCTTTGCGCCGCTTTTCAAGCGATCCATCGGGGACGGTGAATATGGCCTCGCTCTGGTTGAAGCGATCGCGCATCTGTCGCACCTTTATCAGACTGGTGCCGCGACTCGTCACCGGCGTGCGGATGGCGCATGGGTGTATCAGCGCAAGGACTGAGCGATGACAGAACAGAACGAAATGCCAAGATGTCATGAGGTCCATTCGGATCCGCAGGCAAAGAAGGTGGCAGCAGCACCCCTCCCGGCCGCTGTAGCAAAGACGCCCGTTGAAAAGAAAAGCCCGGCCCGCTGGGCATATGAACGCATCATCATCTATCTACAGAATTTTGAACAAAGTCTCGACAATGAACACGAGGCCGCAATGGGCTTTGCTGGTGGCGATGCAGGTGTGCTGCGGATCGAAGGGATGGGCTACTTCGATCCGGACATCATCACTTTTTATGGCACCGACGCGACAGGCGCGAGGACTCAACTGGTGCAGCATGTCAGTCAGCTGAGTGTGATGTTTCGCGCCCTGCCCAAAGCGCAGCCCGATGCCGAACCCAACCGCATCGGCTTTCGTTTGGTCAGGGACCTCGAAGAGGGCGACACTGCGCCCGTTTGACGTCGTGACAGATCTGCGGAGATAGGTTATCCCGCCCATTAAATGGCGGAAGGGAGCCCCGCAATGGCCGAACACAAGCATGGTGAGATGAACACATCCATTCAGGAAAAGACTTTTGATGGGTTCATGAAATGGACAACTTGGAGCGTGATCATCATTCTGGCTGTGATCATTCTAATGGCGATGTTCATCACCTGACGCATCACGAGGTATAGGGGCGGGTATCATGCGGGTCTGGTTTGCTGCAGCCATGTTGGCTGCATTGTCGGCATGTGCAACAGTTGAGACGAACAACAGCCCACCCGAGGTGATCACGGCGGCTAAATATCGCGAACCCGGCCCGGCGTCTCTGACCCTCATGACAATGGTCAACAACCGCACCGGTGGGGGTGGGCATACGGCGCTTATGATCAACGGATCGCAGCGAGTGATCTTCGATCCGGCGGGGTCCTTCGTGAATGATCGCGTGCCCGAACGCGACGACGTGCTTTATGGCGTCTCACCCCCAGTTCTGGCTGGATACAAAAGTGCCCATGCGCGGAGCACCTTTCATGTCGTAAGTCAAACGGTCCAGGTCACACCCGCGCAAGCAGAAACGGCCCTGCGGCTCGCCCAGCAAAACGGCCCGGTGCCGCGGCTTTTCTGCACCTCAGCAACGACAGAACTTCTTCGCCAGGTGCCTGGCTTTCAGGACATCCAACAAACGATGTTCCCAACGAACCTTATGGAGCAAATGGAACGCCGCGTCGGGGTCAAAACCGACCGCTACTATGAGGACGATGACGGCACGATCATTGACGGTGTCGCTCGCGTCCAGCTTTGAAAAAGGCAAGACCGGGCGTTCAAAAAACGTCGAAGGTTGGCTGAGAACCCCATTCCTGTATTGGCCCGCCAAACTTGAGTCAGCCCGTATGGTCCAATCGCTTTTGGACGCGCCGGTTCTTGCGGTCCTCCAACTTCTATAAATCAGACCCCCAACGTAGGTTCTAGGTGAAGGCTACGGAAACTTTCATCAACCTTGATGCCATACTCAAGCGATAGAAGCTGGTCGCTGCAAAATGTGACGGTATCGAGTTGAAGGGCACAAAATCCCTTACAAGACCAACCATGACAATATGTTTTGTTCATTGATGATCAGGGACCTATTTGCCCGTGGTTCTTGGAGAACCGAAAGGCCCAGCTAGATGAGCTTTATGACGCTACTGATGGGTTTCAGTAGGGTGCAGTCATGCGATGTTGCCCTGCAATCCGTGAAGAGGTTGTCGATGAAGCTGATGAGTTCAAAAGGTTTTTTGGTGAGGTGCTCGACCACGGGCAAACACCGAAGGCCAAGCGGAGAAAGAAGACGTAGCGTCGTAGCCCGTGCTTTGAGCCGCCAAACCATGTCCGCATGAGGCTGACAGCCGGTTTTGACGCGTTGATCAACTGAGGACAGCTAAGGATCCCATTCGCCAGCCGCATTGCAGTATATCGAACTTTGGCTTACTCGAATTTCAAGCCAGCTTTTGCGCCAGCGTCGCCCTTGTATCCGCTAACTTCAGGATCAATCGCAATGACTGGACATTCGCTTATCCCGCTGGACCGTGCCGCTCGCATGCCTGCCAAGCATGCTTTGATCTACAATCGAGTGCTGAATGCCTCGGTCGAGAAGACTTGGTCAATTGTCAGCACGAAAGAAGGGATCTCAAGATGGTGGATTGTTCCGCCAACGCAATTCGAGCTGAAGCAAGGTGGTCGTTTTCATCACCATTGGGAAAGCACGATTGCGAAGGTCGAGCACCTGAGGCTTATCGACATTGATGAGCCTGCGGGGGCGTATAGGGGCACAGGCGGTATGCGTTTCGAGCTGGCACGGATTGATGAGCAGAACACAAACTTCTTGTTTGTCACGACGTTCGGGCGTGACGTGGTCGCTGATATACCAGATGCGCAGCCCCATGGCCCGGGCACCGGCTGGGCGGACGTAGCAGCTGGCTGGCATGGCATGGTTGATAACCTGGAACGGATATTTGACGACGGCGTGCCGAGGCATTCAGAAAACGAACTTCGTGAATTCTACAAGTCATATCTTGACCAACAATTCCGTCTGGTCGACATGGTCGAAAGGACATAAGTCGCCGCATGACCTACATTTAGATCAAGCCTGCGAACGCTCATTCCGAACTGGCTTTTGGTTCGTAGGAGAGAAAGCGACGAAGTTTGAGAGACAGCTTTGTCACGCATAGCCTGCGCCACTTGGAAGAACGGCAACCTGTCCGCCCGGCAACCCCGCAAAGCCAACGGATTATGTCCCAATGTCCCTGTTCTTTGGCCAAGGGGCTTTCTAGCCGATCAGGAATAGCAGCGCATAAAGCGTAACGGCCCCGGCGATTATCGCTGTAAAAAAGCTTTTGCTGATCAGGCCCACAGCAACCGTGATGATCGCGGCGCAAAAGCGTGCAGGATCCGGCCAGCCATCTTCGCCGGAATAGACGACGATGGGGGCGACGAGTGCTGGAATTATAGCGACTGCGGTGTAGCGCAGGTGCCGCAGCAGCCAGGCGGGCATCTCGCGGTCACCGACAAAACCCATGAAGCCGAAGCGCAGGAAAAAACTGCCCAGGCCAAGGCCGACGATCACTGTCCAAAGGGTTGCGTCCGGAATCATATGGCACGCTGCTTTCTGCGTTCGAACCACAATTCGGCCTGGGCGCCAGCGACCATCCCGCAAATCCCGGCCACCAGCAAACCAAGTGAATAGGGGATGTTTGTTGCCATCAGGCTCACGACGATGGCCACCAAAGCAGCGACCATATGCGCAGGTGTCCGCAAGAGGGGCGAAATCATCGCAAGAAATGCCAAGGGTAAAGCAAAGTCCAATGCCCAGGCCTCCGGGATCTGTGCACCGACCAAGGCGCCCACAACCGTGAAGATGTACCATCCTGGACAAACCGAGGTAGACACGCCCGCAAAGTAGGTCATCCGCTCCGGCACGGTCATATCGGGTTGCGCCTCATACCTCCCGATGGCCGAGGCATAGGTTTGATCCACCAAAAAATACGCGGCCAGTGCACGCTGCCATACGGGCGCTGCACCAATATACGGCGTGATTGAGGCCGAATACATTGCAAGCCGCAGGTTCACTGCAAGTGCTGAGGCAAGGACAATGAAGGTCGGAACGTTTTCCTGCATCAGTTGAAGGGCAGTGAATTGGGCGGCCCCAGCGATTACCACGATCGAAAAGGCAAGCGCTTCGTAGGCGTTCAGCCCTGCTTCGGCCGCGAGCAAGCCGAACAGCATCGCAAAGGGCCCTGCGACAAACAAAAAGGGGGCGCCGTCACGCACGCCGGCCCAATAGGCCGATTTCTGGGTGGAGGTGGTCATGAAAGCCTCTTAAGCTTTACGACGCTTAGCTGGCCAGAGAAGGGGATGCAATTGGCCTTACGCGATGATCTTGACACCTACCTGATCGCCCCCGACCCGGGACGGGCGACACTGACACGTATGGTGAAGGGGCATGATCAGACCGGGGCCGAAATGGACCTTTCCGTGGTCGAGGAGCGCCCGCTGACGATCTACCTCAACAGCCGGGAAATCGTCACTGCCATGACCATCGGCGACTATCCCGAATACCTTGCCATTGGGTTTCTGCGCAATCAGGGGATGTTGGCAGATTCTGATCGGCTTACGGGCGTCGACTATGATGATGAGTTGGACGTGGTCGTGGTGCGAACGGCTGATGTTACCGATCACGAAGAAAAACTGCAGAAGAAAACACGCACGAGCGGCTGCGCGGTGGGCACTGTTTTTGGCGATATGATGGAAGGTCTTGACGGCCTGACCCTGCCGCAGACGCAGGTGCGGACTTCATGGCTTTACGCGCTGTCCGCGAAGATCAACCGCACGCCATCGCTCTATCTTGAGGCCGGTGCGATCCATGGCACGGTGCTGTGCCATGAAGATCGGCCACTGGTTTACATGGAGGATGTCGGGCGCCACAACGCCGTCGACAAGATCGCTGGCTGGATGTTTCAAAGCCAGACCGCAGCCGAAGACAAGATCCTTTACACGACCGGGCGGTTGACTTCGGAAATGGTGATCAAGACGGCGATGATGGGCATTCCCATTCTGGCATCTCGGTCCGGTTTCACCGCCTGGGGTGTCGAGATTGCGCGTCAGGTTGGTCTGACCTTGATCGGTCGGATGCGTGGGCAACGCTTTATCTGCCTCAGCGGTGAGACGCGCCTGGTGCGGGATGCCGACCCGGCCCAGCAAGGAGATGACCCCAAAGCGGCCCGCCGAAAGGGCGCCACTGCATGACCTACCATCTGGATTTTGACATCGATCCGAAGCTGTACCGACGTGCCATCACCATGCCGATCGAGCCCGGAACGCGGCCCTCGCGCCGAATGATTATCATTCGGAACGTGGCGGCTGCCATCCTGTTTCTGCTGTCGCTGGCAGCCCTTGCGATGGCATTTTTTGATTTCACTGCACTTTTGCCGATGCTTATCGGGGGTCTTTGGGGTTCCGGCGTGGTTCTCGCCGTCTGGTGGCGTCAGCATCAGGTGCAAGTCAGGCTACACAACACCTACAATGAAACCGGTGGTCGTCAGACCATGCGGATCGAAGCGAAGGGCATTGAGGCGTCGCGGCCCTTTATCCGCACCTGGATCGACTGGCCCTTTGTCAAGCAGATCCGGCCTATTGAAGGTGCCACCCTTATCGAATTGCCGACCGCCCGGCTGATCGTGCCGGATGACGCCTTGTCCGAAGGGACCGATCCGGCCGCCTTCCAAACCCAACTTGAAGATTGGCGCAGCGCATGAACCCTCCCCTCGGTGTGATCCTTGCCGGTGGTCGTGCGACCCGGATGGGTGGGGGTGACAAAGGCCTTCTGGCTTTGGACGATCAGACCATTCTTGGCCATGTTGTCGAACGCCTCTCGCCCCAGGTTGCTGATCTTGCACTCAATGCGAACGGCGATCCTGACCGGTTCGCGTCTCTTGGGCTGCCCGTCATTGCGGACAGCATTGCCGATTATGCGGGTCCCTTGGCGGGTGTTCTGGCCGGGCTTGACTGGGCTGCGGGGCAGGGCGCGGACGCTATTGTAACAGCCGCTGCCGACACGCCTTTCTTTCCTTGCGATCTTGTCCCCCAGCTGCTTCTGGCCACGGAGGGGATGACCCATCCGCTTGCCCTTGCAGCGACACCCGATGCCAAGCGAGGCACGGCACGGCATCCGACCTTCGGCCTCTGGCCTGTCGCTTTGCGCGATGATTTGCGGGCGTCGCTGAACGACGGCCTGCGCAAGGTCGTGCTCTGGACGGATCGGCATGACGGGCAAGACGCGCTTTTTCCGGATGAGGCCGCTTTTTTCAATGTGAACACACCCGATGATTTGGCGAAAGCAAGGGCGATGCTATGAAGATTTTTGGTGTGGTCGGGTGGAAAAACGGGGGCAAAACCGGGCTGATGGAACGGCTCGTGGCCGATATCACGGCACGCGGTATCCGTGTTTCGACGATCAAGCATGCCCATCACAGCTTTGACGTCGATCACCCTGGTAAAGACAGCTATCGCCACCGTACCGCAGGTGCTGTCGAGGTTTTGGTCGCCTCCGAAGAACGTTTTGCTTTGATGCGTGAATTGCGCGGCGCGCCCGAGCCATCGCTTGACGATCTTCTGGCAAAACTCGCACCGGTCGATCTGGTTCTGATCGAAGGCTACAAGCGTGATGCGCATCCCAAGATCGAGACCCATAGAAGGGACACAGGCGCGTCGCTGATTGCGCCTGAAGATCCCAGCGTCCGGGCGGTTGCGGCCGACATACCGCTTGACTTGCACGTTCCGGTCTTTGATCTCAACCACACAAAGGCAATTGCCGATTTCATCCTGTCCGAGGTTGGCCTGTGACCGACTGGCACACGATGATCATGGTCGATTGGTCTGGCGGCAACGACACCGGCCCGCGCCCCCGTTCCGATGCGATCTGGGCCTGTCTCGCAAGGAAAGGGCAGACTGAAGCGCCTCTCTATTTGCGCAATCGCGAAGCGGCTTGGGATTGGCTGACCGAAACCATCCAGCACGAGACACAGGCCGGGCATTCCGTATTGATCGGCTTTGATTTTCCTTTTGGCTTTCCCAAAGGCTTTGGCCGCGCACTGACCGGATCAGATGATCCCTTTGCTGTCTGGGATTGGCTGAGCAAACGCATCTCGGATGCGCCGAAGTCGAACAATCGTTTTGATGTGGCTGGAGAGATCAACGCAGTTTTTCCCGGCACTGGCCCGTTCTGGGGCAATGGGTTGGGCCGGGACATACCGTACTTGCCGCGCAAGGGTCGTGCACGCGAAGCCCACGGCATGACTGAACGGCGCGCGGCCGAAAGCCAGGCGAAGGGTACCTTCCCGGTCTGGCAATTGTCCGGTGTCGGTTCTGTTGGCGGTCAGATGCTGATGGGTCTGCCCTTTCTGCAACGTTTGCGTGGCTTCCATCCCAACGCCCGGATCTGGCCGTTCGAACCGCTGGACACCGATTTGGCCATCGTCGAAATTTGGCCGTCGCTCACCGTTGGGGCCGCGCCGGATGATTGGATTAAGGACGCCTGGCAGGTTCATGAGGTCGCCCGGGTTTTCTCATCGCTTGACCCGCCGCAGCTAGACGCAATGCTCGCTGTGCAAGCTCCCGAGGAGGGCTGGATACTCGGCCTTGGTTATGAAGACCTGCTGCGAGAAGCGCCAAACCCGCCGAAGCTGACGAATGACTGTTTCGCACTTCCACCCGGTGTGGACTGGGCACCTGTCGATCGGGCGCTTGAGCTGTTGCAAGGACGATTGCGACCGATTGCAAAGATCGAAAAGGTGGCTGTTTCAGATGCCCAAGGCCGCATCCTGGCCGAAGATATCGAAGCCTTGCGCGCGAACCCTCCACTTCCCAACACGGCTGTTGATGGCTACGGTTTCGCTGGTGGACGGGACGCGGGTGCGCATGTCCTTCCGCTGATCCCGGAACGCGCTGCGGCGGGCACGCGTCTCGAAACATCGGTTCCCAAGGGGCACGCTGTCCGCGTGCTGACCGGGGCGGCGCTGCCCGAGGGGGTCGATACAGTTATTCTGCAGGAAGATGTGCGGGCGACGGATCGGCAGATCGCTTTCAATGGCCCGGTGAAGTCTGGGGCCAACACGCGCAAAGCCGGAGAAGACGTTGGGGCGGGCGACACGATCCTGCCTGCTGGGCGTCGCTTGACACCCGCCGATCTGGCGTTGGTTTCCGCGATTGGTCGCGGCAGCATTTCCGTGCGGCAACCTCTGAAAGTGGCAGTTCTCTCAACCGGTGACGAGGTTGTCGCGCCAGGTGCCGACGCAAAGGCAGGTCAAGTCTACGATGCGAACCGCCCGATGTTGATAGGCCTATTGCAACGCATGGGTCATATCTCCGTAGATCTGGGGATTGTGCCGGATGCGCGTGATGCCCTGCGCAAAGCCCTTGATCGCGCTGCCGGGCAGGCGGATGCGATCCTGACGAGCGGGGGCGCTTCATCCGGAGATGAGGATCACGTATCGGCGTTGCTGGAAGAGGCTGGCGCGATGGAATTGTGGCGTATCGCGATCAAACCGGGGCGTCCGCTGGCGCTTGGTCTTTGGAATGGCGCGCCGGTCTTTGGACTGCCCGGCAATCCTGTTGCGGCCATGGTCTGCACACTTGTTTTTGCCCGGCCAGCGCTATCGGTTCTGTCAGGGGAAGGCTGGACAGATCCTCGGGGCTTTGACCTTCCAGCCGCATTTGAAAAGCGTAAGAAGCCCGGCCGTCGCGAATTCCTACGCGCACGACTACGGGACGGGCGGGTCGAAGTGTTTCCTTCGGAAGGCTCAGGTCGGATCAGCGGACTGAGCTGGGCCGAAGGCCTTGTGGATCTGCCAGAAGAAGGACGGCACATAAGACCGGGTGACCCGGTTCGGTACATTCCATGGGGTGGCTTCGGAATATGATCAAATCTGAGACAAAGTGCATCTTGCTAGAGGGTCTGCTCTGTCTCATGTAAGGTGCTTGAAGAAACGGAGATCCGGATGCGCGCGCGAATCTACAAGCCAGCCAAAACAGCCATGTCGTCGGGCACTGCAAAGACAAAGCACTGGGTTCTGGAATATGCCCCGCAATCGGCGCGTGAAGTCGATCCGCTGATGGGCTGGACGTCCTCGGATGATACTCAAAGCCAGGTGCGTCTGACCTTCGACAGCAAGCAGGAAGCGCTGGATTATGCCCGGTCCCAAGGGATCGAAGCGATTGTGCAAGAACCCAAGAAACGCAGACCGAATGTGCGCTCTGGCGGCTACGGAGAAAACTTCGCGACCAACCGCAAGGGTGCTTGGACCCATTGATCGTTAGTATGGCCAGCACCGCCGCGACCGGCGTCATCGCATTGACCGCTGCGCGTTGCCAGCAAATGAGCACAGCTTCGCGGGAGGAAAGCTGCCACGTGATACCCGCTAAGACGCTGGAGAATGAGGGCGCGATCTTGCTTGCCGCCGAAGACGAAAACTGCCGTATTTTTGGATTGGGCGCGCTGAAACCGATCGATCAAGCGCATATTGAGATCAAATCCATGCACACCGCTCAAGTTTCGCCTTGTCGTGGTATGGCTGGAAAGATCTTGCGCGAGCTGATCCATACCGCACAGCGGGGCGGTTACAGAAGGATCAGTCTGCAAACCGGAAGCGCCCGGATTTTTTCTGCAGCATGTGCGCTCTATGCCAAATATGGTTTTGAGATCTGCGGGCCATTCGACGGCTGGGTGGCTGATCCGATAAGCGTGTCAATGACGCACGACCCCGACCCGGATCTCGCTTGAAGGGGTCGGTCTCGGTCAAGTATTGCCGGATCGTCGGACCCCTGCTAACACATCCTCATTTGCGGTCCCTTAGCTCAACTGGATAGAGCAGCTGACTTCTAATCAGCAGGTTGAGG
>CALCOY010000021.1 GCA_937897325.1 uncultured Shimia sp.
AGTTGTCTTAGGATTCGTAAGAGGAAGATTATTCTTACGATGACGATGTGGACTCCGATGCTGAGGAGTCTGTGTAGGCCGACTAGTTCTCTGACACCGACACCGACAAACTGCTGCTTGAAGAAGAGGTCAAGTCGAAGGCAGAGCATTTGGATGAAACATCGACACCCGATCTGCTGCGGCAACCTGAACCGCAAATCATCGAACGTCGGACCAGCGCAATCCCCCTACTTCTTGCAGGGATCATAACAGCTTTTCTTGGGTTTATCGCCGGAAGATCTGAGGTCCTAGATCCACTCTTGCCGCAAAGCTTGAAGACAGATTCCGACACAACAGAGCTTCGCGAGACGATTGGTGAGGCTCAGGATGAAATTAGATCGCTGAAGGAAGAGACCGGCGCACTGCAGGCAGAGCTTGCCAAACTCTCCGAGGTGCCTGAAATACCCGATGTTACAGCGTTGGTCGCGCCGCTGGAGGAACGACTGGCTGAATTGGAAAGCCGCCCGGTTCAAACCAATTCGGGCCCAGTCGACACAAGTGCACTGATCGAAATGCAGGAACAGGCCGTCCAACAACAGGCAGAGCTTGAGCGTCTGCTTGAGGCCGCCCGCGAGACCGAAACGGCAGCGCAAAACGCGGCCACCCTTTCGCAGGCTCGGGCCGCCTTGGCACAGATCAACAACGCGCTTGGCACGGGCGATCCTTTTGCCGACGCGATCACGGCACTGCAATCAAGCGGGGCCGCAGATATCCCATCGGAACTCACTTCACTCGCCGATGATGGCGTCGCTACCCTTTCCGAGATTCAAGGTGGCGTGGAAGAGGCCGCGCGCGCTGGACTGGCGGCTGCCAGAGATGCCAGCAGGGGCGATGAAGGTCTCGGCGGCTTTCTGCAGCGCCAGCTCGGGGCGCGCTCTCTGTCGCCAAAAGAAGGCGACGACCCCGATGCCGTTCTGTCGCGTATCGAACCGGCAGTGCGTTCCGGCGATCTTGAGCAAGCCCTGAACGAAGCTGAAGCCTTGCCTGAGTCAGCCAAGTCCGCGATGGCCGATTGGCTTGATATGCTCCGGACCCGCCATGCGGCCGTTACCGCCGCCGATGCGCTGACACAGCGCCTGAACACGAATTGAGGCACCTTTCATGATTTGGTCGCTCACTAAAATTCTTATCTTTGTCTGCGCTGTCGGCGCCTTGGCCTTCGGGGCTGCGCAATTGCTTGAAACGGAAGGCGGTGTCCGCATCGCCGTTGCCGGAAATGAGATCAACCTTGGCGCCTTGCAGACAGTGATCGCCCTGGCGGTGCTTGTCCTGGTCGTCTGGCTTTCGTTGAAACTGCTTGGTCTTCTGGTCGCGACCTGGAAGTTCATAAACGGCGACGACACCGCGATTTCCCGCTACTTTGCGCGGAACCGGGAGGCCAAAGGCTACGATGCTCTTAGCCAAGGCATGATGGCGCTCGCCTCGGGCGAAGGCCGACTTGCGATGGCAAAGGCAGAAAAAGCGAACAAGTACCTGGATCGGCCCGACCTGACCAACCTCCTGACCGCCCAAGCAGCCGAGATGTCAGGTGACCACCAAAGAGCTGAAGAAACCTACCGAATGCTTGTCGAAAACGATGCCACCCGCTTTGTTGGCGTGCGCGGTCTGATGAAGAAACGGCTTTCGGATGGAGACACGGACACGGCGTTGAAGTTGGCCGAAAGAGCCTTTGCGCTCAAGCCCCGCCATGAGGAAACGCAGGACGTCCTACTGCGCCTGCAGGCAGAAAAGGCCGACTGGGACGGCGCTCGCAAGACGCTCAATGCGAAGCTGAAACATGGTCAGTTGCCCCGAGATGTCCATAAAAGACGTGATGCCGTGCTCACGCTGTCCGCAGCGCATGATCTCATGGCAGAGGATCGGGTAGTCGAAGCGCGCGAAGCTGCCATTACCGCCAACAAGCAATCGCCCGATCTTGTTCCAGCCGCAACTATGGCCGCACAGGCATATATCGATAAAGGACAGAAGAAGTATGCAACGCGCGTTCTCAAAAAGGCTTGGGAGACAATGCCTCATCCAGACATCGCGCAGGTGTTCGCCGCGATAGAACCGGATGAAAAACCAGCCGAGCGGATCAAACGCTTCGCAGTGTTGACGCGGAGCCATGTCGACGATGCGGAGACGAAGCTTTTGCTTGCTGAGTTGCATATCGCCAATGAAGACTTCCCCGAAGCCAGAAGAGCTTTGGGAACCATGATCGAAACAGATTTGACGGTCCGCTCTGCAACACTGATGGCTGCTATTGAGCGCGGATCTGGCGCAAGCGACGCAATCGTGAAAGGCTGGTTGGCCAGAGCAGTTACCGCACCACGCGGACCAAGTTGGGTCTGCGACATTTGCCAACATATCCAGTCCGAATGGTCCGCGATTTGTGAAAACTGCTTCGCATTTGACAGCTTGTCCTGGAGACGCCCACCAGAATCCGAAATCTCGCTACCCGGTGGCGCCGAGATGCTCCCTCTGCTGATTGGACAGCCCGACGATGCCCCAGAAGACGACAGCGCTGAGGCAGAAGAAAAGCCCGAAATTATTGATATCGAAACAGCGGCTTCAGAGCCCGATCCTTCACCCACCGCTCCGCCAGTGGCGACAACAAATGGTGCAGACCAGACAGGAACACGAGCTTGACTGTCCCTACACCAAGACGTCGAGCGCCTCTTGCTTGCCAACGCTGAAGACGCGCTTGTAGCGATCGATTTCGGCAGAGGGCCCCATAGCCTTGTTAGGGTTGTCTGACAGTTTCACCGTCGGGCGACCATTGGCCTTAACGGCCTTGCAAACCAAAGAAAAGGGCGCCAGCGCATCGTTCTTGGTCAGCCCTTTGAAGTCGTTGGTCAGCATTGTGCCCCAGCCAAAGGAAACCTTGACCCGACCGACAAACTGCTTGTGAAGTTCAATTATCTTGTCGGCATCGAGGCCGTCAGAGAAGATGATCAGCTTTTTGCGCGGATCTTCGCCCTTGTCCTTCCACCATTCGATCGCCGTTTCAGCTCCGGTGGCCGGATCGCCGCTGTCGATCCGAATACCGGTCCACCCTGCCAACCAATCCGGCGCACGCTCCAAAAAGCCGCTGGTTCCATAGGTATCGGGCAAGATGATCCGTAGATTGCCGTCATGCTCTTCATGCCAATCACTAAGCACCTCATATGGAGCCTGCGCCAGTGCCACGTCATCGTCGGTCAGTGCTGAATAGACCATTGGCAATTCATGAGCGTTTGTACCGATCGCCTCCACATCCCGGTTCTTCGCGATAAGACAATTTGATGTCCCGATGAACTTCTCGCCCAGTCCCTCCCACATGGCCTGAACCGCCCAATCCTGCCAGAGAAAAGAATGCCTCCGCCGCGTTCCGAAATCCGCGACGCGCAGCTCCTCAAGGTCGCGCATCGCTTCAATCTTTTCCCAAAGCTTGGTCATCGCGCGGGCATAAAGCACTTGGATCTCGAACCGCCCCATCTGATCCAGTACGGCGCGTCCCCGCAACTCCATCAAGACGGCGAGCGCCGGGATTTCCCAAAGCATCACTTCTGGCCAAGCGCCTTCGAACGTCAGCTCATACTGATCACCTTTGCGCTCAAGATGATAGGGCGGCAGGCGTAGGCCTTCGAACCAATCCATGAAGATCGAGGTGAACATCTGCCGTTTGCCATAAAACGTGTTGCCTCTCATCCATGTGCTTTCCCCCCGGCTCAACGAAAGTGAACGGATATGATCCAACTGCTCGCGCAATTCACCCTCGTCGATCAGTTTGGCCAAAGGCACATAGTCAGATCGGTTGATCAGGCTAAACGTTACCTGTGTATCCGGCTTGTTGCGAAACACAGACTGACACATCAACAGCTTATAGAAGTCCGTATCGATCATTGACCGCACGATCGGATCGATCTTCCATTTGTGGTTCCAGACACGCGTCGCGATATCGACCATATGTGCAGCTTCTCCCTGATGCACGCGGCCTGTCGAGGCCATTCCAGATATTGTCAGGAAATTGACGCAAAGCGGTCTGATGAGCAACAGAGTCGCATTCTAGCCCTTTTGGTGTTGGTCGGAGGGTACGATAGTGAAGCTTGATTACGATTTTGACATCCAGTTTGTTTTCCCGCGCGAAATGCTTGGCGATCTTGAGGCGCAAGAGGTTCTGAACGCCTTCGGGATGAGCCGCGCGATGCGCGACAATTTTGTGGCGCTTTTCCGCAGCCAAGCGACGGTCGATGCAATTCTCGGGGCGGACCCGGTTCTGAAAGACATGCTCAAAGCGTCTGGCTTCGACTTTACAACGTATGACAGTGGTGCTGGCGAAGGCTTTATCCCAGCCGAAGACGAGCCTTACTACAAAGATGTCATTCAGCGCCTGACCGAAAGTATGGACGGATTTGACCTCGAACATGCCGACTTGAACGGGTTCGACTTTGGCGCATTCCTACTGACCTGCGCCCGCGCAAAGGCTCTGGGCTCGGATACAATGCCAGCGGAAACCCAAGACCTGGGCTGGCAGACATCCTATGCTCCAAACCGCGGTCGCGGTCTGTCCGCACTTGGCGTCGCTGCCGCCGTCACAGGAATGGCAGTTTATCTCACCCGCTAGCTTTCAGGCTTTGCGAGCAAATCGAATGCCCGCGTCGCGCATCTGTTCCGTTGCAGCGGTCAAAGATCCATCCAGATCAATCGCCCTGCAAAGATCGATCCGAATCTCGGTTTCAAAACCAAGCTTGACTGCGTCCATGGCCGAGTAGTTGACACAGAAATCCGTCGCCAAACCGACAAGCGTCAGCGCGTCGATTTCCCGGGTGCGCAGATAGCCTTCGAGGCCGGTGGGTGTTTCCTGATCATTCTCAAAGAATGCGGAATAGCTGTCGATCTGCGGATTGTGTCCTTTGCGCACAATCATGTCGGCCCGATCAGTGTACAATTGCTCGTGAAATTGCGCGCCCAAAGAGCCCTGAATGCAGTGATCAGGCCACAGCAGCTGTGGCCCATAGGGCATTTCGATCAGATCATACGGCACCTTCCCCACGTGCGACGACGCGAATGAGGAATGGCCCGAAGGATGCCAATCCTGCGTCAGAACCACTGCGTCGAATGCGTTCATAAGGGCGTTGATCCCCTCCACAATCTCATTCCCCCCGGGCACGGCAAGCGCACCGCCAGGGCAGAAGTCGTTTTGCACATCTATCACGATCAGGGCTTTGGTCATGGCGCTCTCCTTACCTCAGGGCTAAGGGGGCAGCGAAGGATGGTCAATGCGGCATCATCTTGTATACCGCATTGGGCAAGAGTATCTGGGCTCGCATGTACAGGATCGTTGCGCTCTATCACTTCACGCGGTTTGAAAACCCTTCGGTGCTGAAGCCCGATTTGGCGCGTTTGTGCTGCACGCATGACGTTACCGGAACACTTCTTCTGGCGCAGGAAGGGATCAACGGCACGATTGCCGGACAGCCAAAGGCAATTGATCTGGTGCTCGCCCATATCCGAGGTCTTCCCGGCTGCGGCGATCTAGACTGGAAGGAAAGCAACGCGCAATCCCAACCCTTTGGCAAAATGAAGGTGCGCCTGAAAAAAGAAATCGTGACCATGGGGAAGCCAGACGTCGATCCGCGCGCACGGGTGGGTCACTATGTCTCTCCCGAAGATTGGAATGACCTCACCAGTCAGCCCGATGTGGCAGTCATTGACACGCGCAACGATTATGAAGTCGCCATCGGCACATTTCAGGGTGCCGTGGATCCTCAAACACGAAGCTTTGGTGAATTTCCCGCTTGGTGGGAGGCCAACAAGGACAGATTTCGGGGCAAGAAGATCGCGATGTTCTGCACCGGTGGGATACGCTGCGAAAAGTCGACCAACTACCTTCTGGGACAGGGCGTCGAGGATGTTTATCACCTCAAAGGCGGCATCCTCAAATATCTCGAAGACGTGCCCGAAGATAAAAGCACCTGGCAGGGTGAATGCTTTGTCTTCGACGGACGCGTCAGCGTGGGGCACGGGCTGAAAGAAGGTCCTCATTCGCTGTGCCACGCCTGCCGACGGCCACTCGTGCCCGCCGACACTACGCACCCGGATTTTGTTGAAGGGGTTAGTTGTCATCATTGCGTCAATGAAACCAGCCCGACGGACAAAGCGCGGTTTCAAGAGCGACAGAAACAGATCGCGCTGGCTCGCAAGCGGGGCGGGCGTCATCTTGGCCCCAAAACCTGAACAATCGAAATTTCCTGACAAATCTAATTGTTAAGCCCGATGTAACGGCCAGCACGCTATTTCAGGTCGTGGGTGACGAAGAGGTATGGGATATGAGCGCGCAAGCAGCAAACGCGCGGCCGATCATTATTAAGCGCAAGAAAAAGGGCGGTGGTGACGGTCATCACGGCGGGGCCTGGAAAGTGGCCTACGCCGACTTCGTCACCGCCATGATGGCCTTTTTCATGCTGATGTGGCTACTAAACGCGACGACAGAACAACAGCGCAAGGGCATCGCCGACTACTTTGCACCGACGATCGCGATCAGCCGAACCTCTGGTGGCGGTGATGGATCCTTTGGGGGTGATAGTGTTTTTTCGCAGGAACGGCTGCCGCAGGTTGGGTCGGGCGCGGTCTTGGAAAGCCCGACCGAATCCGATGCGGCACGCGGGGAAAGCGATGGCGGTAGGGAAACCACGGACGAAATCTTTCAGACGCTTGAAGCCCAGCTATTGGGCAAAGGCGGCGAGTCGGCATTGATGGAAAACAGTCTCGAACACATCGTGACCCGCCTGACGGATGAGGGCCTCGTGATCGAGATCTTTGAGATTGAAGGCCGTCGGCTTTTTGAACCTGAAAGCAACCAGCCGACCCTGCTTAGCCGGGAACTGGCTCGCATCATTTCCAGTGTGGCGCAAACCGTCACCAATGGGATTGCGATTGGAGGGCATGTCCGATCTCAACCCGTGGTCGTTGCTGAAAACTCGGTCTGGGATCTCTCTGGTCGGCGCGCCACGGCAATGCGCAAGCTTCTCGAAGATGAAGGCATCGTGCCTGGCCGGATGGAGCGTGTGTCTGGCCATGCTGATCGAGACCAGGTTGTCAGCAATCCGATGTCTGTGCGGAACAATCGGCTCGAAATCATCCTGCTGAGATAGGTTTCGGACCGATGCACAAACAATAGGTCGGATTTTATCTGTTAGCCCTGCGTTAAGGCAGCGCGCCTAACTGTGGTCGAAATATGGCCGATACAGCAGAAAGGCGTGTCCATGACTATTTCTTCCGCTCTGAATGCAGGCGTTGCAGGGTTGCAATCCAATGCAACCCGGCTTGCGTCGATCTCGGACAACATCGCCAATTCGTCGACCTATGGGTACAAGCGCGTCAACACCGATTTCCACTCGATGGTCATCTCATCAACCGGTGGCAGTTACTCCGCCGGAGGGGTGCGCGCCACAACCGAACGCTACATCGACGAACGCGGATCGCTCGTTTCGACATCAAACGCGACAGACCTCGCTGTGCGCGGGCGTGGCATGCTCCCCGTTGCCAGCGTCACCGAGGTTGAGGTGGACAACGGCGACACCCAGATGCTTCTCACCACCACTGGGTCGTTCCGGACGGATTCCGAAGGATATCTGCGCACGGATACAGGCCAAGTCCTGTTGGGATGGCCAGCGCAGCCCGACGGGACAATCCCGATTTTTCCACGCGACACATCCGACGGGCTGGAGCCGGTGCAAATCAACGTCAACCAGTTTTCCGGTGAGCCGACCACGCGAATGGCACTTGGCGTAAACCTACCCGCAACAGATACTGATCCGGGCAGCACCGGTGATACGCTGACATTGTCCGTGGAATACTATGACAACCTCGGCACCTCAGAGAGCGTCAATGTCGCTTTCACTCCCAACGTACCAACCTCGGGCAGCGCCGCGTCCAACGAATGGACGATGGTCTTTACCGACTCGGCCAGCGGTGGCACCGTGATTGGCGAATATACAATCGCCTTTACCGACAGCCGAACCGCAGGCGGCACTCTTGCATCTGTGGACGTTGATCCACTGAGCGGGTATCCACCTTATGATCCGGCAACCGGCACAATCTTGGTGAATGTGGCAGGTGGCCCACTTGAGATCAATATTGGCGAGATCGGTGACAGCAATGGTTTGACCCAGCTCTCTGACAGCTTCGCGCCGGTATCGATTTCCAAGGACGGCTCTCCCGTCGGCAACATGACGGGGGTCGAGGTCGATCCCAACGGTCTCGTATACGCCTTCTTTGACACCGGGATCACGCGGATCATCTACCAGGTGCCGCTGGTGGATCTGCCAAACCCCAACGGTATGGTCGCCCTCGACAATCAAACCTATTTGCCCTCGCCCGAAAGCGGCAGCTACTTCCTTTGGGATGCAGGTGATGGGCCGACGGGCGACATCGTCTCATTTGCCCGAGAGGAATCGGCCGTTGATGTGGCGGGCGAGCTCACGGCCATGATCCAGACCCAGCGGGCATATTCTTCGAACGCTAAGGTGATCCAGACCGTGGACGAGATGCTGCAAGAAACCACCAACATCAAACGCTGATCCTAAACAAATGAGAGAGGCAATCTGATGACGATTTCCAGCGCCTTGAACAATGCGCTCTCTGGCTTGCGAGCGTCCGGCAAGTCGTCAGAGATCGTATCGGCCAATATCGCCAATGCCTCGACCCCAGGCTATGCCGCTAGGCTCTTGTCCCTGTCTCCCAACGGGGTCACGGGCGGGGTGACGGTCAACGGCGTTGTGCGTCAAACGGATCCGCAACTTCTGGCAGATCGCCGCGCTGCAAGCGCCGACTTCGGTCGACAGTCCGAACTGACCAACTTTCTGAGAGATTACGAACGCATCCTAGGCACGCCCGATCAAGCTGGATCGCTTGCGGCCAATATCGCTGACTTCGAAAGTAGTTTGATCGCTGCATCAAGCCGGCCAGACGCGACAGAACGTCTGACAGGTGCGGTCAATGAAGCCCGCGATCTGGCTCTTTCGCTCAATGCCGCCACCGATCAGGTTCAGCGCGCAAGAACCAATGCGGACCAAAGCATCGCGGCGCAGGTGTCCCGCCTGAACAACGCTTTGGAGGAGGTTCAGAAAATCAATGCCAGCATTGTCAAACGCGGAGTTCAAGGAGAGGACACCTCCTCCCTTCTCGACATGCGGCAACAGGTCGTTGATGAAATCAGTGAAATGGTTCCCGTCCGCGTCTTGCAGCGTGACCAGGGTGCTATCGCACTTTATTCCGTGGGTGGCGCCCTTCTGCTGGACGGCACGCCAACCGACATTGGCTTTACCGGCGCCACAATTGTCACCGCAAACCAGTCTTTCGAGGATGGTGAACTGTCGGGCCTCACCATAAACGGTTTCGCGGTGGACATCTCTCAGGATCGGGGTGCTTTGCGCGGTGGCATGCTCGCGGCACAATTTGAGATTCGCGACGAAAGCGCCGTGGAGGCACAAACCAAGCTTGATGCGATGGCCCGCGACCTAATCGCGCGGTTTGAAGACCCAACAGTCGATCCAACCTTGGCACCTGGCGACCCCGGTCTGTTTACGGACAACCGTGCGGCACTGGATCCACTTCTGGAAGAGGGCTTGGCCGGGCGTCTGTTACTGAACGCAGCCGTCGACCCGCAAGAGGGCGGGGAGGTCTGGCGCCTGCGCGACGGGATCGGGGCAACGGCACCGGGCAATGTCGGAGACTCGTCGCTTTTGCAGTCACTTTCCGAAGCGATCGTTGCAAAACGGACCACCGCATCGGGTGATTTTGGCGCAGGTCAGTATGCATTTGCGCAATTGGCAACAAGCCTTATCGGCGAGGTTGGAACAGAGCGGCAATATGCAGAACAAAGGCAAAGCTTTTCTTCTGCGCAACTCAATGAACTGACAGAACGCGAGTTGGCCAACGGTGTCGACACAGATAGCGAGCTTCAACGCCTTCTGATCATAGAACAGGCTTACGCGGCGAATGCCCGCGTGATCCAGACGGTCGACGAAATGCTCGACCAATTGCTGAGGATCTAACAATGCCCATGACATCCATCGGTGACCTATCGCAAAGCTACATGCTGCAACGGCGGAGCACGGACCTCAAAACGCAATTGACCCAGCTCACGACTGAGCTTTCCACAGGCCAGGTCTCGGACATCAGCGAAGCGCTCGACGGAAATTTCAGTTACCTCGCCGCAATCGAAAGCGACATGAAAACGCTGGAGAGCTACGCGATCGCGACCACGGAGGCGGGACAATATGCCGAAAGCATTCAGATCGCGATTGGCCGCATGTTCGATCTGACCTCTGGTTTTTCGCGTACGCTCATTTCAACTTCGAATGGGACCTCGCGGCAGGCTCTGGAGCGGGCTTCAGATGAGGCAGAGGCTCAACTCAATACACTGATCAGCACGCTTAACAGTGATGTTGCGGGGCGAAGCCTTTTTGCAGGAACCGCTACAGATCGGGCACCACTTGCAGATGCGGATACCATTCTTGCTGGTCTCCGGGCCGCTGTAGCTGGTGAAACCACTGTCGCCGGAATCCAGACCGCGGCAAGCGACTGGTTTGATGATCCGGCGGGATTTGCAGCGACTGCGTACAATGGTTCTGCAGAGTACAGCACGCCTATTCGCGTTGCAGAAAACGAGCGCGTGCAGATTGATTTGAAGGCCGATGACGACGTCTTTCGCGACATGCTCCGCGAAACTGCCCTCGCCGCCCTCGCAACAGACGGCGCACTCGGTTTGGGTCTTGCAGGGCAGTCCCAACTTCAGCGGGCCAGCGGAAATGGGCTATTAAGCGTTCAGGACGGACTGATCAGTGCACAAGCAACCGTTGGTTCGGCTGAAGCGCGGATCGAAGACTACAAAACACGGCATGCAGCTGAACGGACGTCGCTTGAATTTGCAAAGGGCAACCTTCTGCAGGTTGACGAGTTTGAGACGGCCACGCGACTTGAAGAAGTCAGGTTCCAACTCGAAGCGCTGTATTCAATCACCGCACGAGTGTCCGACCTTAGCCTGTTGAACTTCATCAGATGATTTTTCGCATCGCATTCATCTGGCTTCTGACAGTTGCAGTTGCTACCGCTGGGCCGGTCAGAATCAAGGACCTCGTCGATTTTGACGGCGTACGGGGCAATGACCTCGTGGGGTACGGCCTTGTGGTTGGTCTTGATGGAACAGGGGACGGCTTGCGCAACGCGCCCTTCACTGAAGAGATTATGTCGAACATCCTCGAACGGCTTGGCGTTAACGTCACGGGGGAGCAATTCAGGCCAAAGAATGTTGCCGCAGTTTTTGTCACCGCCGCATTGCCGCCATTCTCCCGGGCGGGATCGCAAATTGATGTGACGGTCTCGGCAATTGGTGACGCCAAAAGCCTATTGGGCGGCACATTGGTCATGACCCCGCTGAATGCTGCGGATGGACAGATCTATGCTGTAGCCCAAGGCACAATCATAGCGGGTGGGGCCTCGGCTGAAGGTGACGGGGCCAGTGTGACGCAGGGCGTCCCGACATCGGGCGTCATCCCCTCCGGAGCCCGAGTTGAGCGTGAGATCGACTTTGCGCTCAGCGATCTGACAAGCCTGCGACTGGCATTGCGCGAGGCGGACTTCACCACGGCGGCGCGGATCGAGCAGGCGATTAACAACGATTTCGGGAGGGCAGTCGCAGCGATGCTCGATTCCGGTACTGTGAATCTGGATGTGACGCGGACCCGCATGCCGTCAGTCGCTCACGCTTTGGGCCGGATTGAAAACATAACCGTCGAGCCTGAACGCAAAGCACGCGTTGTAGTTGATCAGCGATCGGGCACAATCGTCATGGGCGAAGATGTCCGAATCTCTCGGGTCGCTGTCTCACAAGGGAACCTCACCCTACGCATTCAAGAAGCCCCATTGGTCGTGCAACCAAACCCTTTTGCAGAGGGTCAAACGGTGGTTGTTCCCCGAACACAGGCTCAGCTCGAAGAGGATGAAGGAACAGGTCTCGCCGAAGTTCCCGAAGGCGCATCACTATCAGAGGTCGTTGCCGGCCTCAACGCTCTAGGTGTGGCCCCGCGCGACATGATCGACATCCTCAAAAGCATCAAGGCAGCGGGCGCGCTTCACGCGGAATTCGTCGTGCGTTGATCCGAGACGGAGCGCACCGATTGTTAAGGACTGCTGAGCCGCCGCCGGTTCGCGTCGTAAAGACTCCGACAATACCTCGATATCGATGCGACTAGTCCACGTTGAATGAGCCAGCGCTCTAGTCATTGACTGATCAATCAGTCAATGACTAGAGTTTGAAATGGATGGAACCGTACCGAAGGAATCGCCGCCTGCTGCGCAGGGCAGAATTTTAGACGCTGCAGAAAATATCTTTGCAGAGCAGGGTTTTGCAGGTGCCGGTATGAAGGCCATAGCGCTCCGCGCCAATGTGGCCCAAGGCCTTTTGCACTACCATTTCTCAAACAAGGACGGGCTTTATGCAGCCGTCATCGAACGACGCTCCGGCATCATCAATAGAGACAGGATCAGCTTGCTTGATCAGGTCAACCTCGAGAAACAAGACCCAGTGCCCGATATAATGGAGGCTTTGCTCAAGCCACCTTTGGGACCGGCGGGCGGTGGTAGAGCTTACGCCCGCATTCTTGCCGGCCTCTGTGTTGGGGATGCCCGCGACTCAGCCTTGGTTGAAGAGCACTACGATCCGACCGCGAAAAGGTTCATCGCAGCCCTGCAGATCGCAAGACCACATGCGTCGGCACGCTCAATAAGCTGGGGTTACAATCTGGCGGTCGGCGCACTTATCGCCACCGTGGCGCGGGATGGCCGCTCGGATCGGCTGATCGGAGCTGTGGAAAAGATCGAAGACCTCGAAAAGACGGTCGCACGAACGGTGGCCTACGCGGCTGGTGGCTTGGATGCCATCATCGCCGCAGACGCACCGCCTTAGACAATAAACGGGAGGAGACATTTCATGAGACTAAAGACCACAGCCCTTACAGCCAGCTTTGCCTTGATCGCAAACGCGGCTCTCGCAGAAAGCTACTCAGCCACGATCGCCGCCGGGCATCCGCCTGTCTTCCGCTGGATCCGCATGATCGCAGAGGTTTTCGTGCCCGCAGCAACCGAACAGATGGAGGCGGCAGGCCACAGCATCACTTTTTCCGAACAATATGGCGGGTCACTGGCTAAGGTCGGGGAAGAGCTTGAAACGGTCGAAGCGGGCATTGCAGAGTTGGGCACTTGCCAATCGCTTTTTGATCCCGCAAAGCTCGCAGTACAGAATGTGACATACTACACGCCCTTCGTCAGCCCTGATCTCCGCAAAGTCGGAAAGGTCATTGACGATATGCACGCAAACCTACCTGCGATGACCGAAGCCTATGGCGAAAACGGCGTCGTTTATCTGGGCGCCCCTATCGTAATAGACGACTACATGCTGATGACGAACTTCCCGGTCAACAGCCTTTCCGACCTCGAAGGTCGCAAGATCGCGGCACCGGGTGCTGCGATCAACTGGCTGTCAGGCACTGGCGCCGTGGGCGTTTCTGGCAACCTCACCACCTATTACAATGAGTTGAAAACAGGGGTCTACGATGGCGTGATCGTGTTCGCATCGGCCGCACTGCCTGGCAAGCTCTTTGAAGTGGCACCATACATTACCAAAGCCGGTCTTGGAGCCCAGTATGCCGGATCGCTCTGCGCAAACGTGGACTGGTACAATGGCCTAACCGAAGACGCACGCGCCGCCCTGCATGCCGGCGCCGACGCGGCGGGGGTCTGGTATGTGGACCAACTTGAACAGGCCGTTACGACAAGCCTTGATACGATGGCCGGTGCTGGCGCTACGGTGTCAGACGCGCCGGATGATATGCGTACCGCCTGGGCCGAAGGCATGGAAAATGCCGCACAGACCTGGGCGGCTGAACTGGACGGCCAGGGCAAACCTGCCACAGAAGTTCTGGGCGCCTACATGGAAGCGATGCGGAGCGCGGGTGCAGAACCCTTGCGCAATTGGGACACCGAGTAGACCGTGTGACCAAGCCTGACACCACGCAACGCGATCCAATTGCGCTGCGGCTTCTTGATGCGGTTACACAAGGCCTGAACGTGCTCGGCTCGTCGCTAATCCTCGTTTTGATGCTGCTGGTAGGGATCGACGTGGCGGGCCGTAATCTTCTCAGCATGCCGGTCAGCGGGGTGCCCGAGCTTGTCACGCTATCTATCGTCGCGATTGTTTTTTTGCAGATCCCGGCCGCCTTGCGGGCGGGTCGGATGACCAGATCGGACGGCTTGCTGAGTTGGCTGACCCGAAAGTCACCTCGCTTGGGGCAAGCCGTTGCGACGTTTTTCGATCTGATTGGCATCGCTGTCATCGCGGTCATCGTGCAGACCACATGGCCTATCTTCACCCGCGCCTTTGAAAGCGGGCAATTCATTGGGGCCATAGGCGATTTCACCGCGCCCGTCTGGCCCGTCAAACTGACCCTGATCATCGGCGGAAGTATTCTTATTCTGCAGTTTACTGCCCGGATCTGGAGGCGCTTCGCATGACGTCATTCGTCATCGGGCTCTTGTCGCTGGCCGCCATGGGCATCGCTGTCATGGTGGGTCTGTTTGTGCCAATCGCCCTGATCGCCTGTTCATTTGTTGGCGTTTGGGCGATCAAAGGCTCACCTCTCCTGGCCTCGAAACTGCTTGCCCTGGCCGCGAATGATGCAATCTCTAGCTACTTCTTCGGGGTCGTCCCGCTATTCGTGCTCATGGGCTTTGTCGTCTCAGAAGCGGGCTTCGGCCGAGACGCATTCGACGTTGCCAACGCCATGTTCCGCCGTCTCAAGGGCGGCCTCGGTGTGGGCACCGTCGGGGCCAACGCCATCTTTGCGGCCATCACAGGCATCTCAATTGCGTCGGCCGCCGTCTTCACCAAGATCGCTGTGCCACAGATGATCCGCCACGGCTATGCGCCCCGCTTCGCCGCCGGGGTTGTGGCTGGATCAAGCGTGCTGGGAATGATGATTCCACCCTCCTTGCTGCTCATCCTCTTCGGTATCTTGGCCGAACAAAGCATTGGCGATCTCTTCATCGCAGGCATCGGTCCGGGCCTTTTGTTGGCCGTCTTTTTCGGGTTAGGCATAGTCGCAATGGCGACCTTCGCGCCCCGGTCCGTCGGCATGCTCAGCAAGGGGACCGAAAGCCTTCATCGCTCGGAGATCTGGAGAAAGGCCCTGCCAATCGTCTCGCTCATCCTACTTGTCCTCGGTGGGATCTACGCGGGCTTCTTTACGCCGGTCGAAGCAGGCGCAATGGGGTCCATCGGCGCGCTGACGCTCGGCTTTGCTATGGGCCGCCTTTCGCTCAAACAACTTTGGACTGTGCTTGTCGAAACCGGGCTCGTCACGGCCACCGTTTGCTTTCTGATCATCGCCGCCCAGATGTATTCTCGCATGCTCGCGCTGTCGGGTGTGCCTTCTGGCCTTGGCAGCCTGGCCACAGATGCTGATCTGGGCTTCTGGGGCATCATGCTGATCTATGTGGGCATCGTGATCCTCATGGGTATGATCCTCGACAGCTCATCCATTATGCTGATCCTCGTCCCACTTATGCTGCCCGTCGTCATACCGATGCAGATCGACCTTATCTGGTTCGGCATCGTGACCGTCCTCGCGGTGGAAATCGGCCTGCTCACGCCACCGTTCGGTCTCTCGGTCTACGTCATCAAAGCGACGCTCGATGATCCATCGATCAGTCTCACCGACATCTTCCGCGGGGCTGCTCCGTTCGCCCTGATAATGCTGGTTGTCTTGGCCCTCGTCCTCGCCATCCCACAAATCGCCACAGGCCTCGTCCCCTGAAAGGAGCCGCCATGCCCCGCCGCTTTGTCGACCTCTCCGTTCCGCTTGAAACCGGCATCGCCTCGGACCCACCAATGGCGCTGCCGCAGATCGACTACATGAGCCATCAGCAGACCGCCGAGCAGATCCTGATGTTTTTTCCCGGACTGACCAAAGACGACCTGCCCGGTGGCGAAGGCTGGGGGATCGAGCAACTGAATATCACTACACATAACGGAACGCACGTTGACGCACCTTATCACTACCATTCGACAATGAATGGTGGGGAACGAGCCATCACTATCGATGAGGTGCCGCTGGAATGGTGTTTTGGCCAAGGTGTAAAATTGGACTTCCGAGATGTTCCAGACGGTCACGTAATCAGCGCCAGAGAGATCGAGTCAGAGCTTGATCGCATCGGTCACGATCTAGAACCATACGATATCGTACTGATCAACACCTCTGCCGGGGCAGCTTACGGACAGGACGACTATCTGATGAAAGGCTGCGGCATGGGACGTGAGGCAACGAACTATCTCACTTCAAAGGGCGTCCGAATGGTCGGCACAGATGCGTGGTCTTGGGACGCTCCATTTGCGCATACCGCCCAGAAGTACGCTGAAACCAAAGACCCGAAGATCATCTGGGAAGGCCACAGGGCCGGTATGGACCAAGGCTATTGCCAGATCGAAAAGATGACCAATCTCAACCAGCTTCCCAACAGGGGGTTTCTTGTTTCAGCCTTCCCGTTCAAGATCAAGGCGGCCTCTGCCGGCTTCACTCGCGCCGTGGCCATATTCGAGGAGTGAGACAATGCGCCTTGGCACCATCTGCTATGAAAGACGTGAACGTGTCGTCGCCGATCTGGGCGAAGGGCGTATGCTAGACCTCCACCTCGCCGCCGAACACGCACAAGCCAACGAGGCGCTCTTTATCGACATTCTCTCGGTGATCTATGGCGGGCAAGAGGCGCTCGCCACGGCGCAAGCATTGATCGATGACGCGAAAGAGGCCGCTATCCTGCTCAAGGAAGAGATCACCTTTCGCCCACCCCTCCTGCCGGTCCAGTACCGGGATTGCCTGGTCTTCGAAGAGCATCTCAAAAACAGCTTCGCCGCCGCCGAAAAAATGACAGGGCGTCCCTTCACCATCCCGAAAGTCTGGTACGATCAACCAATCTACTACAAGGGCAACCGCATGTCCTTCATCGGGCATGGCCAGGACGTCATCTGGCCAGGTTACGCGCAATTTCTCGATATCGAACTAGAACTCGCGATCATAATCGGTCGGAAAGGCACCAACATCAAAGCATCCGAGGCACCTGACTACATCTGGGGCTACACTATCCTCAACGATGTCTCTGCACGCGACGCTCAAATGATCGAAATGGGCGGCCAACTTGGCCCGGCAAAAGGCAAGGATTTCGATACCGGAAACATCCTCGGCCCGTGGATAACCACCGCCGATGAGATCCCCCACCCAGCTGCACTCGATATGGAAGCGCATGTCAGCGGCGAACGCTGGGGCGGCGGCAACAGCCGCAACATGCATCACGACTTTGCGCGCATCATCGAACACATATCGGCCAGTGAAACCCTCTATCCCGGCGAAGTCATTGGCTCCGGCACAGTCGGCACCGGCTGCGGACTTGAGATCGGTAAACGGCTCACACCCGGCGACACATTCGACCTGACAATCGAAAAGATCGGCACACTCTCCAACCGGATCGTCAAAGCATGAGGCAGGAAAACCTGCCAGACAAAGCCCTCGTCCAGTTCAACTGCACCGGACACGCCACCGGCAAGATGCGCAATGAGTTGACCGTGGAGATGATAAAACCCTTCCGCGAGAGCTTCACCCTCGCAACGGACGAGGGTCCCTTTCATGGCGGCGACGCATCAGCGCCCCCTCCCCTGGCGCTTTTCGTTGGCGGTCTGACCGGCTGCCTCATGACCCAAATCCGTGCCTTCGCCAAACGGCTGGATGTGACAATAGACGATCTGCAGGTCGAAACGCGGGTGATCTGGAACTGGCAAAAGACGGGTCCAGTCTACGAAACCGCACCGCATAGTTTTGAAATTGACGTGCTTCTCGAAAGCCCCGACCCGACAGAAAAAGCCATCGCCCTCATCAAGACGGCCAAGAAAGGCTGCTTCATCGAACAAACGCTGGGACAAGCCAACAGCATCAGACACCGCCTCAGACAGGCTGATGGGTACATCGACATTTGATCCCTTCTCTGGGTTCAAAGTATCCCGGAGCGCGAGGCAGAGCCTCGCAACCGCAGCCCCGGATGGGGATGCAAAACATCAAACGCGGGCGCCAGCCCGCACCTTTCGATAAAACTATAGCAAATCGGCAACCTTTGGCCCATCGGCTGCGGCAGGGGCACAAACTTCAACCGACAGGTGAATACCCGCTACGCTTCTCCTCATGAAAATCGTGGGAGGAGCATTTTCATGACAATTCATAAGTCCAACATTTCCCGCCGTCAGGCACTGACTGCAATTGGCGGCGCCTCGATCTCGGTTGCGGCTCTGGGCGCCAACGCGCAATCCAGCGTGGTCGAACCGCGCAGCACCATCACCGAACCGCGTCGCGATTTCCGCCCCGGCATCGACCCAAATGTCTATTTCTGGGACCCGGATATCATCGGTGAGGATGACCGTTTCTGGGGCCTCGTTCAGCCCAACGCCCCGATTGAAAGACTATGGACAGGAGCGCTCTGGGCAGAAGGACCTGCTTGGAACAGCGTTGGCAAGTTCCTGATCTGGTCCGACATCCCAAACAATCGGCAGATGCGCTGGCTTGATGATGATGGACATGTCTCCGAATTCCGGGCGCCGTCCAACAATTCCAACGGCAACAGTTTCGACTACCAGGGCCGCCAGCTTAGCTGTGAACATCTGACCCGCCGCGTCGTGCGCTATGAACTTGACGGCTCGGTCACAATCCTCGCCGACCGTTTCGACGGCAAGCGCCTCAATTCACCCAACGACATTGTCGCCCATCCGGATGGCAGCTACTGGTTCACCGACCCACCCTATGGTGGCCAGCTTTATGAAGGCGCGCCCGATGCGCCCGGCGGGCCCTCGAACGCTGCGGGCCTCCTAAATCCCCGCCTTGGCCAGCCACCCGAAATCGGCTCTTTCCAGCGCGAGTTGCCAACAGCCACCTACCGCATCGCACCGGACGGAGCCGTCACGCAAGTCGCCTCGGAAGAAGAAGCACCGGACCCCAACGGTCTCTGCTTCTCGCCCGATTTCAGCACGCTCTATGTTGCCTCAACCGGGAAGGGGCCGGGCGACACCGGTCCAGGCGGTGAGGGCAGCGTCTTTGCTTTCGACGTGGCCGAAGATGGCACGACATCGAACCCCCGCCTCTATACCGATTGCATGATAGATGAGGTCAAATGTGGTCCCGATGGTGTTCGCTGCGACGTGGCAGGCAATGTCTGGATATCATCCAATGCGGGGCGCAACGTCGGCTATTCCGGCGTGACGGTCTGGTCACCAGAGGGCGCGCTTCTGGGCCGGATCCGCATCCCTGAGATCTGCGGCAACATCTGCTTTGGCGGGCCAAAGCGGAATCGCCTTTTCATGGCTGCCAGCCAGTCGATCTATTCGGTCTATGTGGGCACGCAGGGTGCAGCCCCTGCGTGAACCAGCAGGCTGACCGAAGAATGGTCAGCCCTTCCCTTTCCAGGGGACAAGGGTCTTTTCCATCATCCGCATCAATACATCGATGCCAAAACCGATGATCCCGATCAGCACGATACCCATGATCACGATATCCGTGTCCTGAAACTTCGAGGCTGCCACGATCATCTTTCCAATGCCCTTTTCCGCCGCGACCAGTTCAGCAGCAACCACCGTGCCCCAGCACACCCCCATGGCAACGCGCGCCGCCGTGAAGATCTCCGGAAGCGAGTTCGGAATGATCACGTGCCGCATGATCTGCGTCTTTGACGCACCCAGCGAATAGGCCGCATGGATCTTTGATATCTTCACGCCCGACACTCCGGATCGCGCCCCAATCGCCATGATCCACAAGGCGGCCAGAAACAGCAGGATGATCTTGCCCTGCTCCCCGATTCCTGCCCAGATGATCACCAGCGGGATCAGCGCCAAGGGCGGCACAGGCCGCATGAATTCGACGATCGGGTCAAACCAACCCCGGAACCAATCGCTCAGTCCCATCGCATAGCCCAAGGGGATACCGACAGCCGCACCAAGCAGGAAGCCTACGATCACGCGGAACAGTGAATAGGATAGATGCTCGGCCAACGTCACATTCTGGTAACCATCGCGCGAAATCGTCACCAGCTTTTCCCAAACAGATTCCGGTGAAGGCAGCCAGATGCTTTCCATCTGCATCCCCGTGTCCGGCTGAATGTTCAGCGTGCCCTTATCCGTAAGCGCAACCCGTCCAACCGCTGTGCTGGCCGCCACGCCACGCCCTATGGGCCCTCCATCAATCGCGACGATCTTCGCACCTTCCTCCCGGGTGATTTCGTCATTGCCATCCCAAAGCAGCAACTTACTGCGATAGCTTTGCACCGCGATCACGTCATTCTTGGCCGCACCGTCACCTTCTTCAATCTCGGGCAGGTCAGGAGCGCTGCCAGCTTCGTGCACCAGCACAGTCACCGTCGCCTCATCCTGAGAGCCGTCCTCGGCCTCAAGCGTGTATGTGAACTCACCCTCACCAACAAAGGGCCCTGGCACGTGCAAAAAACCCGGCATCAGTTTGGAGCCAGTAAAGGCCCCCCAAAGCGCAAATATAAAAACCACTGAAATGATGGACGCTGCCGTGTTAGACACGACAGTGCTTTCATCCCCAAAAGTCACGGTCTTGAGCGATGTGTAATCGCTTTTTGGGGTTAGCATCCGCCGGACAAAACTCCAGACAACGAAGAACAGAAGGATGATGCCCACATACAGGGCAAGCGCAGGAACCGCCGTGGCCAGCGATGTGAATACGGCCGCGACTTCTGAAAGAAGGTCCTGGATGATCATGCGTCTGCCCCCTCTGACCGGCCCATGATTTCTTCTTCCATGTCCCAGATCATACCCAGTATCTCCTCGCGCCGCTCGCCGAATTCCGGGTGTTTCTTGACCTCACGGAGGTCCTGCCCAACGCCCAGATCCGCAAAAGGCAATCTGTACTCCTTGTGAATGCGCCCTGGTCGCGGTGCCATGACCAAAAGTCGTTCACCGAGTAGCAATGCTTCTTCGACCGAATGGGTGATCAGAATGATCGTCTTGCCTGTTTCTTTCCAAAGCTTCAGAACAAGGCTTTGCATCTTTTCCCGCGTCAGCGCGTCAAGCGCGCCCAAAGGTTCGTCCATAAGGATCACGTCGGGTTCGTTGGCAAGGCAGCGTGCAAGGGCCACGCGCTGCTGCATACCGCCCGACAATTCGTAAACCATCTTTTCCTTGAAATCCTGCAGGCCCACCACATCCAGCAGGTGATCAACGATCTGACTGCTTTCGGATTTTGCCATACCCTTCATGTCGGGGCCAAAGCGCACGTTGTCCCGAACACTCATCCATTCAAAAAGAGCGCCCTGCTGAAACACCATGCCCCGTTCGGCATCCGGGCCTTGCACATCGTGCCCGTTGAGGACGATTTTGCCGCCAGTCGGTGCCAGAAAGCCCGCCACGATGTTCAGAAGCGTGGTCTTGCCGCATCCCGATGGGCCAAGCACGCTCATCAGTTCACCAGCTTTGAGATCCAGCGATACGTCCTTGAGCGCCTGAACCGACCCGCCATTCGGCAGATCGAAACGCATAGAGATATTGTCGATTTGTAGTCCTGATGACATCAGTTCACCCTGTCGGTGTCGATCCTGATCCAGATCGTCGGGCAGGGTTGGCCCCGCCTCTTTTCACTCAGAAGGGCCCGCGCGGTACATCCGCGCGGGCCCTGGCGATTTACATGCCTTTCGCGGCTTCCAGCGGGCCAGTGTTGACGGTGTTTTCATACGTGTCGAGTGCTGCATCCATCGCACCCGCACCCACAAAGACGTCAGCCACGCCCTTCATGAAGCTTTGCGCGCCACCGCCCAGCCACTTCGCGTCCATCTGGTCTTCGACCGTCGGGAACACAAATGTGTCGATCGTGGCGGCTGTGGCTTCTTCATCCATACCGGCGTCTTTGGCGATCACTGGCAACATCTTGTCCCGGTTGGCCGGATCCGCCCACATGGCGTTGGCATCTGCCGTGACCTTCAGGAACTTAGCAAGCAACTCGGACTCCTCGGCGACGAAGGCCGCCGGTGCGGATGTGACGTCAAAAACGAGAATGCCCAGTTCTTCCTTTTCGGCGCCTGTCAAAAGGACGTTGCCGTGTTCTTTCATGCGGCGCAGCGCACCACCCCAGCCGCACGCCATGTCAAGCGAGCCTTGTGCAAGGGCCGCAGCCCCTTCAGCCGGTGCCATATCGACGACTTCCATGCTGGCCACGTCCACGCCGAAATGATTCATCTGGTTCAGGAAACCGTAATGCGCGGCGGTGCCCAAAGGCACGGCAACTTTTTTGCCCGACAGTTCAGCTGCGCTGCCCTTGTCGATTTCCAGGCCCGATGCGACGACGCAGTTGTCATTGTCCGAATAGCTCACCGCAACGTCGACGATCTGGATGTCCTGCCCGGCCGAGGCAGCAACCACGAAGGGCGGCACGCCCTGGCTCACCGAAATCTGCACATCGCCCGAGGCCATCGCGGCAGACATCGCCGTACCGGTGTCAAAGCTCACCCAGTTGATCTTGGTGCCCATGACCTCTTCATACATGCCTTCGACCTTCGCAAACTGGAACGGCATCGGCCATTCCAGGAAGTAGGCCACCGTGATCTCACCGCCGTGGCCCGCAGCGAATGCGCCGTGCGTCCCGACAAGCATGGCCACACCCGCTGCGGCCCCCATAAGCTTCGATTTCAACGTCATACTGTTCTCCCGATTTTACGCCGCCTCTTGGGCAGCTCTTTGTTTTTCATGCGACTCAAGCGCATGTCTGGGCCGCCAGATCGGCGGCGCTGACGCGATCCGAGCCGATATTTTCTACCGGATCAACGATTTTTCACGACCTCAACAGCCGCAGCTCAAGACCAAAACCGCAATTTTCATTTCTGAAAACAGCAATAAGCCGCTATTTCCAGCAGATTGGCCCGTCACGCGGGATTTTTCTGGCGCTAATGATCACCAAAAACTGGCCCTAGAGACTTCTCGTATTTTAAGCTCTTGTTCATCATCCCGCACTTCTTGGACAGGAGAGTCTCATGGACGGCACCTTCAGCGATAACGATATCTCTCGTGTGGTCGAAGCCGACCGCAAGAACGTCTGGCACCACCTGATTCAGCACGCGCCCTTCTTCACCGGTGCGGACCCCAAGATCATCGTCGAAGGCAAGGGCCTGCGCATCTGGGACCAGCACGGAAAGGAACACATTGATGCCGTTTCGGGTGGGGTGTGGACCGTGAACGTGGGCTATGGTCGCGAGCGCATCGGCGATGCGGTGCGCAACCAGATCGTCAAGATGAACTTTTTCGGCGGCACGATGGGATCGATTCCGGGTGCCATCTTCGCCGAACGTCTGATCGAAAAGATGCCAGGCCTCAGCCGCGTTTATTACATGAATTCAGGTTCGGAGGCGAATGAGAAGGCCTTCAAGATGATCCGCCAGATCGCGCATAAGCGCTACGGCGGCAAGAAGCATAAGATCCTATACCGCGATCGCGATTATCACGGCACGACAATTGCATGCCTGTCGGCTGGTGGCCAGGATGAGCGCAACGCGCAATATGGGCCTTACACGCCCGGTTTCGTCCGCGTGCCGCACTGCCTGGAGTATCGCAAGCACGAGCAGGAAGGCGCCCCTTCCGAAAACTACGGCGAATGGGCAGCAGACCAGATCGAAAAAGTCATTCTACAGGAAGGTCCGGACACCGTCGGTGGTCTCTGCCTTGAACCCGTGACAGCCGGGGGCGGCGTTATCCCCGCGCCGGAAGGCTATTGGCAGCGCGTTCAGGAGATCTGCAACAAATACGACATTCTCCTGCATATAGATGAGGTCGTCTGCGGTGTGGGCCGCACGGGCACCTGGTTTGGCTATCAGCAATATGGTGTGCAACCCGATATTGTAACTATGGCCAAAGGTGTGGCATCTGGCTACGCGGCCATCGCCTGCCTCGTGACCACCGAAGAAGTCTTTGACATGTTCAAGGACGATGCAGGCGATCACCTGAACTATTTCCGCGATATCTCAACCTTTGGGGGCTGCACGGCCGGCCCCGCGGCAGCGATCGAGAATATGGCGATCATCGAAGAGGAGGACCTGCTCGACAACACAACCGCCATGGGCGCCCGGATGATCGAGAATCTGAATGCTCTGGCCGACAAGCATGCGGTGATCGGCGATGTGCGGGGCAAGGGTCTGTTTTGCGGCGCGGAACTTGTCGCAGACCGGACCAGCAAGGAACCGATGGCGGAAGCGAAGGTCCAGGCGGTGGTCAAAGATTGCATGGCTCAAGGCGTAGTCATCGGGGCGACGAACCGCTCGGTGCCCGGCAAGAACAACACGCTGTGCTTCTCGCCCGCGCTGATTTCGACACCGGACGACATCGACGCAATCACCGAGGCCGTGGATCAAGCGCTGACCCGCGTTTTCTCATAGATCAGGGTTAGGCCAAACGCTGCGCTTTGTCAGCACATCGGCCAGAACGTTGACCCTGTAAGGCGGGCATGTCGCCCGCCACCCTTTGGGATCGGGCATGCCAACAGACATCAACAGCCTGGGCCAGCCGATTGGCGCGCCCCTCAAGGTCCACCTGCCGCGTCCGCCCGTCGCACCGGTTCACCTTACGGGCAGATCCACCAAGGTCAGACCACTTGACGCCAAGGCCGATGGACCAGATCTTTTCAGCGCTTTTTCAAAAGACGCGGCGGGAAAAGGCTGGACTTATCTGCCCCTCGGTCCTTTTAAGAACCAGGACACCTTCACAGATTGGCTTACCACCGCGCAGGCCGGCATCGACCCGATCTTTCACGCGATCCTAACACCCGAAGGCAAAGCTTTAGGCTTTGCAAGCTATCTGCGGATCAACCCGCAGGACGGTCTGGTAGAAGTGGGCTTCATTCATTTCTCGCCCCATCTGCAAGGCACGATCATGGCCACAGAGGCCATGTATCTGATGATGGCGCATATCTTCGACGATCTCGGCTACCGCCGCTACGAATGGAAGTGCGATGCGCTCAACGCCCCTTCACGCGCGGCGGCCGCACGGCTCGGCTTCACCTATGAAGGCACATTCCGCCAAGCCACACACTATAAGGGCCGCAACCGGGACACGGCCTGGTTTTCCGTAATCGACAGCGAATGGCCCGCCCGAAAGGCGGAGTTTCAACGCTGGCTCGATCCAGCGAACTTCAATGAAAGCGGACAGCAACGCAGCAAACTACGTCATGATTGATCGCGGAATGCCGCCACAACGTCATCAAGTACGGACGGAACCAAACCCGCTTTCTTGACATGCCAGACCTGCCCACACGCGATGGCCTTTAGCTGATGATGAATGTCTTTGCGGGTAAGTTCTATCTTGCCCAGGCTCTCCCAGCCAAACCGCCATTGCTCCATCGGCCAGTCCGGATTGCCCCCGGGCCATTCCTTGCGCGTCCGACACATCGACCGCAGCGGCCGCCGGAACAATCGCCTGGCCCGAAATGTCATCGATGGATCAAGCCAGACCACCCCATCCGCCCGCGACAAAGACAAAGGCAACATCGTCGGCCTGCCTTCCAACACCTATCGCGGCTGAGACACGGCTTGTCGGAGAAACTGCTCAACCTCCTCGCCCGGCCGCCTTTGCCAGTCGCGCAACAACTTAAACTGATCGAACGAAATCACGGGTATATCTGTCAACTGCCCCGCCAACACGGCAGCGAAATGGCTCTTTCCCGCGCCGTTGGCGCCCGTCACGATCACCCTTTGCATCGGCATCGGCATCGGCATACATCATTCAGCATTGGCCAAACAGATCCCAAAGGCACGCTTTGCGAAAATGGTATGAAAACACTGTAATCGCGCTGACACGCAAGCGGCCAAAGCTGATGGTCTTTCTGCTCGAATATGGCGTGCTGACGGTGGCTGTAACGCTCTTTTCCATATGCGCCGTTCTTTATCTACTTCACTTTCGGGTGTCGCCGCACGTCTCAGCCGGTTACGAGCGGGCCGAAGTGATTGGCATGTTACCGCTGCCCGACGACACCGGAAAACAGCGGGTCGTTCTCGACCTTCAACTTGCTTCTGGCGATGCTATTCGGCTCATTGGCAGGGCCCGGGCCGCCACCGGAATTGTCGACATGGCTTGCCTAGAGCGACGCGCCTACACGGAACGCGACGGATCATTGTTATTCGACACACTATATTGCAGTAGTCGGAAGAGCCCGGTGGATGGCGGAAGAAGGCGGACCAAAGCCTTATAAAAAAGGCCGATCAGCAATGAAGGGCACCCAAAAAGGCCGATTGCGTTTTGTCTTCACGAAAGCGTCGAAACTAACCCATTTTTCCCAGTTGCCACATTCTCCGACACCCTTTTTGCAAACTATCGGACCGTGTCCGAAACCCCATTAAACAAGGGCTCAAACGCGCTTGAAAGGCCGTTTAATGAGTGCATTAGCAGTCATTGCGGCGCAAAAATCGACCGAAACCAGTTCCCAGTTTGTTGCTCTAGTTCCCAGAATGGGAATAAGGACGCATAAACATGGCGTTAGCCAATATGCCAGCACACAAGATGCGGGTCTGAACTGGGAACTGAAATTCGCCGATATCGCCGGTTCCGTGGCGGGTATCCCGAGCGCCTGAAACGTGCCAAAATGGAATAAATTCGAATGGGGCAACGACCCCAAAGGCAGTGAACGGGCAGTATGCAGGAACATGTGATAGCGATGTCCATTGCGAGTGCGACGTCTGCACTGGATACGCGTGGCTACTCGATCGAGGTTGTCGACGACTTCGAACAGGTTCTTGCCCTGTTTCCGCAAACCGGGCGGCAAGCGCAAACGCCAATGATGTCGATCGCCCGCCTCGACCTGACGACGGCAAATGCGTTCTGGCTTTTTTTGAGGTCGGCCGACGAGGTAGTTGGGATGCTCGGCTGCAGGTCGATCGAGCTGGGCGAGGAGCCATTTGACAACTATCTGCGACGAACATCCCGGCTGCAGTATGAGCGCGATGAAGACCCGATCGAAGCCATTGCAGCGCCGGTTGCAAAGGAGTTGTGCGGTCAACTGATCTACATCGGCGAGCTACAATTCCGCGAAGAGCATAGGGGGAGTTTCGAAGTCCTGACGGCGGTCGCCGACCTTGCCAAAGGGCTAAGCGCATTGCGGTGGCCTGGCTTCGACTGGATGTATGCTTTCATCCCCGACGAACACTTCAAGCTCGCGCGATGCTATGGCTTCAGCCTGCACATACCCGAGGCGATCAGGTGGAAGGACCCGGCACCCGTCGGGCGGAAAAACTCCCACTGGCTGATGGCTTGCCGACGCGATCACTACCGCCATGCGGTCGCTGCTGAAATGCGTGGATCAATCGGGCGAAGACGAGGGTAAATCGTTCGCCCTCCGGGTCGACAACAGGCGCAAGCACCCGGCGATACTTACCCGCCACTTGGTTCGCCCCGATCTGAACAGAAATCTCAACATCGTCGACCCTGTACTGCGAGGTCCTATGCACCTCAACATGGGTCTCAAGGATGTCGCGTAGGATCGGCGCGTCGAACTTCGCGATTTTGTCGCGGTAATCGTCGATACCCTCGAGTTCGAAGAATATGGTCGCCAAGCTGTCCGAGCCGAGATGCGCTGGCTGCGGTACCGCGTCACCATCTTGAACAGGGTAGAAGAGGTCCACCTTGTCGCGAAGCGCGCCGAAGTTGCGCAGGATGCTCTTCTCTCGCATCAGCCAATTGAGGACCATGTCCGTGGATATAGGATCACCGTCGCGGAGCGCTTCTATGTCTTGCCTCCGAAGATCTGAGTTCAGTCGATTGCCGAAGTTCGACTTTGCGGCCTTGATCGCCTCGATCGCAATAGCCGAGCGTTTCGATGAGAACGCCTCGAGCGGCAAGCCAAGCTCGGTGGCAATGGCTTCTACTGTTGAGAACGGGACCTCGCGGCCTTTGCTGATTTGGGTGTGAAGGGTCCCGTATCGGATGCCTGCAGCTTCGCAGACTGCCTTTAACGTCACATCCCTATCATTACAGATTTCGAGTATTCTTTGTCCGGCGTTGATCATAATGACCTCCGAAAAATCCTCATATGTCGATTGATTAAAAAAACTGGACGTCAACCTTTGCGGGTGGAATTCTTGCTTAACGAGTGTGCCGAAGATTTGGGGTAATCGCGGCGAGAGTGTGTTCCGAGGAGGGTGAATCGGTGTTGGAAGAGGTGTTGGAAGGCATGTCTGACGAAGAGCTTCTAGCGTTCATTGAAGCTACTTCGAACCAAGGTCTGATTTCACGTTCCGCGCTATCTCAATCAATCGCTCGAGCGGTACGTCTCCAAGAGCCTTCGCCAGATGCTTCTCAACATTCCTTCGGGGCTCGTCGAAGATCTGGGCGAGGGTGACGTCAAGTGCCTGGGCGCACTTCTGAAACACCTCCATCGTTACACTGGGATCGCCAATCTCGGCAGCCTCTATCTGATTTACAGAGACATCTGTTCGTGCTGACAAGTCGGATTGAGTGTAGCCTCGCATAGCCCTGTAGAACGCGAGATTGTTGGCTTGTCCCTCGACCAAGGGTTTTTGAGGGGCATCGCGAGGTTCAGTGCCATTCAATACCCAGTTCGGATTGACACCAAAGCGCGAACAGAAAGCTTCAACAAAACGGGTCGACGGTAGTTTCTCGTCGCTTTCGATGAAGCCCACCATTCCTTGACTGAAACCAAGCTCCTTACCCAGAGCGGCTTGTGACAACCTCTGCGACTTCCGAAAGTCGCGAATTCTCTCACCAATTGTGCTCGTCATCCACAATTCCACTTGACAACAATAAAATATTGTTCGAAATAAACACCAATAGTGTTAGCCATAAACACCTCCGACCTGTCAAGGATAAGTAATGCCCAAAAACGACAATCATATCCAGCCCGGCTTGGTCTTCTATGAGTTGTGGGTCGGCGCCATGAAAGCGCGTGGTGCCAACATTACTGATTGGGCCAAGGCGCGGAACTTGGCCGTTGCTAATCTCAAGCCGATGGCCACTGGCGCCACTAACGGTGAAAAGTCCCGCCGGATCAGGGCCGAAATGATCGAAGAAGTTGGCATGGAGACCTTGATGTTTCTCCATGCAAAACGCCCACAGGCGGGAGCAGCCGGGCGATGACAGCGTCTCGCAAACCAACACTCCCCTCCGAGCCCGGCCAGCCTGTGGCCGACGTCCCAATTGGCTCGGACACTGACGGCACTGGCCACGGTCCCAACACAGGGCCGGTGCCGTCCTTTTCCATTCCCTTTGGGATCAGAGATGCCGCTGAGCCACTCACGGCGCGGCGCGCTGCGGGAAGTTTCCGCCCCACCTTCCTGCAGCGCCTTTATCGCGCGGTGTTCAGCCGTCGCGTCGCGGAACTGTTCGGCGACACCTTGGGTGCGCTGAGCATCTTCGTTCTTCTGTTTGCGGGCCTTTTCCTAGTGGAGATATTCAAGTGAAACACCTTTTGATTTCGACCTTTTTGACCCTCGGCGCCAGTGTTGCTTCGGCTGCCGTCTTGACATCAGACATAGGGGGCAAGTCTTGCCCAAAGGGTAGCGGCTGGAACCCGGTTCAGGCCGAATGCCAGTCCGATGCGCGTGAAGATGTAGCCTTCTTCGACTGCCCAAAGGGACTGTCCCTGCTGTGGTTGACCTACAAGCATTATCCCGATCCCAGCGGTCATCATATCGCGGTCGGTTGTGACTATGGCGCTGATGCACCGGAAGAGATGCTGGCAGAGGGGCCGATCTACGAGCCTACGCTGGGTTCGGGGCCGATCCCGGATATCTATGGTATTGGAACGCCCCTTATGGTCTCGCTTGGTGGCCCGCTGCAGGCCTACTTGGACAGCAGCACCACATTCAGTCAGCGCTGCAAGAAACGGTTCTTGGGGGTTTGCTTGGAACGCAGGCCAATTGTGGATCAGGTGTTCAGCCCACCCGCACCGGAGGTACCCTTGCCCGCAGGGTTCTGGATGCTGCTGGCCGGGCTTGGCCTGCTGGGCTGGAGGGCGCGCAAATGAATGTGACCGCTCAGATTGCTCTGGCCGATCCGCGCCCAGGCCTCACCACGGCTGAGAAGCTGGAAGACCTGAAGATCGCCACGCGGGCTTACATGCGCGAGCGCACCAAGCATTCCGCGCCGCACCAGATGCCGAAAACCCGCGAGCGGGCCGCCGAGCTGGCGATCATCGCACACGCCAAGATCATCACCGGTGATGGGACGCTGGACGAGCTAATCCGCTACGCCCGGCGGTTGAACCTGTAGTCCGATGCATTATGCGCGCCTCTCTTCCAGCCCACGCCTGCAACGCGCCCTGAAGGCACTGCGCGAGGCGAAGGGTGAGATCAGCACCTACGAGCTGATCGCAAAAGCGCGCGTTGCTGCCGTCAACAGCGTGATCTCCGAGCTGCGCGCCAATGGCGCCAAGATCACATGTCGGCAGCACTGCAAGGACGGTCAGCGCCGCTTTTTCTACACCCTGATTTCAGAACCGAAAGACCCCAATGCAAAAGCCTGAATTGATCGAAACCGGCAGCTTTCCGATTTCGGATATCGGTGTCAGCAGCCGCCTGCGCGACGTAACCGAAGCCAGTGTTGAGAGCCTCATGAGGTCCATTGAGGAGGTTGGGCTACAGCAGCCCATCGTCCTGAGGAAGTTGGAGGGCAAGACCCGCGCCGAGGAGCGGTTTGTTTTGTTGGCTGGTGGCCACCGGCTAGAGGCATGCAAACGACTTGGCTGGGACGCGATCCCGAGCCAGATCTACGCCTGCACCGACGAATACGCCGATCTGATGGAGGTCGACGACAACCTGATCCGTAGAGACCTTTCGCCGCTTGAGATGGCGATCTTCATGGGTAAACGAAAAGCGGTCTATGAGCGCATTCATCCCTTGTCCAAGAAGGGTGCAAAAGGGAATGCTGCAAGCCGAGGCGCGCTAACCGCCAATTTGGCGGTTAGCGGGTTTGCGGTCGCTACGGCGGAACAGCTCGGCAAGCCCCTGCGCACTGTAGAGCGGCTTGTCCGAATTGGAACCAGCCTCTCCGAAAAGCAGCTGAAAGCCCTTAAGTCGGCACCGCGTCGGGTCCAATTGCAGGACCTGGAGTTGATGGCCAAAACGACAGATGCGAAGGATCGAGACGTTATCGTGAGGGGCCTCGCTAGCGGTGAGGCCAAATCGGCGAAAGACGCCTTGTCCCGCCATCGCGGCAATCCCTCGGCCACCATCTCACCCGAAGACCAGAAGTACCTGCGCCTCATAGATGCCTTCAAACGGTGTCCGAAGGCGCGTCAAAGGCGGTTTGTCAGTGAGCATCTTGAAGAACTGCAAGCGCTGATCTGGGAGGTCAGCGGAAAATGACGTCCGACCCCAACCCAACGAAGGAATGGTGGGCGGCAGAGGACTTGGCTGACAGTGGTCTGCCCGACGTCCCCGGCACCAAGCGCGGGGTCAATGCCATGGCAAAGCGGATGGATTGGGGAAGCTTCCCGAAGAAGATCCGCCGTAAACCGGGTCGGGGTGGCGGCACCGAGTATCACTGGACACTGCTACCCGTCGCGGCCCGCACAGCCCTGCTGAGTGGGGCGAAGCGTAAAAAATCACAGGCTGATCGTGGGCTTGCCTGGGCTGAATTCGACCAGCTGCCGCACAAAGCCCGCGCAACCGCGCAAGAGCGACTGAGGGTTCTGCAGGCTATCGAAGAGCTGATGAAGGCCGGCCTGTCACAAAGTGTGGCGACCGATCAGCTGGCCAGGATCCACGGGTTTCACGCACGCACAATCTGGAACTGGATTGGCATGGTCGAAGGTGTCGAAGATGCCGACAGGCTCGCGTACCTCGCGCCCAAGCGTCACAAGGCGCAACGCGCCGCTGCCAAACATGCCGACTATCGGGCCTTCATGGACTACCTGAAGTCCCTCTATCTGGCCCCTGAGCGGCGCACTTTCGCACAATGCTTCCGCGAGGCTTTTGATCAGGCCAACCTCGAGCGCTGGTCGATCCCCAATGAACGGACGGCCCTGCGGCGTCTGAAAAAGGAGGTGCCGCGCGTCACGCAGATCTTTGCCCGCGAAGGGCTTGCCGGGATGCACCGCTGCTACCCGGCCCAGATCCGCGACAGGACCGGCCTGACAGCCATGGAAGCGGTGAACGCCGACTGCCACAAGATCGACGTCTTCGTGAAGTGGCCGGACGGGACCGTCAACCGCCCCCAGATCGTCGCCTTCCAGGATCTCTATTCTGGCAAGGTGCTGTCCTGGCGGGTCGATCACAACCCGAACAAGGTCATGGTCATGGCGGCATTTGGTGAGCTGGTCGAGACCTACGGCATTCCGCGCCGTTGCCTCTTCGACAACGGGCGCGAATTTGCAAACAAGTGGATGACCGCCGGTGCTGAGACCCGCTTCCGGTTCAAGATCCTCGACGAGGATCCGGTGGGTGTTCTCCCACTGCTGGGCATCCAGATCCATTGGGCCACGCCGGGCCATGGTCAGGCAAAGCCGATCGAACGCGGGTTCCGGGATTTCGCCAGCGACATCGCCAAGGATCCGCGCTTTGCGGGCGCCTACGTCGGCAATCGACCCGACGCCAAACCAGACAACTATGGAAGCCATGCAGTGCCTGTCGAGCGGTTCCTGCAAGTCCTGGGCGAAGGCATTGAAAAGCACAATGCGCGCCCAGGGCGTCTATCCAAAACGGCGGCAGGACGTTCCTTCGACGAGACTTTCGCAGAGAGCTACGCAACGGCTCCTATCCGCAAGGCAACGGAGCAGCAGAGACGGCTTTGGCTGATGGGTCAGCAGATCGGCAAGCTCAACGCCAACAACGGCGAATTCAAGGCGTTTGACAACCACTACTACAGCGAGTGGATGTCGGAACATGCAGGTGAGCGCATGGTTGCGCGCTTCGACCCCGAAGACCTGCATGCCGGGCTGTGGATGTACAGCGTCGACGGCGAGTTCATGGGCTTTGCCGAGTGCCGCCAAGCTGTCGGGTTCTTCGACATCACGGAGAGCAAGGAAGAGGCGCGTCGCAAGCGCCGCCGCGCCAAGCTGCAACGCGACCTTCGCGATGCGCATACGCCGATTTCAATCGAGCAGATCCAGGCCGATATGGACGCCCGCGCACCCGAGGCGCCGGAAGACCTGACGGCTAAGGTGGTCAGCCCGGTGTTCGGCGCCGTCAAAGCGCCGGTGCCGCACGAAAAGCGGACCTATGAGACGCCCGACAACCCGGAAGTAGAGGAGATGCGCGAGGCCATGGTCGTTGAGATGGACGATCTGCGCAAAGCGCCCGGCGCATCGCCAGACTTGCGGCCAGAAGAACAGCGGTTCCTGCGCGCTCTCGACATCATTGACAGAAGCGATCGCGGCGAGCGGATCGGTAAGGCCGATGTCGACTGGCTGCAGGTCTATCGCACCACCCCGGAATATCAGGCGCAAGCCGCCATGAGAGAGGACTTTGGAGACGACGAGGTGGGCTGAGCAGCCCGCAATGGAATTCGACCATCCGCTCCCCAAGACAAGCGCCGATGGTCTCCCGATCCAACAAGCAACGAGCCAGGGACTACCGAGGTCGCTGTACGGGGAGCATAGGAGAGGGTCGCTGCGGCGAAGCAAGACGGGGCCTGTGCCGGGCCTCAAGGCACCCCGCAGGGAAAGCCGTTTCGGGCGGCAGGCAGAGAAGCAGTACGGACCTGTCGCTAGAGCCACTTGAGGCGGCAGGACATCCCGCAAGGAGGAAGCATGAACCAAGAGCTTAACATCGGGTCCAGTATTCAGCCGCTGCGCAACGTCGCGGCGCTGATGACGCTGACAAATACAGTGCAACATCGGGCCTTCGGCCTGCCCGGCATAGGGGTCTTTTATGGCCATGCCGGTCTGGGAAAGACCTCGGCCGCATCTTACGCGACGATCAAGAGCGACGCTGTCTACATTGCCATGCAGCGCACTTGGACCGCCAAGTCGATGTTGAAGCAGATCCTGATGGAGATGCTCAACCACGAGCCGCGCGGGACGATCCCGGATCTGGCCAATCAGGTGAACAGCGAATTGCTGAGATCGGGGCGCATGCTGATCATCGACGAGGCCGACTACGCGGTCGAAAAGAACCTGATCGATCATATCCGGGACATTCACGACAACTCGCAATGCGCGGTCGTCCTGATCGGGGAAGAGAAAATGCCCCAGAAGCTCCGCAAATGGGAGCGGTTTCATGACCGGGTTCTCAAGTTCGTCGCGGCAGAGCCCTGCGATCTCAAGGACGCCAAGATGCTGGCAAAGGTCTATGCAGCCGGCCTGACCGTTCACGACGATCTGATGACCAGCATCGTTGAGCAGAACCAGGGCAACTCACGCCGGATCAGCCGGGCGCTGGCCAACGTTTACGCCCAATGCCGCGTTGAGGGGATCTCGGACGTCTCGGCGAGCAGCTGGGGCAACCGAGCCTTGACGGTTGGGGAGACGCCCAAACCCCGGAAGGATCTGTAATGGGGCGTGTCGCGAAAAACGGCGTCGCACTCGATGTTCTGGATCAGATCGAAGCGCAGATCGCCATCCGCCGTCAATTCACCGTCCGCGAGCTGACGGAGGTCGTGGCCGCCAGTGAGGAGACAGTGCGATGCCACCTTCAGAAGCTGCGGGAGAAACAAGCGGTTCGGATCTGCGGCAAGAGCGGTTCGGAGCTGGTTTACAGCGCCTTTGACAAGCAAAAGCTGGTAGAGCTGGATGCGGAAAGCCGCAAGACGGCGCGTGGTGCCTCATGGACCGCAATGCGAATGCTGCGCCGCTTCACGCCAGAGGATGTGATGGTCGCTGTCAGCGATGCACAGCCGCAATTGACCGTTTCAGATATCAGTTCGTATTGCGAAACCCTGCGCAAGATCGGCTATCTGCGCCAAACGACGAAGGCGCGGAATGGACAATCCGCTGCATATGTCCTCGTCAAGAATACCGGTCCCCTGCCCCCTGAAAAGCGGCGGGTAGCTGCGGTCTTCGACCCCAACGAAGATCGCTACGTCTGGGCGTCCGGAGGTGCGGTATGAGCGAGCGTATGGCCGTTGCCCATGATGCGTGGGGCGAGGTGCCCGACTGGGTTGTTCGCCTCGTTGAAGCCTGCGACGCCAAGGGCCAGTCACAGGGCAAGATCGCAAAGAAGCTGGGCTGCACACCGGGCGTCGTCTCGGCCGTCATTCGAAACAACTACAAGGCTGATCCGGGCCGCATAGAAGATCGCGTCCGGGCCGTGTTCATGCCCACCAGTGTTCAATGCCCCGCCCTTGGTGAGATCAGCAGCGCCGACTGCATGCGCTGGCTCGATCGCAAGGATCACGATCACAGCGCCATGCCGCTTTTCGTGCGCATGCGCAAAGCCTGCAAGACCTGTCCCATTCAGAACAAGGACGACGAGGATGACTGAGCGATTGAACCTTGCACCAACCATCAGGCGGGCACGCAGCGCGATCGACAAGATCGATCGCTACGGCCATCGCGGCATAACGCTCTGCTCGATGGATGAAATCGAGGCCATGGCGATCGTTGCCGCCACGTCGGGCCTGATGGCCCCGCAACCCACCTTGAAGGAGATGCCCAATGACGGAGTTTGAACCGAAGCCGCTAGATGACGGGCAGATCAGCCTGAATGGCGAGCTGCATATGTACGATGCCAAAGGCCGTGTGGTTCCGGTCAAGGTGATCAAAGGTCAGGATCTCCTGATCGATCAGGCGGTCCGCAAAATCCACGGCTTCGGGCAAGCGCTCTCCGAACAGATGGCGCGGTTTAAGTCCCACACGTTCGAGGATATCGCCGCCCTCGAAGCGATCCTCGCTGAACAATACGACGCTCCGTTGGGCGGCCAGAAGGGCAACATGACCCTGACCACGTTCGATGGCCGGTTCAAAGTGCAGGTTCAGGTCGCGGATCGGATCGATTTCGGGCCGGAGCTGCAGATCGCCAAGCGGCTGATCGACGAGTGCCTGAACGAGTGGGCCGAAGATGCGGATGACAAGATCCGCACCATCGTCACGCGTGCCTTCAACACCGACAAGGAGGGTCAGGTGAACCGCAGCGAGGTCTTCATGCTGCTGCGCCTGGACTTCGACGACGAGCGGTGGTCGCACGCCATGAGGGCCATTCACGACGCAATCCGGGTCGTCGGAACATCAACCTATGTGCGCTGTTATCACCGCCCCTCCGCGAACGACGCGTGGGAGCCGGTACCGCTCGATATGGCGAAGGTCTGAGCGATGAAAAAGAAAGAGATCGAAGAAAGCTGTGCCGGGATCTTTAGCAGGTACCACGCCAGATATGCAGAACACCTTCGACTATTCCAATTTGAGCTGGAGCAAAGCTACCTCGCCTTCCGCGAAGAGGTGGATGGCCTGAAAGAGCGTGTCGGTGGGCCGCAGGAGCAAGAATATGTCGAGCTATGCGTCGTAAGGATGCGTGATGATTTTGTTGCTCGACACCATCAAAAAATGAACTGAGCAGAGGCTAGTAAAATGGAACTGAGTGAACTGCGCGAAGGTTTGGTCGAGATCCTCGACCGCCACACTGAAGCCGTGGCCGAGGCTGACAAGATCGCTGAAGAGGCCACTTTTGAGCTGGTAGAGCAGGCAATTGGCGAGGGCATGTCCACCAAGGGCGTCGCCCGGATCGTCAAGGACGTGCAGCTGAAGTCGCTGGCGCATTACCCTGAGAAGATCGGAGAGGCGTCATGAGCATCGCGATGCACAAGACTATCCCGGTCTACGATCAAGAGATCGCACAGGCCATGTGGGACGAAGCCGACTTTGCTGTTAATGTGCTGGTTTCCGGGGCTAAGATTGTCGATGCCCTGGAGCTGAAAGAAGATCTTGCGGCTCGTAGTGACGAAGATCTGGCAGAGCTCAAGCTCTTCGCCGAAGTGCTCATTCAGCTCATCGATGACACGGTAAAACCATGAGATTGCGCGCGGTTCGAATGACCAGCGAACAGATGGTCGATCTTGAGCGCGAGGGCATCAACGCGCTGCACTTCGCTCTGCAGCGGCACTGGCCCAAGGGATGGGCGCATTTCTACAACCGCAACACCGACACGCACCGCTTCGTCGGTCGGCCTTCGCTTGCCGCAAGCCAAGTCGCCCGCCCGGTCGATACCGCTGGCGTCCAGCGGTTCTGAGTGATGCCGTTTGATGATCCTATTGCATATTACAATGAGAGCGACCCCTATACCGCTGAGTGGCTTCGCCGTCTCATCAAAGAAGGCGAAATTGCCCCCGGCGTGGTCGATACCAGAAGTATCAGCGACGTGTGTCCGCGCGATCTTGAAGGCTTCACCCAATGTCACTTCTTTGCGGGCGTGGGCGTCTGGTCCCGTGCCCTTCGACAAGCCGGTTGGCGCGACACCACGCCCGTTTGGACCGGATCATGTCCCTGCCAACCTTTCAGCGCGGCAGGCAAGGGCCTTGGGGCTGACGACCCACGGCATCTCTGGCCGGATTGGTTCTGGCTTATCGAGCAATGCCGACCTGAAACGGTGTTTGGAGAGCAGGTTGAAAGCAAAGACGGCCTTGCTTGGCTCGACCTTGTGGAATCTGACATGGAAGAGGCGGCTTACGCCATTGGGTCGGTCGTTACCTGTGCTGCGGGCGTCGGTGCACCGCACATCCGGCATAGGCTCTACTTCGCAGCCCAGGATCGGCGATCTGCCGCAAGTGGGATGGGGAACGGCGGCTTCGAGAGACTGGAAGTCCGAGAGTGCCACTCCGCAATTCAATCAGAAACGCTGGGACCATGCACGGGGCAAGCCTTTGTCCGCAGAAGTGACGTTGTCGAGTTGGCCGACCCCGAATGCGAGCAATGGGACCGGTGGGGGTCAGGCAAAGAGATATCTGAACCCGCATCGATCTCAGGAACTGAACGACGCAGTGATGCTCAGCGGCTGGCCGACGCCACAAGTCGCGCATGGCCCGAACATGGGGTTGGATCGCGGCAGTGGCGCTCGACGCCAGCGGATCACGCCGCAGGACCCGGTGACTTTAGTCAAAGACGTGAAGGGCCCGGCCCGGTTAACGGCTTCTGGCGAGATGCTGACTGGCTGTTCTGCCGAGATGACAAATGGCGGGCAGTTGAACCCGGAACATTCCCGCTGGCTCATGGGGTTGCCGGCCGCATGGGCCAATTGCGCGCCTACGGAAACGCCCTTTGCCTTGGCCAAGCAACCGCCTTCGTGGAAGCCTACATGGAGCGGGACATGGTGAACCTGCAAGAGACGCCGGCGGGTGACTTGTTTGAGTGGATGCCATGACCCGCGCCCTGCAACAGAAGATCCATATCGGATGTCGGCAACTCGGTCTCGACCAGGACGCGCGACGCGACCTGCAGCTTGCCGTCTGCGGCAAGGCCTCGATGCGCGACATGAACGAGAGCGATATGCTTGCCGTCGTTAAGCGTCTTGAAGAGAACGGCTTCAAACCGTCATCGAAACCACGATCAAAGCACAAGCGCGCACCTCGGGCAGATCTACGTTTGGTCCACGTGCTTTGGGGCAAGCTGCGCGATGCGGGCGCCTTGAAGAACCCGGATCGGAAGGGCCTGAACGCTTTTGTTCGAACGCGCTTCGAACAGGCTTGGGGCAGTGTGCCAGCCGATGTGGATATGCTTCGGGATCACCAGCAGATTGATGACATCATCCAGGCACTGCTTTCGTGGTGTGACCGTGTCGGCGCCGAAATCGACTATGACCGGATCCGCCGTTGAAAAAGCCGCTGGTTCATATCACCGATCGCGCAATCGTGCGGTATCTCGAGCGTGTCTATGGCGTCGATGTCGAGGGCTTGCGGCGCCGCATCGGCCGCAATGTACAGCTCGCGTCCGAGTATCCAGACGCAACGGCCATCAACCATCTTGGGTTCAGCTACAAACTGAAACAGGACAAGCCTGGCAAACCGGTGGTCACCAACGTCTTAAGATGCTCCACCCCCAAAGAGCATGGCCGGAATCGCAAGAGGGGGGCTCATGGGAAAGGTTGAGAACGGCATCCCTACGCCACCAGCTCATGCTTCGGTCTATGTCGAAGCCCTTGGGGTCGACGATGCGATCAAGTTCTTCGGCACGTTTGGTGGCTCCGTCGTGTACGTCGCGCCCAATCCAAAAGGGCGGTCCAAGATTTCGACGGAACTGGGTCATGACTACGCTGTAAGACTGGCGGCTGTGGTCGACCGACTTCCACGTCGCGCACCGAACCCGAAAGACTGGATTGCAAAAGTTCTTGCCTCACGCGGCGTGCCCGTGCAGACAATTGCGCGCCAGCTACAGGTAAGCGACGTCAGCGTATACGGCTACCTGAAGAAAGGCGCTGATGGTTCACCGAAGAAGCGCCCGCCCCCCCAGCCAGACCTTTTCGACCTCTAGTTTCAAACCGTTGTAAGTATTTTTGCGCCCTCTGATTGGCGCATTTTGGCTCAGCGATTGCCCCGCAAATCACTGGAGCCGAACATGAGCATTAAGGTCCAAGCCTTCACGTCGTCCACCGCTGCTAAGCCATCGGCAACCATCTCCTTGGGTGAGAGCCGGAGCCAGCAGTACATCCGCATTGGGATGACTGCTTCCGCCCAGATCGAAGCGTTTGGTCATCAGCTAGACGCTGAAAAGCATGGCTTGGCTATCACGGTCTCCGACGAGCCGAAGTCAAACCACCAAATCGATATCAAGCTGGTGCCGGTGTCTGACCCGGATGCCGTACCGCTCAAGAACAGCATGCACGGTTCATGCTTTGTGAAGCTTGTTCCTTGGTCGAAGGTGGCTGCTGGCAAGAGACCTGCTGAGCACATGAAGCTCCTTACCAAGTCTGCCAACTCCATTTCAGTTCGTTTGCCGGAATGGGCGCGCCCTGAGCTGAAGAAAGTCGGCCAAGGCAAATCAATCATGGATATGTGATATGAAAACCAGCCCCCAAGGCATCGAATTCCTTGAACGCCATGAGGGAGTGGTCCTGAAGGCCTATCGTGACCCTGTGGGGATCTGGACCATCGGCGCGGGGCTGACCTCAATGTCGGGTGTCATCAAGGTCAAGGCAGGCATGCGTCTCACGAAGAAAGAGGCAAGCCGGCTGCTGGCCAAGGCGCTCGAGCGGAATTACGAACCGCGTGTCCGCAAGGCGATGCCGAATGCGGGGCAACATGAATATGACGGCGGCGTTAGCTTCGATTTCAATACGGGTGCAATCCATAGAGCGAGCTGGGTTAAAGCCTGGTTGCGGCGACCAAGAGATTGGGTCGATGTTCGCCGCAGGTTGAAACTCTGGAACAAAGCCAGCGGTCGGGTTCTGCCGGGTTTGGTAAGACGGCGTGAAGAAGAAGCCGCGTTGATGCAGCACGGCGCTTATGGTCATGCCGTAAAGGCGCGAAGGGCTGCAGACGATGACGCGCGGGTGGTTGTCCGTCTATCCACCGAAGAGTTTTTCGCGGCCAGGGACGGTTTCCTGAAGCTCGGCTATGATGTCGGGGAAGGTCTGTCTGGCATCAAGGAGAAGGGTGTCCGTGCCTTCCAGCGCGACCACGACCTAACCGTTGATGGCATCATCGGCCGCGCAACTCTGTCCACGTTGCAGCGTCGGCTGGACGCCCAAGCCAAGGTAAAGGTACCGGCTGTTGTCGCGGGGGGCGGTGCAGCTGGCGGCACGACCGGCGAGGTAGCAGACACCCCGGAGCTGCCGTTGCCAACTGAATTGGGCTGGGTCGTGTTTGCCATCGGCGTGATGTGGCTGCTCTGGCTGGCCTATCGGTACCGCGACGCCATCGCCGTTAAGGTCCAGGGCCGTTTCCCGAAACTTGCAACCTTCTTGAGGAGCTTCTGATGTTCGCCCTTCTGCCGGTCATCATGCTGACCTCGATCACGCTTGTGGGCGTCGTCGATTACATCACCCCGGATCTTCATTGCGGCTTTCTGCCGCCGCCGATCCATGAGGCCGACCAATGAGTGCGGCGCTTATATCGATCGCCGCCCAGATTGGCGCGCCGATCGTCCGGGACATCCTAAAGCGGAAGATCGGAAGCCAGAATGCGGAGCTGGCGGAGACCGTGATCACGGCGATCGCCGATCGCGCCGGTGTGGGTGTCGAGGTGCTGGATGACTTCGCACAAACTGAGCCGCAGATCGTGAGTGCCGCGATCGAGGAGGTCGAGCGCGCGTCACCGGAGATGATTGCGCTGTACGAGCGGGGCCTTGAGCATCAGTTTGCATTGCTTCAGGCCGAGACAAAGAAGTCCACCTTCTACAGCTTCTGGCGTCCGCTTTGGATGTATCTTCTGGCGTTCCTGTGGCTCTATGCCCTGGTGCTCCTTCACGTGGCCAACGCGGTGTTTAAAATCGCCTTGCCGCCGCCTGATCTGACGATCCTTTTGGGCGTCACCAGCTTGTTCCTTGCGCTCTACATGGGCGGCCACACGCTGAAGCAGACCTTTGGAAAGGTCATCACCAAATGACGGGTTTGCAGCTCGACACGACGATTGGGATGTCGCTGGTTTTCTCCATCGGCACAATGATCTTTGCTTGGTTCCGGACACGCCGTGCGGACGTTGATGAACGGTTCAAGAATGGTGCGGATCGCATGGACGAGATGTCTGACCGCATCACAAGGTTAGAGCAGCGTATCGAAGCGCTGCCAGCACGTGACGATGTCCACAAACTCGAAATCGCAATGGCGGAGATGGCGGGCGAGATGAAGGCGATGGCTGCATCCCAGAGATCCACCAACGATCTTATGAGGCGAATTGAAACCGTCGTGACCCGCCATGAGGATCACCTTCTAAAAGGTAAGGGCTGATGTCTGACTACGCACAAGAACTGCGGCGTCACGCCCGCATCGCGATCCTTCGGTTCGTAGAGGATGCACCCCGCTACACCACCAACGTCTCGATGCTCGCGACACTTCTGCCGAGGGTCGGTATCCAGTACACCCGCGACCAGATCACCACGGAGGCGCACTGGCTCAAAGAGCAGGGCTTGATCGAGGTGACTGAGACGGGCGATTTCATCGTGCTTGTCGGTACCAATCGGGGGATCGAAATCGCTCAGGGCATTGCCGTTCATCCGGAGATCAAGCGCCCTCGGCCGGAGGTGTGATGTGCCTCCGCCCCGCAAGATTGATCTGATCCCTGTCCAGCTTAAGCAATGGCTGATCGAGGAACTGGAGGCTGAGGGCTTTGGGAACATCGTCGACGTTACCGAGCGCCTGAACTTCCGTCTCGAAGAGGAAGGTCTGCAGATCACGATCGGCAAGTCGGCCGTCGGTGAATACTCCAAGGCCATGAAGGACCAGCGCGACGCTGTCTTGATTGCCGAGACCCTTCTGGCCGACATGGATATCGACAGCGAAGCCAAGATGCATCAGACGCTGATGCAGATGATCGCGGCCAACGCGGTCCACTTCCTGGTCAAAGCCCGTGAAGCAAATGCTGATCTGGATCCAAAGGCGCTAGCGTCTCTGGGAAAGATGCTGAAAGACCTGATGCACTCGGCTGGCCTGCGGGAGAAGCTGAAAGAGGAAGAGCGTCAACGAGTTGCGCGTGAGGTGCGTGAGAACTCCGCCGAGACTGCGGTTGTTGCCGCCCGCAGTGCTGGCCTGTCGGACGATCAGGCCGACGAGATCAAGCGCCAGATTTTGGGTGTCGGATGATGTTGCTCGCCATTCACTTTGAGGATCGGGACGAGCTGCGACGAAAAAAGCTGCCAGGCAGTTTCTGGCTGTCGCAGCCCGAAGACGATGGCACCCAGTTCTTCTGGTACATCTGCCCGTCCGGATCCGGCGATCTGTTGGTCATCATGGTGGGCAATGGCTTTAAGCCGCACGAAGCGCCGAGCTGGAAGTGGAACGGGTCATGGACCGAGCCGACACTCTCACCGTCTGTCCATTATCGCGATCACTACCACGGCTGGCTTCAAGACGGATATTGGAAGGAGTGCGGCTGATGGCATCACCGGCTGAAATCGAAAATGACCTCCGGCTGACAGGCGCTGGCCTGCGCAAAACACATCACGGCGCCGTCGGCTTGAAGATGATCCGTGGCGCCAATTGCATTCAGCAGCTCCGCCGCGACCTTGAGGAGGTCAGCGAGACGCTAAAAGCTCTGCGTAAGGATCATCAAGACCTCACGTCCAAGTGCCGGCAGCTAGAAGAGGCGGCGGAAAACGAGGCGCAGAAATACGAGCGGTACGTTTTCGGGGACAGCATCCTTTGAACAAGCTGGCCACAAAGGAGCAATGGGCAGAGCAGCGAGCTGCGGCCATGGACGCCATCCCGGAGATGGTGGCCGAAAGCGGCTTGCCGGAGGTGCTGCTGCCGTACCAGGCGCGCACGGTCGGTCTGCTCGATACTGTCTCAACCAAGGTCCTATGCATCGAGAAGTCGCGTCGGATCGGGCTGACCTGGGGGCTTGGGTCCTATGCCTCTCTAAAGGCCAGCCGAAAGCGCGAGGCGCGCGGCTGCGACGTCATGTACATCTCCTATAACCGGGAAATGACACGCGAGTTCATCGACGTTTGTGCGATGTGGGCACGGGCGTTCAATGCCGCTTGTAGCGAGGTCGAAGATACCGTTTTTGTGGACGAACACGAGGACGGTGCGAAGTCGATCCAGGCGTTCCGGATCACATTCGCGAGCGGCTTTGAAATCATGGCGCTTAGTTCTGCTCCGCGTGGCCTGCGCGGCAAGCAGGGCGTTCTGATCATTGACGAGGCAGCATTCGTCGATAGCCTGCCAGAGCTGCTGAAGGCCGGTCTGGCGTTCCTGATGTGGGGCACAGGCCAGGTGATCGTTTGCTCGACCCATGACGGGGCCGAGAACCCGTTCAATCAGCTGATCCAGGATGTTCTGGGCGGGCGAAAACCATACCTTCATATGAAGATTGATCTGGATGATGCGCTGCGCGACGGGCTGTATCAGCGGATCTGTCTGGTTAGCGGCCAAGAGTATTCTGTCGAAGCCGAAGCTGAGTGGCGCGACGAGCTGATCAGCTTCTACGGCGACGGTGCCGACGAGGAGCTGTTCTGCGTCCCTTCCCAAGGCTCCGGTGCCTGGCTCACGGCGCCTCTGATTGAGGCGCGCATGACGGCAGACGCGCCGGTCCTACGGCTTCAGCTACCTGACAACTACCTCTTCCAGGACGGCATGCAGCAGCGGGCCTTGCTGGCGGACTTCCTGGAAGAGTTGGAGCGGGTCCTTGATGGGCTCGACATGGATTTGCGCTATGCGGCCGGCTTTGACTTCGCCCGCGTCGCCGATCTGTCGGTTATGCCCGTGTTGGCGATCCAGCAGGATCTGAAGCGGGTTGAGGCATTCTCGATCGAGATGCGCAACGTGCCGGGTGATGAGCAGAAGATGATCGTCAAGATGGTCCTGAAGCATCTCGCCCCGCGTCTGGTTGGAGCTGCATTTGACGCCACCGGTATGGGCTGGACCGTTGCGGAGGATATGGGCCGGATCTTCGGGCTGAAGGAGAACCCGGAAAGCGCGGGCCTGATCTGGGCGATCAAGTTCAGCGAGACCTGGTACCGGCTGGAAATGCCGCCTCTGAAGGTAGCCTTCGAAGATGACACGCTCGCGATCGGCGCTGATGACGACCACCTCGTCGATCTGCGGTCCATTAAACTGGTTCGGGGCATCCCGCGCGTCCCGGACATCCGCACCAATGAGAAGGGCGAAGACAAGGCCAAGGGCAAAGGTGCGAAGAAGCGCCACGGTGACTATGGGATCGGCCTTGCGCTCGCACACTTCGCATCCCGGATGCAGTGGCGCGACTACGACTACGAAACCGCCAAGGCCGAGATCCAAGGGCACCGGGCGCTGAGCAACCGGCTGCAGATGAATGAGCCGGAATGGGATGACGTGGTGCGCGGCCGCAATCCGTTTTCAGGACCGGTCGGCGCGCGCATGCGGGGAGGGATCTAATACCAAGCGAAAGGAACGATCGCGAGCCAGGGGGATGCAAGGGAAAGAGAGAGACCCCGCCCCACGGTGCAGTTCTGAGTAGGCGTCCATGGCGCGTGTCCGTGGCGAGGGGGATGTCCCGAGCGAACAGGGGCAAAGAGATCTGGTGACGCAGATCGCAGTCGGTGAAAGCCCGGCATCAAAATGAGGCAAGCTACAATGACCAAAATCTACTCACACCCGACGTGCAATTTTCATTACTGCCCGACGCGCGCGTCATGCATGCCGAACCGTTGTGTTTCGCCTGCAACCTTCCCCTCAACATCCGACAGGCGGGCGGGGGTAGGCGGGATCCGCCATAGCTATCGTGAACTAACCCAAGAGGAAAAGGCAAAGGTCGACGAGATCAAGGATGCAGGCCAGCAGCTCTTGGATGCGATCGGTCCGGCGAACAGTCGCGAGGGCAGTCTCGCCATTACGAAAGTGGAAGAGGCCGTCATGTGGGCGGTCAAGGGCATCACAACGTGATGCTTAGCCCCTTCGATATACCGGAGGGCCAGCGGCCATCTCACCTGCCGCTGACACGGGGAAAGCCTACGAAACCCCCCGCCAACCAGCAACGGCTTGTGGTTGCCTCCGGCCCTCTCGGGCTGGGCCACCGTGAGCAGGAATTCTTAACAATGGGTAAACAGCCCCAACCTACTACTGCCCGTCCTGTCGCTCCTTACATCGGCGGCAAACGCAATCTGGCCGCACGGATCTGCAAGATCATCGATCAGCACCCACACAAGACCTATGCGGAGCCTTTTGTTGGCATGGGCGGCGTGTTCCTGCGACGGACCAACCCCGCAAAGGCCGAGTTCATCAACGACGCCAGCCGGGACGTCTACAACCTCTTTCGGATCTTGCAGGAACACTATGTGCCGTTTCTGGATCTGATGCGGTTTCAGATCACGACACAGGCCAACTTCGTGCGCCTGGTCGCGACTGACCCGTCCACACTGACCGATTTACAACGCGCAGCGCGGTTCCTTTACATCCAGCGGACCTCATTCGGCGGCAAGGTTTCCAGCCCAACCTTCGGGCTCTCTGGCGATCGGACCGCGCGGTTCAATATCACAACTCTCGAGGCTGACCTTGAGGCGCTCCACGAGCGGTTGAGCGGTGTCACTGTCATGTGCCTGGACTTCGCCGAGTTCCTGCGCCGCATCGATCGCTCGACAGCACTGTTCTATCTCGACCCACCCTATTTCGGATGCGAAAGCGACTACGGCAAAGATGTCTTCCAACGTTCGGACTTCGAGCGGTTGTCGGAAAGGCTGTCGAAGCTGAAGGGCACCTTCATTCTATCAATCAACGATGTGCCCGAGATCCGAGATCTGTTTGCTTGGGCGACGATCGCCTCAATCAGCACGACTTACACAATCGGCAAGAGCAACAGCTCAGCCGCGGCTGAGCTGCTCATTAGCAACCTGCCTGACCTAGAGGAGAGGCTTGATGGCCCGCCCATACGCACTGGTTGACCCTTACGGTCGCCCCGTCGTTCGCAGCACGTTGAAGGAGGAGATCGCCGCGCCCACGACGAGCGGCGTGCGGTCTCCCATTACCAGCTATCCAGGCGATGGGCTTGATCCGGTTCGGCTGGGATCGATCCTGCGGGAAGCCGATCGGGGCGATCCCATGCAGTACATGGAGCTGGCTGAAACGATCGAGGAGCGGGATGCCCACTACCTCGGCGTTCTGGGCACGCGTCGCAGATCGGTCAGTCAACTCGACATCAATGTCGAACCCGCTTCCGGTGATCCCATCGACAAGGAAAAGGCGGAGCGGGTCGAGAAGTGGCTGAAACGTCTTGAGCTGAGCGACGAGCTATTCGACATCCTCGACGCGATCGGGAAGGGCTACAGCTTCACGGAGATCATCTGGGACAGCTCCAGTGGCCAGTGGGAGCCGAAGCGGCTCGAGGCCCGTGATCAGCGCTGGTTCCGGTTTGAGACCTATGATCTCCGGACGCCATTGATGCTGACGGAGAGCGGCCAGAAAGAGCCGCTGCCGGGCTTCAAGTTCATCTTCGGCCAGATCAAGGCCAAGACCGGTTTGCCTCTGCGCAGCGGCCTCGCCCGCGTGGCAATGTGGTGCTACCTCTTCAAGAAGTACACCGAGCGGGATTGGGCAATTTTTACCCAAGGCTATGGTCAGCCAGTGCGGCTGGGCAAGTATGGCCCTGGCGCCTCCAAAGAGGATCGTCAGAAGCTGTTGCGGGCCGTATCCAACATTGCTGGCGATTTCGCAGCCATCATTCCCGAAAGCATGCAGATCGAGTTCGTCGAGGCGGGAAACGTCGGCACCACCAACGACCTCTATAAGAGCCGGGCGGATTGGCTCGATCAGCAGGTCTCCAAGGCAGTGGTCGGTCAGACGGCCACCACGGATGCGGTCACAGGTGGCCTGGGATCCGGCAAGGAACACCGGCAAGTGCAAGAGGACATCGAGCAGGCTGATGCGAATTCGCTTTCGGCCATCATCAACCGGGATCTGATCCGGCCGTGGATGGATCTGGAATACGGGCCGGGAGGAAATGCGCCGACCGTCCTGATCGGAACGCCCGAGCCTGAAGACATCGCGGCGCTGAGCACGGCGGTGACGGCCCTGGTCGGTGTCGGCTTCCGGGTCAGCCAGAAGGAAATGCGCACCCGGCTGGGCCTGTCGGAACCCGAGGCTGGCGAGGAAATCCTCATTCCTCCGGGCCAAAACGTGCCGGAACTGCGCACTGAGACCGAGACCGCGCGCCGAGGATCGATTTTTGAACGGTTTTTAGCCGCCGCTAAATACCAGTCGGGTCAAAATGGTCCAGAGACGCACGATCAGAGCCAGCGGCGCTCTACGGGCCGCACAGCGCCTCCGTCTCCGGTCGGGTTGTCAGCTGATCGCCTGGTCGAAGAGGCACAAAGCGAAATCGAAGGCATGGTGGGATCGATAGCAGAGATGCTGGATCGCGCCAACTCATACGAGGAGTTCGCCGAGATGGTCGGCAACGGGTTCCACGATCTCGACGATCGACGGTTCCGGACCTTGCTTCAGGAAGCGCTGATGGCGGCCGAGGCGGCGGGCTGGGCGGCGATCGAGGAGGAGGCCGGTGGCTGACGAATTCAGCGCCGCGTTCCGACGGCCGTTCCCGGAGCAGATCGCAGCATTCCGACTGCGGCTCGGTGATCTCGTTCCGACCCAGCGGTGGGACGATCTTGAGAACCGTATGCACGATCGTGCGTTCATGGTCGCCGGGGCTATGAAAACGGATCTGCTCCAAGAGTTGGGGGAGGCCGTTGATCGCGTCGTTGCGGAAGGCGTGGGTTTCGAAGAGTTCAAGCGCGACTTCTTGGACATTGCGGCCCGCAACGGTTGGTCTGGATGGACAGGTCAGGGCACGAAAGCTGGCGAGCACTGGCGGGCGCGGGTCATCTACCGCACCAACCTTGCCACCACTTACGCAGCCGGTCGCATGGCACAGCTGCGCGCCAAGGGTTTTCCGTACTGGATCTATTTCCATGGTGGGTCGATCGAGCCGCGTCTACAGCATCTGAGCTGGGACGGTCTTGTGCTGCCATCTGACCATCCGTTCTGGAACACACATGCTCCGCCCAACGGTTGGGGCTGCAGCTGCTACATCGTGGGCGCGCGCTCGAAACGCGCAGCGCTCCGGTTGGGCGGTGATCCTTCAAAAGTGCTGCCCGACGACTGGCAAAGCATCGATCCGCGCACGGGCGTTCCGGTTGGCTTGGACCGGGGCTGGGATTACCCACCAGGTGGAAGCGTGAGCGATGCCGTCTCAGCCTACGCCCAGAAGCTGCAGGAACTGCCGGCGCGTCCGGCTGTCACACTGATCCAGGACTGGCTGGACGGGTCGGCGTTTCGATCTTGGTTTCGGGATCCCGATGGCTTCTGGCCGGTAGCTCGCGTGACCAGAAGGGACGCCTTCCTGTTGGGCGTCAATCGCCCTGTCGTATTCCTGTCTCCGGTTACCCTTTCAAAGCAGCTTCGAAGGCACCCGGAAGTGACCTTTGAAGAGTATCGCCAACTGGCCTCGGTCATATCCAATGCCAGTGAGCGGATCTTTGATGGCGATCGGTCGCTGATCTACGTGCTGAACGATCCGAACCGTCGCGGGTATGTCCTGGTCGTCAAGGCGGTTCGCAACGCCGACGAGATCTTCGTCACGAGTTACCGAAGACTGCCCGCAGATGACAGCAAGCTGGCAAGCGAGTTGCGGCGTCTGCGGAACAAGGGTTCGTGATGCGTCGTGCGGACGGCGGGGCCTCCCATCCGGGGGTAGCCGGCAACCCCGCAAAGCGCTCCGATCGGAAGATCGTGCTACGGCCGGGAGAATATCACCGTGTCGCGCCCGCAAACGGAGGATAGGCATGTATTCCGTCGAAATCAACGACGCCGAGGTTGATGCAGCCCTGGCCCGTCTGGAAGCGCATCTCGACAATATGTCAGGGGCTTTCGACGATATTGGCGAATACATGGTCCGGTCGACCAAAGAGCGTTTCACCCAGGGCGTCAGCCCCGAGGGCGTGCCGTGGGCGCCAAAGTCTCTCCCAACGATCGAGGCGTACCGACAACGCAGCGACAGCCGTAACAGCCGGTTAGACTACCGTCCGCTCTTTGGGCCGACTGGCGCTTTGTCGTCGACCATCTCCGCCCAGACCGGCCGGGACTTTGCCGAAATCGGCAGCAACATGATCTACGCGGGAACGATGCAGTTCGGTGCATCGCGTGGCGCGTTCGGATCAACGTCGCGCGGATCGCCCATTCCGTGGGGTGCTATTCCGGCACGGCCATTCCTTGGTGTCAGCGATCAGGATCGGGTTGCGATCATCGATGTCATCGAAGAGTGGCTGGGCGGCTTGGTGGATGATTGACCTCGCCCTCGGTTAGCGCCTACGGTCCACCAGCATCCCTCCGAAATCCCCTATCAAACCGTTGTAACTGTTTCGGTGCAGGCCGCATCGGCACAAAGGCGTCATGCCAAACGCCGAGACCCTCACTGCTCATATGCAATCTGCGCCCTTCCCAAACGGGAAGGAGGGTGACGGCGTCGATGTGCCTGAATGGATCCACCTGGTGCCGGTTGGCGCGGACGGGGTGATCAGCACACATGACGAAAGAGGACCCTATGTAGCGACCGACCTTCAGGCGGTGATTGAGGCCAGCATGGCTGCCAACGATCGCCTGCCGATCGATGAGAACCATGTCACTGACCACGGTGCCGGGACCGGCATGGCCGCGCCAGCACGTGGATGGATTACCGAAATGGAGGCGCGCGCCGACGGCATTTGGGCGCGTGTCGAATGGACCAAGGCTGGCCGGGAGCTGGTGTCGGATCGCGCTTATCGCGGGATCTCGCCAGTTATCGTTTCCACCGTCGACGAGCCCCACGAGCTGGTGGGCGTTCTTCGGGCCAGCCTGACCAACACCCCAAACATGCGTGGCATGGTCACGCTTCACGAAAAGGAACCCCAGGCAATGGACTGGAAGAAGATGCTTATGGCCGAGCTGGGCCTCGCTGAAGGTGCCTCGGATGATGACATCAAGGCAGCGCTGAAGAAGGCGATGGCCGGTGGCAAGTCTGACCCCGAAATGCAGTCGACGATTGAGGCTGTTGGCAAGGTGGTCGGCTTTGATGCGGATGCCGAGGGCGCTGACCTGGTCAAAGCGGTACAGTCCGCGATTGCGAAGAAGCCCGAGGGCGACCAATCCGAGGTCATCGTGGCTCTTCAGGAAGAGGTCAAGGATCTCGCTGGCAAGCTGAAGACCACCACCGAAACCCACGCCCGTCAGAAGGCTGAGGAGTTCGTTGATGGTGCGATCAAATTGGGTCGGCCGGGCGTGAAGCCAATGCGCGACACGTACATCACCGAACACATGCGCGATGCGAGCGGCACCGAAGCCCGCATCAACGCGATCCCCCCGCTTGCGCAATCCCACACAACAACCCTTCCGCCTTCCACGGCGGGTGGGACCGAGGTCTCGCTGAACGAGGCCGAGATGTCCGTCGCCAAGGCGATGGGCAAAACCCCCGAGCAGTTTGCGGCCGAACGCGACGCCGCTGGCAAGAAGGAGAGCTGATCAATGGCTCCATTGACCAAGGGGCGGACGACGCCCGAATTCGCAGGTGATTTCCGCGAGCAGTCTGTCGCTGCGGGCGCTGTCATCTACACCGGCGCGATGCTCATGCGGAACGCAGCCGGGGATCTGCTGCCGGGCGCGGTTGCGGCCGGTGGCGTCGGTGTCGGTCGTGCCAATCATGACGTCAACAACACCGGCGGTGCGGCCGGTGATGTGACCGTTCGCTACAAGCGCGGCTGCTTCGGCTTCGCCAACGGGACTGGCGGGGATGAAATCACAAAGGCCGATATCGGCAACGTGTGCTTCATCCTGGATGACCAGACCGTCGCCCGCGTCGATGGCGGTGGCGCTCGTTCCCCTGCCGGCATCATCGACGATGTCGCCGGCGCAGTCGTTCACGTGCGCTTCGACGAGGCGCTGACCAAAGCCGCTGCGGCTTAAGGAGACCCGAAATGCAGATCAACACGCCAAACCTTGAGGAGCTGCGCAAGACCTTCAAGCGCGACTTCGACGGCGCTCTGGCCGCAGCTTCTTCCGAATGGTCGAAGATCGCGACTGAGGTCAGTTCGTCCACGTCGCAGAACGTATATGGCTGGCTGGGCAAGGTCCCCGGCATGCGCGAGTGGATCGGCCAACGTCAGCTGAATGCGATCATGGAGCATGACTACACGCTCAAGAACAAGCCGTACGAAAGCACGGTGGTTGTTGATCGCGACGACATCGAGGACGACAACCTCGGCGTCTATTCTCCGTTGATGCGCGAGATGGCTGAAGGGTCCGAGACGCATGTCGACGAGCTGGTCTTTGCCGCGCTCAAGGTGGGCAACCAAGAAGAGTGCTACGACGGCCAGGCTTTCTTTGACACCGATCATCCAGTCATTCTTGAAGATGGCTCAACCGGCACGGTTTCCAACTATGCTGGTGGCTCCAACTCATTTTGGTGTTTGATGTCCACCCAACGGCAGATCAAGCCGATCATTTACCAGAACCGCCGTGCTGCTGAATTCCAGGCAATGGACGATCCGACCGATCCTCATGTCTTTATAAACAAGGAGTTCGTTTACGGCACGGACGCACGTCGCGCTGCCGGGTATGCGTTCTGGCAAATGGCTTATGGTTCGCGACAGCCGTTGACCAGCGTCACCTACTGGGCGGCACGTACCGCGATCCGCACGATGAAGGGCGATCACGGTCGGCCCCTCGGTATTCGGCCCAACCTGCTCGTCGTCTCGCCAGACATGGAAGAGACGGCTCGTGAGCTGCTCACCGCAGAACGCAACGCCGCTGGTGCGACCAACGTGGCTCGGAACACAGCCGAGTTGATGGTCACTGAGTGGCTGGCGTAAGGGAGGGCTGACCATTGGCACGTTCCCCAAAAAGCACAGCGAAGAAGACGGACGCAAAAGCGCCGTCTTCTGACGCCCCAAAGGGCGATAACGCCGATACCGATCTGAAGGCGCAGCTTGACGCCACGCAACTCAAACTGCACGCCGCCGACCAGGTGCAAGCCAAGCTCGACGAGCAACTGCAAAAAGCGCTTGCTGAGCGCGACACGGCCGAGCAGGACAACGTCGCCCTCAAAAAGCTCTTGGAGACAGTGACCGCTCAGTTGGAGTTGGCGAAAGCCGAGGCTGCTGCTTCCAAAGACGATGTCCCTGAAGAGGGCGGTCTTCCGGACGGGAATGGTCACGAACGCGATGTGAATTTCGCGCGCGTCGTTGGTCCAAAGCGCGGCCGCTGGCGTGCCGGCACCGAGTTCGGACAGACGCCGACCTTCATCGACGTGGCGGATGTCACTGAGGAGATGGCCGGTGCCATCAACGGCGACGACAAGCTGACCCTGACCGTGGTCACCGCTGAAGAGCGCGAAGCGGAGCTGAACTCCGACTGACCTCTCGGCTTCCTGGTCTGTCGGTCGGCCGGGTGGCTCCGGTCCTTTCGGGTGGCGCCGCATTCGCCGCCCGTTTGGCGACACACACAACAGGACGAGGCAATGCCTTACACTTCACAACAGATCCTGATCGACCGGTACGGCGAGCATACGCTCGTCCAGGCCACCGATCGCGGTGATGTCGCCACTGGCACCGTCGACACAGACGTTGTTGATCGCGTCCTGATCGACACCGACGCAGTGATCGATGCGCATATCTCCGGCCGGTACCGGCTGCCTGTTGCGACGGTCCCTCCGCTGCTCGTGACGATCGCGAGCGAGATCGCGATCTACAAGCTTCACGTCTACGAGCCCGACCCGAAGCTGAAGGCGGACTATGAGGCCGCAATGAAATCGCTCACTGCCATCAGTCTGGGCAACATTCGGTTGCCGATCGACGGGGTTGAGGCACCGCAGACGGGCAATTCCGGGGCCGAGTTCACCGACCGTGAGCGTCCATTCACCGAAACCAACCTAAAAGGCTTCATCTGATGATGGCCGCGATCGAGACCCGGCTCGAGACGCAGATCCCCGCGTTGCAGGGGCGCGTCGGGACCGGCGGTGAGCTGGCGCGGATTGTTGACAACAACCATACTCCGCAGGCGCCCATGAGCGCATATCTCATTCCGCTGGGCCTGGCGCCGCGCGACCAGGGCAATGCGATGGCTGGCGCCTTTGATCAGATGGTGGACGAGACCATCGGCGTGATCCTGGTCTTCAGGGCCGCTGATGTCGGTAAGACCAGCAAGCATGTCGAACTGCAGGCCGCGATCATGGATGTCGCCCGTGCGCTTATGGGTTGGAGCCCAGACGAGGAAAACACTGTCGGTGTGTTTCGCCTTGCCGGCGGCAAGCTCATTCGCGCCCAGGGCGGCACCATCGTCTACGAGATCGATTTCGCAATCAGCGACCAACTGAGGATCTTCCCATGACCAAACCAGTCCTTCCCGCTGCGGGCGGCTCATACGTGCGCCAGGACGACGGCTCCCTGAAGAAGGCAAGCCCCACACCGAAACCTCAAAAGGGCGGCAAGAAAGCCGCTGCGAAGGAGGCATAAATGCCCATCAAATGGCGTTCGAAGCTTATTCAATTCGTCCTGGAAACGACCTACGGAACCGATCCGGGTCCGGCTGCGGCCGACGTGGTCTTGGCCCAACAGGTCGAGCTGACCCCGATGGAAGGCAACGATGTCAGCCGGGAGATCGAGCTGCCCTATCTCGGCACGCAAGGCACGGTGCCCGCCGAGCTGCATGCCAAGATCGAGTTCCGGGTCGAGCTGGCGCCATCCGGTAGCGCTGGATTGGCCCCAGCATGGGGCAAGCTCTTGCGCGCCTGCGGCATGGCCGAGGTCATCAATGCCGGCACATCCGTGGTCTACAATCCGGTGACCGATGGTCACGAGAGCGCGTCGCTGCACGTCTACGTTGGTGAAACCCGCTGGGTCATGACCGGGGTGCGCGGAACCTGTTCTCTGGATCTGACCGCCCAGGCCAACCCATACATCGCGTTTGAATTCTGGGGGCTGTTCAGCCTGCCCAGCGAAGAGGTACGACCGGCGCCGGATTTCAGCGCCTGGCAGCGCCCGCAGATCGCCAGCACCCTCTTTACGCCGACCGTCTCTCTCGATGGTGTCGACCTCGTCACGCGCCGCTTCATGCTTGATTTCGGGAACGCGGTCGAGCCGCGTTTCCTGATCGGCTCCGAGGGCATCCTGATCACCCAGAAGGAAGAGCAGATCGAGATGACCGTCGAGGCGGTACCGCTGACCACCTACAATCCGTTCCAGGCCGCGCTGAACCAGGACGAAGTGGTTGTGCAGATCACCCACGGTACCGGGGCGGGCCGCATTTCCACGATCGACGTGCCCAAAGCCCAGATGCAGCGACCCGAAGGTCTCGAAAACGAGCAGGACATCGTCGAATGGCCGCTCAAGCTGGTTCCGGTTCCAACCAACGGGAACGACCAGTTCACCCTCACACTCACGTAACGCCAAGCCAAGGAAGCCCACATGTTCAAGGTAACGCACCGCCCCGTTTTCACCCGCACGATCAAGGTGCAGGTCCCGATCGATGACGACCGGTTCCGCGAAGAGACCTTCAAGGCCAAGTTCGAGGGCTTGCCGATGGACGATCTCGACAGCTTCGAGGTGGACACCACAGACGGCATGAAAGCCCTTCTGATCCGTGTTGTTCAGGATCTCGAAGACGTGTGCGGCGACGATGACAAGGAAATCCCGTTCAGCGATCAGCTGCTGGCAGACGTGCTGAGCAACGCGGCTGCGCGTGGTGCGCTCTATTCCACCTATCTGGCCTCGATCTCGGGCTTGCGCACGGGAAACTGAGATGGGCCGGGCGCGCATGGGCAGAAGGGACACTGTTCGAGCAACCTGGGCAAAAGCGCCCGGCCCGAGACGATGCGATCGCGGATGCCGAGCGGATGGGGATCGATCTTACCGTCGAGGATCTGGGGATCGAGGACGACGATCACGAGGGGATCTGGCCGGATCATGTCAGCGTGGTCGAAGCCTTCCTATCGGTTGCAACGCAATGGCGGATGGTCGGGCTGGCGGATGGCCGAAGCATGGCCACCGGGCTGGACTATGGGGGCGTCAAAGCCGGTCTCGAACTGGCTGAGATCGAGGTCACGCCCGCGTTCTGGGCGGACCTTCAACTGATTGAGCTGGGCGCGCGTCGCGCCATGAACGAGAGAACCTGATGAGCTTGCGGCTATCGATCCTGATGCAATCCGACAACCGGCAAGCAAAGGCCGGCACGAAGGAGCTACGCAATGAGATCAAGGGCCTCGGGACCGAAGCGCGTGCCATGTCGACAAGCGCGTCCACAGCCGCGCGGGGTGTCGATGCGGTCGGTCGTGCCGCTGACGGCGCGGAGGCGCAGGTCCAGCAGCTGACTGCCGCGCAAATGGCGCAGGCAGCCGCGTCGAGGCAGGTAGCAAATGCAAACCGGGCGGCCGCCGGCAGCGTTGCGAACCTGACGGCTCAAGGCAATGACCTTCTCGTGATGGTGGCCTCCGGCCAAAGCCCTTGGCTTCTGGCGGCACAGCAAGGGACCCAGATCAATCAAGTGTTCACCCAGTTAGGCGGCGGCAAGGCAGCGTTGCGCGGGATTGGGCAGGCGGCTCTGGCGATGGTGAGCCCGCTTTCGCTGGCCACTTTGGCAACAATCGCGGGTGGTGCTGCGCTGATACAGTGGGCTACCAGTGCAAAGGAGGCCAAGGCGGAAGCGACTGCACTGGCGGAAGCTATGGAAGGCATCCGGCAAAGCACGCAGGAAGCCAGAGACGCTGTTGCCCTGTTCAACTCGGGTCTGCGAAGCCAAGAACAGCTAACCGTCATGCAGCAGATCCGCGCGATCGAGGCGGAGATCTCCACGCTCGAAGCGCAGCGTGACGCAAGATCCGGACGCAACGCCCAAGCCATTCAGTTCCGGATCAATGCGCGGCAGGCTGAGCTGCAATCGCTGCAACAGTTGATCGCAGAGAACAACACGGCCGTCAGCCAGGAAGAGCGGCTGCAGCGGATCCGGGAAAAGGCCAACGACGCCGCCCAACGGATCATCGCCAAAGCCGAAGCCGAGCGGCGCGCCCGGGAAGAAGCGCAGCAGACCCTGAACGTGCTGCAGAACCAGGCCGACATAAATCGGCTGATTGCGCAATACGGCGACGACAGCGTGCAGGTCACCCGCGAGCGCGTCCAGCAGGAACGTGAGGCCTTCCTTGAGCTGACCAACAGCCGCGACATGTCAGACCAGTTGAAGCAGCAGCTGATTGCGGCTTGGGACGCGGCCAATGGCGTGGCCTCGGTCGACATGGCTGGCAACATCAGTCTTGCCGCGAACGAAGCTGGTCGGCTCGCTGAAAACCTCGCACGTGCGATCGCCCTCAACCCGATCACGCCAGCGCAGCGGGACGAAGATGCGGTTTTCGCCCAACCCGTTTTACAGGATGCATCTGGTCGTCAGAACCAGCGCGAAGCGGCCAGCAATTTTCAGCGGATCATTTCACGTGGTTCGAGCGGCGGCGGTGGTGGCGGGGGCGGGGGAGGCCGCACCGCCGAGGTGGACGCAACGCAACGCCTGATCGAAAAGCTGCAGACCGAGCTGGCCGTTCTGCAGGAAACCGACCCGGTCCAGAAGGAAATGCTGCGCAATCGGGTCGCTTTGAAAGATGCGACCGAAGCCGAAAAGGAGAAGATCTCGGATCTGATTTCGCAACGGATCGCGGAGCAAGAAACACTTGAGCGGTCCAAGCGGATAGCTGAAGGCTATCAGTCCGCGTTGTCTGGGGGTTTGGATGCTCTGTTCGACAAGAGCAAGTCGACATCAGATGTCCTCAAGCAGCTGGTGCTGGATCTGCTGAAGGCCACGCTGCAGGCCGAGGCGTTCAACGCCGCAAGCTCCGGTGGGAGTGGCGGCGGAGGCGGTTTCTTGGGTCTTCTCGGAGGTCTCTTTGGTGGCGGCGGAGGCGGCAGTCGTGCGCCATCCGTCCAGTCGGTCTCGGCGAGTGCCCCAACGGCCGCCAATGTGCCATCGGCCCCGTCGATTGCAAAACGCAATCCAGCGGCCGCTGCGGGCCAAGGCTCGTCGGGCACGATGAACGTGAACATCAGTCTTGAAGGCGCACGGGGCAATCAAGAGATCGAACAGGCCTCGCAACGCGGCACGCAAAAGGCCCTTGAGATCTATGATAGAGAGGTTCTGCCCGGCCGCGTGACCCAGATCCAGCAGAACCCAAGAGCGGTGGGCTGATGTCTGTTCTGTCCTACCCATTGACCCCCGATCTTGTGCAAGAGCGACTTCCGATCGCGTCTCTGACAATGTTTCGCACTCTTGGAGATGTCTACAGCCGCTCCGCAGGCGGTGAAGTCATAGTCGACAAGGTTGGCAACGACCTTTGGCAGGGACGCATCACGCTCGGCCGCATGACACCGAGAGAGGCCCAGGGCGCCGAGGCAATTGTCGAGGCGCTTAGAGGCCCAGCAAAACCCTTCATGGTTTATCCGGCGCAAGGGGCCTATCCCGCTGCCGACCCAGATGGGTCTGCGCTGTCTGGCTTCTCACCCACTTTGAGGCTGGATCCCGCGCGTCTTGATGTCATGGCAATCCGCAACCTCCCGATCGGCTACAAGCTGAGGACCGGCGACTATATCGGCCTGTCATACGGCAATCCCGTGCGTTACAGCATTCATCGTCTGGTAGGGAATGATGTGAGCTTCATTCCATCGGTCAGCCGCACCGGACTATTCAGCGTAGCTCCGAACATGAGCCCGCTTATCACCGACAATCATCCTGTGACGCTGATCAAGCCCTCGATCAAGGCGATCATGATCCCCGACAGCTTCACGCCGGCATCAAAGGGCCGGTTCATCTCCGAAGGCCTGTCCTTCGATTTTATCCAAACGCTGAGGTAGACATGCGCGCGCAAGTTCAAGCTATCACGAACAGGCTCAATGCACGCGACGGGCTCTACAACCAGCTGCTGGTCTGGATGGAGGCGCGCAACCGCGTGACCGATGCGATCGAGACGGTCGGCTTCTGGACAGGTGCCGAGGATCGCGAATTCTCAGTCGGTGGCCAGACCCGCCTCTATCATGGTGCCGGCGCCATCATCGGGATCCCGCCGATGATCGCCCAAAAGGGGCTCCAAGTCCGCACGCACCGGATGACGGCTTCGCCGCTGGATGAGGAAGTCATCAAGGCGATCCGTCTCTACGATTTGCGGCTGCGCCCGGTTGAGATGCATGTCGCCTACTTCTCGCTGATCCCCGGCGCCCTGATCGCCGCTCCGCAGCGGGTGTTCAAAGGGCGTGTGTCGGCCGTGCGGATCATTCGGCCCGAATTGGACGGCGAGGCGTCCTGCGAGATCGCGATGCAAAGTGCTGCCTACAAGCTTAGTCGGCCGCTATCGATCACCAAGTCGGACAGTTCCCACCAGGCACGGCACCCCGGCGACAAGATCATGCAATACGCTGACGTCACGGGCGTGGTCGAGGTCGCGTGGGGTGAAGCTCGCGCGACTGCGCCAACACCGACAGCACCGCCCAAAGCCCAACCAACAGGAACACGCCGTGTCGCCGAAGGCCGTTAGACCCAATCGCCTGCCGGATTGGCAGCATCGGCTCGTCCAGTACCTGCAATCGGTACAGGGCAAACCGATCGAGCCAGGCCAGCACGACTGCGCCTTGTTCCTCGCCGATGGTATCGAGGCGGTGACGGGCCAGGATCTGGCCGGATCCTATCGCGGCAAGTACGACACCTTTTCGAAGGGTGTTCGATTGATGCGCAAAGAGGGCTTGGAAGACCACGTCGGCTTCTTTCGAAACACCCTCAAAGAGATCCCATTGGCCTTCGCTCTGCCGGGCGACGGTGCAGTCGTTGAAATGGCGGATGGGCTGGACGCGCTCGGCATCGTTCAGGGTGAATACATCCTTCTCCTCGATGAGCAAAAGGCGCGCACCGTCCATGTCCCTCTATTGAGCGGCAGCGCCGCGTTCGAGGTCTGACATGCCCGGCGTCGCAGCAGCATTCACGGCGGTCAAAACGGCTTTTGCCGCAACTGCGCTTGGATCGTTTCTGACGACGACAACGCTGGGTAAGCTGATCTCCGGCACGGTGCTGTCCCTCGCCCGCGCGGCTCTGTTCAAGCCCAAGGAACCGCCACCATCCGGCCTGCGCACTCAGCAAACCCAGACCGGTGGCACAACGCCAGCGTCACTGATCGTGGATCTCTTCGCGACGGAGGGGCAACTTATCGCCCCGCCCATGACCCATGGATCTTTGGGAGATATCCCGAACGTGATCCTCACCTACGTGATCGACTTGGGCGACGTTCCAGGCCTTGAGCTTTCCCGTCTGATCCTCGACGGCGAGTATGTCACGATCGACAACACTCCGGACAGCGCAGGCAATTTCCGCATTCTCGGCCGGTTCACAGGCGCCGCCTCAATGAAGTTCTATGACGGAACTCAGACGGCCGCAGATCCTTTTCTCTTGAGCGCTTATGGTACCGCAGCGGAGCGGCCTTGGGAGCCGTCCATGATCGGGCGCGACAAACCATATCTGATCACGCATTTCGTCTTCAACCGCAATGTGTTCTCCAGTTTCCCCTCCGTCCGCGCCGAGGTTCGCAACGGCCTCTTTTACGATCTGCGGCTTGACAGCACGGCGGGTGGATCAGGTCCGCAACGCTTCAATGACCGATCAACGTGGGGTCCCACCACCAACCTCGTCGTTATCATCTACAACATCATGCGGGGCATTGATCTCGGCGGCGGGAACGTCTGGGGCGGCGAGATCGAGGCTGAAGACTTGCCGATCGGAAACTGGGTTTCAGCGATGAACGTGGCCGACTTCCGAGGGCTCCGGATTGGCTACGAGATCTATGTGGACGACGAACCCGCGCGGGTCATCGAGGAGCTTCTGAAGGGCGGTTTGGGCGAGATCGCCGAGATGGGCGGCGTCTTCAAGATCCGGCTGAACGGTCCAGGTATTCCGGTCTACTTCTTCACCGACGATGACATCGATCTCTTGCAGGCAGAGCAGGAAGACCAGTTCCCAGATCCCTCGCAGATCTTCAACGGCATCACGGCCAACTACCCCTCGCCCGAGAGCCTGTGGCAAGCCAAGGAAGCCCCGCCGCGCTACAATGCCGCTTGGGAGGCCGAAGATGGCGGCGAACGCAATGTCGCTGACGTAACCTTCGCGGCGGTGTGGGATGGCGACCAGGTACAGCAGCTCATGGCCGCATACATCAAGAAGCAGCGGCGTTTCATCAGCTATCAGTTGAACCTGCCTTCTGACGCGATCGCGCTCGAGCCGCTCGATACAGTGGCCTGGACATCGGAGACCCATTCTTACGACGCCAAGTTGTTCGACATCGAGCGGATGGTTGATCCTCTGTTGACCAGCTCGGTGCAGGTCGGGCTGCTTGAGACGGATCCGGATGACTTCTCCGAAGTGGCACTGGTCAGTCAGTTCCTACCGTCGTTTCAGCGAGAGGCTTTGGGATCTCAGATCGCGACCATATTGAGCGCAGCGGCTCAAACGGCGGCAGACAGTGCGGTTTCGCCCGCCCGGCCGACGCTTGAGCTTCAATGGCCAACGCCGCTGCCAGACGTCACTGGCGTGGCCTATGAAGTGCGGCTTGAGAGCACGCAGCGGGCAGTGGTTTCCGGGACATTCGGTAACCCCGACCAAGGCTCTGGCACAGTCTCGGGTCTGGTTCCAGGGCTCCGTCACGAGGTCCGGATCCGGTACGTCGCCCGTAACCGGCCAACAGAGTGGAGCGCTTGGTCGGTCGTAACGGCTGAGAACGTCCAAATCCGGAATACTGAACTCGGACCCCAAATTGTCGAGCGGGACAATATCACCCCGGCATTGACCCATAACGTCGAAACGATCATTCGACCGGCTGCTCTAACGTTCAACGATGGTAACATCGTCTTCCAGAGGGATCTGCAAACCACCGACGAGGTGATCCGTTGGACCTTTGGGTTGAACTTGGATTTCCGTGATCTCGGCACGTACAATTGGTCGAGTGGCGGCAGCACCGGGCAGTCTCGCATTCGGACCCGAGTTGTACTGCAAGCGGCCAAACAGGGTCTCTTTCTGGGCCAGCTTTTCGACAAGACCATAAGGCTGAAGCAGTCGGAGCTATCTTCGACAGGCTGGGAGGACCTAGATCTTTCAACGATCTTTGTTGCGCGCAATGGGGGCTGGAAGGTTCGGGCGATAATCGAGACCGATTACGGGTCTCCCGGAGAGCCGTTTCAGACGGCACTGGCCTTCCAGGAAAACACGAGAAACCTCAATTTCACCGGACATGGGTTCGTCAATGATTGATTACGTCATCATAGGCGATCAGGACGTGGTCATCGAAGCCGGCCGGAGCGCTTCGCTACCAGCCGGCGCTGTCGCCGTCTCGTTCACTGGAAAGCCGTCAGAGGCTCTCGACAAAATGTTGTCAGAGGGGGTCCTGGTCGACCGCCCTGCCACCTTGTCGGTCACGGTAAACGGGAATGAGGTGACTGTCGTCGATTGCCCGGCCGGGACCGAGATCGTGGTCGATCCGGAGTGGGGTCTGGCCCAGACCTTCACGATCTCCACCGGTGGAACAACCGAGACCTTCCAGCTTATAGACGCGGGTTTCTACGAGGTGCATGTGCGCCCGCCGCTACCAACACTCCCTTCCAGCGTCGAGGTGCAGGTATGATCGAAGTCCGAAGATCCACCGCATCGATTGATCTTGAGCTGCAGGCCAGCCGGGAAGAGTGCCTCGCAAAGGTGCGCGGCATCACCAATGAGATCCGGACGGGGTATTTCAACGCATATGTCGAGCAAGGCACCTTGCTGGCCGAGAAGGTCAACGAGGCCGTGGACTACATGATGGTTTATCCCGCGCCTGCCGATCCAGTCGACCATGCACTTCTTCTCGCGGAGGTCGGGGAGACCGGCCAGGACGCCTATCAGGTGGCCCAGTTTTACTTGGGCAGTCGGGCGATCTGGAAGCAGGCGGCGGCGGCCATGGAAGGCCCGCGAAATGCGGCCATTAACGCGATCAACGAGGCGACAGATCGGTCGTCAATCGAAGCGGCTTTGAACGCATTTCAAACAGCCATGGAGGCGCTCAATGCTGGGACCTGAGAGCTTCCGGGATCGACCCTATTACGCCGCGCTGAACCAGATCGGGCACCCGATTGTCGGAGCATCGGCTGTCAAGGTTTTGGGCGCAGACGTCAACGCGCTGTGGTGGACACTGGTGCTCGTTATCTTCTGGGAGCTGCGGCACTTCTTTCTGTCATTAGATTGGGTCGACAGCATACTGGATTGGTTGTTCATGCTCGGCGGCGCGATCGTCTGGTTCATCATGATCGATGAAGGTTGGGTCCTCGGTCCAGGCGAATGGTTCCCCGTTCTCGTCCTGGCTGGCGGCGCCTTAATCTACGCCCTCTTCTCCATCCGAAAGCACATCAATGAAAACCGAAAAGGAGGTCTGTGATGGCACAGACGGATATCGAACTGCCTGGCGACACGCCGGCTGAAATCGGGAGCGGTCCCGGCGTATACACGATCAGCGCGTTCAACGGATCGGGCTTTTGGCTGATTGAAGCCGCAGGACAGACCGTATCGGCAAAGGGACATCTGCTCGGGCCGCAGCCGGTGTCGATGAGCCTAGAAGCGAACGAGGTCCTGTATGTCAGCGGTTTGGGCAAGGCCAGCATCACTGGCACGTTCACCGGCGACAATGGCTTGATTGCGGACTGATCCATGCAGCTGCTCGAGGGACATAATCTCCCGCAACGCGGGGCGCTGCTGAAGGGGCATGGGTTGCTCGGTGATGTGGTTGCCGAGATCATCACAGGCGAGCCGGGCCCGACATTCGATGCGGCGACACAAGGTGCGACCATCAACGCGGTCTTCAACCAAGGCACTTTTACCAGCAGTGAAGCCAACCCTGTCACGATCCTGTCGACGACCTTTGAGGTTGGCGGCAACGCAGTTGCGGGTACATATGCGCTGCTCCCAAACGACCGCCCCACCGCCACTGTGGCACTGCGCGATGCCAACGGAAACGATCGCACGATCATCGTCGCGGGTGTCCCGACCGCTTACGCGGTGCCGGTGTTCACCGCGCAGCCGAGCTTTGGTGCGGCCAGCTACACGATCGGTGAGACGGTTGTGATTGACGGTGGCAATGCAACACCTGCTGGCACCGTGCTGAGCATCGAGCGGTTCGAGATCGACGGAACGGATATCTCGGGCGAGCTGGCTGGGGTGAACTGGCCCACCATCGGCGAAGATGCCGGCACGATCACACTTCAGGTGCGGGCAACAAACGGGGATCAGTCTGCGCTGTCCGATGTGGTAACGGCCACGCTTGCCGAGCCGGTCGCCGAGGTCATCAGAATCGCAACCGGTTTCTCGGCACCATCTATGCCGGCGATCTGGGATGGTCGGTCTATTGCGGATGTCAGCAACTTCAACGACCTCAATCAGCTCGCTGCGTTTGAGACGGATGCACCTGGCGAGACGATCGTCGATGTGCGCGAAAGCTTTCAGGGGGATGTGACCGACCAGAACAGTGTTGTGTCGGAAGGCGATCAGGCCGGATGGCAGCTTGAAGTCGAAAGCAGCAGCGGCACAATCGCGGTGTTTGGCGTGCCGCTGCGGACGGCTGGTTTCGCACTCCGGGTGCAGAACATGGTCGCGGATGGCGATGTCTTTCGGCTCAACATCCAGCGGAACCCGGACGCGATCAGCGGCGTTTACGCGATCGATCTCAGCGGATCGACCGGCCCCTATTCAGACGTCTACAACCTTGATCTGGCCGACGCGATCACACGCGCCGTTGTGCTGGCTGTTCGTCCGATCACCGGCATACCGGATGTTGGCGAAGTCCTGACGGCTTACGAGCCACTGGTCTATTCAGACGCAGATCCGTTTGCCGTCACCGAAGACTTTGTTTGGCAGGTCGACAATGTGGATCTGCCTTCCAGCAATTCCGAGCAGATCACCGTGCCGGTATCAGCATCGGGGAGACTGATGCGCTATGGCGTCCAGGCGACGGATGCGAATGGTCCTTCAACGATCTTGTACTCTCCATCGGTTGCGATTGCCGCGACCAATCCGACGGCGGACTTTACCGGCCCGGATGGCACGTTGCTATCGGCTTATACGGCCAACACCGGACAGTCTTTCAATCGCCTGATCGGATCACGCCCTGCACCGCGCATCTCAAACAACCGGATGCTGGCCGACGCCACCGCCGGCAACACCGAGTATTGGGAAATGGTCGGTGAGACCTACACCGACGTTGACATGTCCTGCGGCATCTTCCGGGGGGCAAGTGGGATCAGCGTGGGACTGATTGCATCTGCCACTCTGGATGGTGGCGGCATCACATGCGTCAGGTTGGATTACCGGCGCGCAACCGACGATCTGCGATTGGCCGAAATCATCAACGGGTCGTTCAGCCAACTTGGCGGGATCGTCGCGGTTCCGACCCCGACAGTGGACAACACGGACACGCCCGCAAGGCTGATCCTGAACGGTGGCCTGGTCAGTGTTGAATGGAACGGCGTTGAAGTTATCGCACCACGCGCCACAAACTTGCCCAGCCGACCGGGAACCTGCGGCTTTGCGCACTATCGTGGTGGTGCATGTGGCTGGGACAACCTTATTCTAGGAGAGCCGTGATGGCTGGACTGAAGGGCTTCCTGGCCTCCACAACGATTGTTGTCGCCCTGGCTGGCGGCGCGCAGGTGAGCTTTCCCGATCTTGGCAACGAACCCTCCAGCGGCTTTAGCGCGCCACTGAACACGCAGTGGGACGTGACCGCCGTCCCGTCACCCAATGGCATCGAAGCTGAGATCAGCCTTTCGGGCCTGCCCGTTCAGATCGACGAGTATGTCGAGGCGTTTCAATATCGGGTCAACGGTGGAACGCCGCGCACGCTTCGCTATGGCCGGGATCTGACCAAGACCCATCCCATTTTGCTTGCGACTGGTCTCAACGACCTCGTCGAGCTGAGGGCGATGTACACCAATATGGATGACCGCATTACGCGGACGCCTGGGGACTGGTCAGAGCCTAAGTCCATCAGCGGGCAGATCGGCCAGCCTGTGATTGAGATTGAGGACGTTCGGGCGAAATACGGCGCGCCCAGCACCGCGCCTGTCACGGCCCAATTCAAGGCGCGCGCACGGGGCTTTGAGACGGTCAATCCAGAGCACCGCTTGCATTTCCAATGGGATTTTGGAGATCCGGGTTCGACACATCGCCGGGCTGACGCCATTCAAACGCTCGTCCACGGCAATGATGCCAATGTGGGTTTTGAGTGGATGGGCGGTCACGCCTATTGGGCACCCGGTGACTACACGGTGACCTGCACCGTGACGGATGGTCTCGGCAACCAATATGTCGGCAGCTACACTTATTCGGTGGCCGATCCAGACGTGGTCTTTGCCGGGTCGCGGACCATTTGCGTGATGCCGTCTGGGGCGACAACAGGCGGTCCTGACGGATGCCTCTATCGGACATCATTGTCGGGTGCCAAGAGTTCCTGGACCAGTAACAGCGGACGCTATCGCCTGCTCATAGAGCGTGGCTACAGCTACAGCTTCAAAGGCCAGTTCAACAGCCCGTTGGAATTGCATGTTGGCCCGATCGGGACCGGCGCAAATCCGATTGTCGACAGCGGCAACGACAATGGTCTGGACGGTGGCGAGCGCGGGTGGTGCTTCTACGGTCTCGATTGCATCGGACCTTATGATCCGGCCAATCCCGGCACGTCCCGTCCGCCGAATTTCTTCGATCGTATCGTTCAAAACTCGTCGTTCATGGACATGGAATTCCGAGGTTGGGCGGCGGCATTCTCCCCCGCCCAAGGGCAAAGCATGCACATGGCCGGGGTCTTTGTCACGGACTGGCACAACTACGCAGTTGATGCGACGGGCGGGACCACCAAAGACAGTTGTTTTGTTGGCGTCACCTTTGCGCAGAACCCCAACGCAATCAGCACCGATGACAGCTACGGGACAACTGGCGGGATCTACTACCCGGATCACGGTCCAATTCGTTCCAACCGCACCGGTGGCGATTGGCTGTTTTCCAACTTTGGTGGCTTCTCGAACAACAGCCATTCGCACGACGAGGCTCAAGGCATCATCCGTTGGAACGCCCAAGGCATCGGGACCGGCGATCTGGTCGCCACCCAATCGGTGATCGAAGATCCGGGCCTCTATATCGGCGCGACAGCGGGGAATGCGGGGTCTGAATATTGCAACGGCAAGATCAGCAAGTCCCACATCATCGTTGGCAATAGCGCAGCCGGGGGCATGTTCTCTTGTCCAACCGGCGGCGTGGTGTTCGAGAATGTCATTGCCGTTCGCCCTGTCAACGGACGGACCGGCCGTGGGGTGCTCTTTGCAGCCGGGGAGACAGCGACGAACAACTACGTCACCTACAACTTCCAGCGCAATCGCCCGGATAAGAGCATGAACAACATGTTCCCGCCGTATTTCCGGAACTGCACATTCGCCGACGAGGGCAACAGCGACACAGACGGCAAGGGCACGTGGCGCTATGAAAGCCTAACGGGTCATCCCTCGTTCGAGCGGCGCAACTGCATCGAATACGCACCGAATGTCGGCGCGCGGGCGCTTGAGCCTGGCGGTGATTACAGCAACTCCAACGATTACACCGTCCCGGTGCCCTTCGGGAATGACACCGGGATCGATGCGACGACCGAAACCTTCACGCCGCGCAGCCTCGGCCGTCGCATCCTGGGCGAGAACAACGACCAGCTCCAAACGGAATTCAGCAACGCAGGCGCGGGCAAAAAGTTCAAGTCGCTGCCCGGTGGATCGGGCGTGGCCGACGCCACAGGGGTGTTGGGCGAAGACATTGCCCTGGATGACTTCTACGGCGTCTTGAGGCGGGTCACGAAACCAACCGGCGCGCTCGATCGCGGGCCGTTTCAACTGGCGGCATGACAAACCGCGCCATTGATGGGGCTGGCTCTTTCGGCTAGCCCCTTTCCATGAGCTACTTCACGAAGAAGCCAACCATGATCGGCAACGAGACCAGTGATGGAGATTGGGTCATCTGCTATCGCGGACACGAAGTCGGTCGCGTGCACCCCGTCGGCAACTTGGAAAGCGTCTTCGGGTGGGCGATCAATAAGTGCGTTCCTCCGGCAAACGGATCCGAAAGCACCGAACAGGGCGCACTTGAGGCCATTAAAGTTGAGGTCCTTCATCGGACAGAGTTGGTGTTCCCTCAGACCTTTCATCAAAGACGACACGTCGTGGCTGTTTGGCGGGATCAATGACCTATTCGAAGGGTGTTCAAACCGATCGTCAGGGAAGGCCGCTAAATGGTCCTCAAACACCCAAAAATCGTTTTGCTGAAAAAAGGCGTGTCATTTACTGAAAAAAGGCGTGTCGCGCTACAATCATTCTTTGTCTTGGTTCCACTCAAACTTTGCAGTGGTCGCCCGCCCCCACCCTATAGCCAGATTGAATCCGCGCTAAGTCCAGTCTAAACTGGACCCATGGCGCTCCCGGTCGAAACCTTTTTTCTCAGCCCAGATCACCATGGCACACTGCAAAGCCAGGTCCAGCAGATGATTGCGCAAGGTGTTCTGTCTGGCCGCTTCCAACCAGAAGAAAAGCTGCCATCAACCCGAAAGCTTGCCGCCCATCTGGGGATCAGCCGGATCACCGTAACACTTGCTTACACCGATCTGGTGGCAGCCGATTATCTCACGTCGCGCGGGCGGTCGGGCTACTTCGTCTCACCGGACGCACCGCATCCGCCAAACTTCCAAAACGCGCAAGGGGCCGAGGACAAGATTGACTGGTCGCGCAGCATCGCTCACCGCTTTTCCGAAACGGCGCAATTGTCAAAACCAAGCGACTGGGCCCGCTTCAAACACCCCTTCATCTATGGCCAGGCCGACCCCGAGCTTTTCGACCACGCCAATTGGCGCCTCTGCGCCATCCAGGCGCTTGGCCAGCGCGATTTTGGCCCGCTAACGACCGACTATTTCGATCAGGATGATCCAAAGCTCATAGAATTCATCGTCCGCCACACCCTGCCCCGCCGCGGTATCGTTGCCAAGCCTTCCGAGGTGCTCATTACAATGGGCGCACAGAACGCTCTCTGGCTGGCTGCATCGGTGCTGCTGACCCAAAGGCGCAGTGCGGCGTTCGAGGATCCCTGCTATCCGGCTCTGCGCGGTGTTCTTCAACAGGCCCGTTGTGGGCTTCTGCCCGTCAGCGTCGACCGGGACGGCCTGCCCCCGGATGGCATTTCAAAGAAGGCAGATGTGGTCTTTACCACGCCAAGCCATCAATCCCCGACGACAGCGACGATGCCGCTGGGTCGGCGCCGGGCGCTTCTCGACCGCGCGGAAGAGATCGATGCACTGATTGTCGAGGATGATTATGAGTTTGAGATGTCGTTCCTGCGCGCGCCGTTGCCCGCACTGAAATCGCTCGACCGGGATGGGCGGGTCATCTATGTGGGCAGCTTTTCAAAGTCCATCTTTCCAGGGTTGAGGCTCGGTTATCTTGTAGGTTCCGAAGCATTTCTCCGCGAAGCGCGCGCCTTGCGGGCCTCCGTACTCCGCCATGCGCCTGGCCATATCCAGCGCACCGCCGCCTACTTTCTGTCGCTGGGCCACTATGACACGCAGATCCGCCGCACCGCCCGCATCCTTCAGACGCGTCGCGACGCCATGCAGGAGGCATTCAGCCGTCACAACCTTACAGTTGCCGGGCAAGGCGCCATGGGCGGGTCATCTTTCTGGATGAAAGCCCCAAATGGCACCAACACCGCTGACCTCGCCGCCCGCCTGCAGGAAAAGAGCGTGCTGATTGAACCGGGCCATGCTTTCTTTCATGGCCGCGACGCCCCGCAGAACTTTTACAGACTGGCCTATTCATCGATCCCGCTGGCCCGGATAGAAGACGGGATCGCACTGATCGCCGAAACGCTGCACGGCTAATCTGGACTGAAATCAAAGCCCGAACTGGCCCTAACGCCATAGCTGTGATGTGACTAAAGTGCAGCTAAACTCAGGAGCGGCGATTCATGAAAATGACAACTGAAGAAGCGTTTGTAAAAACGCTTCAAAAACATGGTATTAAACACGCATTTGGTATCATCGGTTCGGCCATGATGCCCATCTCTGATCTCTTCCCGACGGCGGGGATCACATTCTGGGATTGCGCCCATGAAGGCAGTGCCGGAATGATGTCGGATGGCTATACGCGGGCGACCGGCAAGATGTCGATGATGATCGCCCAGAACGGCCCCGGCATCACCAATTTTGTGACCGCCGTCAAAACCGCCTATTGGAACCATACGCCCCTTCTGCTGGTGACGCCGCAAGCGGCAAACAAGACTATCGGGCAAGGCGGCTTCCAGGAAGTAGAGCAGATGAAGCTCTTCGAAGACATGGTCGCCTATCAGGAAGAAGTGCGCGACCCGTCCCGCGTGGCTGAGGTGTTGACGCGCGTGATCTCCAAAGCCAAGCGTCTGTCGGGTCCTGCGCAGATCAACCTGCCCCGCGATTTCTGGACCCAGGTCGTCGACATCGAAATCCCCGAGCCCATTGTGTTTGAGGCCAGCCCGGGCGGTGAAAACTCCGTAAAAGCCGCCGCCGACCTGCTAAGCGCAGCGAAGAACCCGGTGATCCTGAACGGCGCAGGTGTCGTTCTGGCTGACGGGATTGCGGCCTCTGCCGCCCTGGCCGAACGCCTGACGGCACCGGTTTGCGTGGGCTATCAACACAACGATGCCTTCCCCGGCTCGCACCCGCTTTTTGCCGGGCCTTTGGGTTACAATGGCTCAAAGGCGGGAATGGAGCTGATCAAACAAGCCGACGTGGTTCTCTGCCTCGGCACCCGCCTCAACCCGTTCTCGACCCTCCCCGGCTATGGCATGGAATACTGGCCCGCAGACGCGAAGATCATTCAGGTCGACATCAACCCCGACCGGATTGGCCTGACCAAAAAAGTGAGCGTCGGCATCGTCGGTGACGCAAAGAAGGTGGCCGAAGGGATCCTTGCCAATCTGTCCGACACCGCCGGTGATGAAGGCCGCGAAGATCGTAAGAACAAGATCGCCACGGCAAAATCAACATGGGCGCAGCAGCTGAGCTCCATGGACCACGAGGATGACGATCCTGGCACAACCTGGAATCAGCGTGCTCGTGACGCCAAACCTAACTGGATGAGCCCCCGCATGGCGTGGCGGGCAATCCAGTCCGCCCTGCCGAAGGCGGCGATCATTTCGTCCGACATCGGCAATAACTGCGCGATCGGCAACGCCTATCCTTCTTTTGAAGAAGGCCGCAAGTATCTGGCCCCCGGCCTCTTTGGCCCCTGCGGCTACGGCCTGCCATCAATCGTAGGCGCCAAAATCGGCCAGCCAGACGTGCCGGTTGTGGGTTTCGCGGGTGACGGTGCTTTCGGCATCGCGGTTAACGAACTAACGGCCATTGGTCGTGGGCAATGGCCAGCGATCACGCAGATCGTTTTCCGTAACTATCAATGGGGCGCCGAAAAGCGAAACTCCACCCTTTGGTTCGAGGACAACTTTGTCGGCACCGAGTTGGACGAGGAAGTCTCCTACGCCGGTATTGCGCAAGCCTGTGGCTTAAAAGGTGTCGCCGCGCGCACCATGGATGAACTGACGGATGCGCTGAACACCGCCATCAAGGATCAGATGGAAAACGGTGTGACCACCCTGATCGAGGCGATGCTGAACCAGGAACTGGGCGAACCCTTCCGCCGCGACGCGATGAAGAAGCCTGTCAGCGTGGCCGGCATCGATCCCACCGACATGCGCGAACAGGTCGCCTGATCCATGGGACGCCCCGGCAAAGACGCTCCGATATTGGTGCTCAATGCCGGGTCGTCCTCAATCAAATTCGCGATGTTCGACGGTTCTCTGAAAGAGACCCTGTCAGGCATCGCAGCAGGCATCGGCGGGCAGTCTTTCTTGCAGGTCGGCAAAGACAGCGAGGATCTGCCCCTGATCGACCACAAGGCGGCCCTTTCCGCGATCCTCAAGATGCTGGCTGACAAGAGCCTGACCCCGAACAAGCTGCGCGCAGCGGCCCACCGGGTTGTGCATGGCGGGCGCAAGCTGAACCAGCCGATGCGGCTCAGCGCGGATGTCCGGGCCGAGATCGAAAGCTGTACGCCGCTGGCCCCCTTGCACAATCCGCACAACCTCGCCGCAATCGATACGCTGGCCGAGGTCGTGCCCGATCTGCCGCAATTTGCGAGCTTTGACACATCTTTTCACGCTACCAATCCGGACGTCGCCACGCGCTACGCCATCCCCCGGATGATGGAGACCAAGGGTATCCGCCGCTACGGCTTTCACGGGCTTTCCTATGCCTCGCTTGTGCAACGACTGCCTGAAATTTCAGGCGACAAGCTCCCCTCGCGCCTTTTGGCCTTTCACCTTGGCAACGGCGCAAGCCTTTGTGCGATCCTGAATGGTCAGTCGATTGCGACAACCATGGGATATTCGCCGCTTGACGGGCTCACCATGGGCACAAGATCGGGCGGGATCGACGCCAATGCCGTGCTGCGGCTGGTCGAAGAAAACGGACTCGACCGTACCAAGGCGATCCTGAACCACGAAAGCGGGCTATTGGGCCTCTCGGGCGGTAAATCGGATATGCGCAAGCTCATGGTCGACCCCTCAGCCGACAGCGCCTTTGCGATTGAACATTTCTGTTATTGGTCGCTGCGCCACGCGGGCAGTCTAATCGCAGCAATGGAAGGCATCGACGCCATCGCCTTTACCGGTGGTATCGGAGAGAATGCCAAGGGTGTGCGCGCGCGTATTTTGCGCGGTCTCGAATGGACCGGCGCGGTGATGGACCCCGACGCCAATCACAGAAGCAAACCGCGTCAGCACGCCGACAGCAGCAAGGTCGCCATCTGGGTCGTGCCTGCCGAAGAAGAACGCATGATCGCCCATGACGCGCTGCGGCTGATGGAGGCTGCGTGACCTCTAGCTGCTACAGCATCGCCGAGGCAACGGCCGTCGCCGCGACGATGTCGTCCACCTTTGCGCCCCGGCTGAGATCGCAGACCGGCTTTGCAAAGCCCTGCAAAAAGGGTCCAAGCGCCTGGGCACCTGCCAGTTCCTGCGCCAGCTTATACCCGATATTGCCTGCATCCAGCGATGGGAATATCAGCACATTCGCCTTTCCCTCACCCATGCCCTTCGTCGCCGCGATGGTCGCATTCAAGGCAGCATCCGCCTGGATCGGCCCTTTGAAGCCCGTGGCCTCGGCCACCTGCCGGACCATATCGACTGATGCTCCGGTCCCGGACGTTCCTGTTGAGAACGACAAAAGCGCGGGCCGCGCATATCCCAGCAAGCGCCGCGCCGTAATCTCAGATGCCCTTGCGATAGCTTCCAAGGCGGCGGCATCCGGGTATGCATTCACAGCACAGTCCGCCCAGACCATCTGCCGCCCGCCAGGGAAGAGCATCAGAAAGAACGACGATGGCACCGTGACATCCTCGGCCAGCCCAATGGACATGGAGGCCGCCTTGATCACCTCTGCCGTCGGATTGGCCGCACCGGCGACAAGCGTGTCGGCCTCGCCCGCTGCCACCATTGCCGCCGCCCGGTACAATGGCTTCCGCAGAAGCCGCTCGGCCATGGCCGGCTTCATGCCGCGTGTCGCGACCAAGGCTTCAATCTGTGCTTCCGAAACTTCAGCAAGATCAACGGGTTCCGCAATGCCTTCCCGGGCCACGCGATCCGCTGCCTCGGCCACGCGCGGCTCGTCCCGCTCTGGCATCACCACACGCGCTTTCCGCGCCTTTGCCGTCTCAAAGGCGGCCTCAAGTACCAACATCACCAACTCCGTTTTGCGCGCAAGGAGCCATCAATGAACGACACCGTCAAGATCAACCGGGGGCTCAAGGGCATCTATTTCGAGCGCTCAGGCGTCAGCCACATTGACGGCGCGAAAGGAGAGTTGAGCTATCGCGGCTATTCGATTCACGACCTCGCCGAGCATGCGACTTTTGAAGAGGTCTGCTATTTGCTGATCCACGGCGAATTGCCCGATGCGGCAGAGCTCAACGCCTTTGACGCCACGATGCGGGCCAACCGCGCCGTGCCTGATGCGGTGCTGGATATCATCCGGTCTTGCAAGGACGGGCACCCGATGGACGTGCTGCGCACCGCTGTCTCCGCTCTTGCGGCTCTGGATCCCGCCAGCCAGGACGTTGGCGAGGACGCGTTCATCAAAAACGGCATGAAGCTGACCGCGCAAGTGCCGACACTGATCGCCGCGCATGAGGCGATCCGCAATGGCCGCGACCCGCTCGCCCCCGATAGCGGCCTGAGCCATGCGGCGAACTGGCTGTGGATGTTGAAGGGCGAAAAACCCTCGGAAGATGCCGCGCGTCTGGCAGATGTCGATTTCGTCCTGCACGCCGAACACGGCGCCAATGCCTCGGCCTTCGCCGCACGCGTCACGGTAGGGACAGAGGCCAATCTGCATGGCGCGATCGTCACAGCGCTGTCTACCCTAGCCGGTCCTGCCCATGGTGGAGCGGCCGAGGACGTCATGAAGATGGTCCACGAGATCGGCAAACCCGAAAATGCCGCCGATTACGTCAAGGCCAAGCGGGGCAATCGCGAGGCCGTCACCGGCTTTGGTCACCGCGTCTACCGGGCCGAGGACCCCCGCGCGCGCCACATGCGCGAAGGCGTCCGGAAACTCGGCGAGGAGATGGGCGCACCCGAATGGTACGAGATCCTGCAAGCCGTGGTCGAAGCTATGAAGCCCTATGCCCGCCACGGCCTAAATGTGAATGTCGATTTCTATTCCGGCGTGATCTACCAGCTTCACGGCATTCCGATGGATCTCTACGTGCCGATCTTCGCCATTGGACGCATGCCAGGCTGGATCATCCAATGCGTTGAACAACAGCGTCAGAACATCCTGATCCGGCCTCTGACGCTTTATAACGGACCAGGGATGCGCGACTGGGTGCCGCTTGACAACAGGCGCGGTGCCGCTTGATCCGGGCTGACCAGATCCAGGCATTCTTTCCCGGCATTCTGGTTGCCGGCCTGGTTGCACTTGCCGCACAATTCCTGTCCGAGCATTATGCGACGCCCGCAATGCTCATGGCTCTGTTGCTGGGCATAGCGCTCAACTTCCTGTCCGAGGATGGCAGCAAAGCCGCCGAAGGCATCGCCTTTTCCGCCAAATCGCTATTGCGCCTGGGCGTCGCGTTTCTGGGCGTCCGGATCAGCGCTGATCTTCTGGCCGGGCTCGAAATCGGCCAGATCGCTTTGATCATTGGGGCCATGCTGGCGACCATAGGCTCCGGCTTCGCCATCGCGCCGCTGCTGGGGCACGGCTGGCGCTTTGCATTTCTAACCTCTGGCTCCGTCGCGATCTGCGGAGCTTCTGCGGCGATGGCCATCGGTGCGATCCTACCTCGTGACGAACGGACTGAGGAACGCCTGATTTTCACAGTGATCGGCGTCACGGTCCTGTCGACCGTGGCGATGATCCTATACCCGATCATCGTCAGCCAACTGGATCTGAGCAGCACCGAGGCCGGGCTGTTCCTCGGCGGGACGATCCATGATGTCGCGCAGGTCGTGGGCGCGGGCTATTCCGTATCCGAGGAAACAGGCGATGCCGCCACGCTTTTCAAACTGGTTCGCGTCGCCATGCTGGCCCCGATCGTTCTTGTCGCCTCGCTGGTCATCCGCGCGCGGGTCAGCACGACCACCGACGGAAAACGTCCGCCCATCCTGCCAACCTTTGCCGTGGGTTTCATCGTCCTCGCCGCCCTTAGCTCATTTGGCGCCCTACCCGGCTTCGTGACCGAAACGCTCTCATCCGCCTCGCGTTGGTTCTTGCTGACAGCCATCGCCGCTGTCGGCATGAAGACCCACCTAAAGCAAATCCTGTCGGTGGGGCCTGCGGCAATCGCGCTCATCGTCATTCAAACCCTTTTTCTTGGAGGAACCGTCCTCGTCGGCCTACAAGTATTGACCTAAACGAAAGATCCTTCGCCAGATGACCATCCAGCAACCGAAACTGAACCTTTCGCCCCACGTCTCGGACGAGGTGCGCAAAACGACCTGCTACATGTGCGCCTGTCGCTGCGGGATCAATGTTCATATGAAGGATGGCAAGGTCGCCTACATTGAAGGCAACCGCGATCACCCCGTGAACCAAGGCGTGCTGTGCGCCAAAGGAAGTGCGGGCATCATGCAGCACAATGCCCCTTCACGGCTGCGCGCACCTTTGAAACGCGTCGGCCCGCGCGGATCAGGCGAATTCGAAGAGATCACCTGGGATGAGGCCCTGCAGATCGCCGCAGACTGGCTTGAGCCGATCCGCAAGGACGATCCGTCAAAACTCGCGTTCTTCACAGGCCGCGACCAGTCGCAATCGTTTACCTCCTTCTGGGCTCAGAACTTCGGTACGCCGAACTACGCTGCGCATGGTGGCTTCTGTTCGGTGAACATGGCCGCTGCGGGCATCTACACCATGGGTGGCGCCTTCTGGGAATTCGGACAACCCGATTGGGACCATACCAAACTTTTTATGCTGTTTGGCGTGGCCGAGGATCACGACAGCAACCCGATCAAGATGGGGATTGGCAAGATCAAGGGACGCGGTGCCAAGGTGATCGGCGTCAACCCGATCCGCACGGGTTACAATGCCGTCGCAGACGAATGGGTCGGCATCACCCCTGGCACCGATGGGCTGTTCATCCTGTCAATGGTGCATTGCCTGATGAAAGCGGGTCGCATCGACCTCGACTATCTGGCGCGTTTCACAAACGCACCGGTGCTGCTGGATCCTGAGACTGGCCTCTTGCAGCGTGACGACGAAGGTCGCGAATTGGTTATAGACCGGGCCACCGGCAAGCCTGCGCCCTTCAACCAGAAAGGCGTCCGCCCCGATCTCTCTGCCCCCGGCACTGTGATGGAGAAGATGGCCGAGCGCTATCTATCAGAAGTGTACGCCCCAGAAGCCGTGGCCGAAACCTGCGGCATCCCCGCCGAACGGATCCGTGCCATCGCCGCCGAACTGGCCCGCGTCGCGTTTGATGAAGCTTTCGAGATTGCCCAGCCATGGACTGATTTCCGGGGCGAGCATCACGAAAAAATGGTCGGCCGCCCCGTCAGTTTCCATTCCATGCGCGGCATCTCAGCCCATGCCAACGGCTTCCAGACCTGTCGGGCGCTGCACGTTCTACAGATCCTGTTAGGAACAGTAGAAGTTCCGGGTGGCTTCCGCTTCAAGCCGCCCTACCCCAAGCCAGCGACCGCCCATCCGAAACCACATTGCGGCGCGAAACCCGACTGCCCGCTCGACGGCCCGCACCTGGGTTTTGTTCACGGGCCCGAAGATCTTGCGCTTAAAGATGACGACACGCCCGCCCGCATCGACAAGGCTTTCACATGGGAAAACCCTATGAGCGCGCATGGTCTGATGCACATGGTGATCTCAAACGCCTATGCGGGTGATCCCTACAAGATCGACACGCTCTTCATGTACATGGCGAACATGTCGTGGAATTCGACCATGAACACGACCGGCGTCATGAAGATGCTGACGGACAAGGATGAGACAGGCGATTATGTCATCCCGCGCATCATATATTCGGATGCGTATAGTTCCGAGATGGTTGCCTATGCTGACCTGATCCTCCCGGACACCACTTATCTCGAAAGGCACGACTGCATCAGCCTCTTGGATCGACCCATTTGCGAGGCGGACGCGGCTGCAGACGCGATCCGCTGGCCCGTGGTCGAACCGGATCGAGACGTGCAGGGGTTTCAAACGACACTTGTGCATCTCGCCAACAAGATGGGTCTGCCGGGCTTCACCAATGAAGACGGCAGCGCGAAGTACGGCGATTATGCCGACTACATCACCAACCACGAACGCAAGCCGGGCATCGGCCCGCTGGCTGGCTGGCGCGGCAATGGCGACAGCGTCGGTCGGGGCCAAAAGAACCCCGATCAGCTTGACCGCTACATCGAAAACGGCGGGTTTTGGGTCGGTCACATCCCCGAAGAGGCGCTCTATTACAAGCCCTGGAACAGCGCCTATCAGGATTGGGCAGTGAACCTTGGCCTTTACGACAGCCCACAGCCCTACCTCTTTTCGCTCTATGTCGAGCCCATGCGCAAATTTCAGCGCGCCGCCGAGGGGCATGGCGAACGCCAACCGCCGGATCATCTGCGCGACCAGATCAAGGAACGGATGGATCCCCTACCAATCTGGTACGATCCCAGCCCCGCCAACAAGGTACAGGAATACCCGATCACAGCCCTGACCCAGCGCCCAATGGCCATGTATCATTCCTGGGGTTCGCAAAACGCGTGGCTGCGTCAGATCCATGGACACAACCCGATGTACCTGCCAACCAAGCTGATGCGGGAGCATGAGCTAAAAGACGAAGACTGGATCCGCGTGACCTCCCCCCACGGCCAAATCGACGTGCCCGTTATGGAAATGGCCGCACTCAACGACAATACGATCTGGACCTGGAACGCCATCGGCAAACGCAAAGGCGCCTGGGCGCTCGCCCCGGACGCGCCCGAAGCGACGAAGGGCTTTTTGCTGAACCATCTAATCCACGAATTGCTGCCGCCAAAGGGCGACGGCTTGCGCTGGTCCAACTCCGACCCCATCACCGGGCAAGCCGCCTGGTTCGACTTGAAGGTTCAAATTCAAAAGACCAATAAGCCTGCCGAAAGTCAGCCCGCGCATCCGCCGCTGAAATCACCGGTTGGCAAAGGCCCGGATCAGCTAACCTGGAAACTGGGCAAATGATCTCCATGAACCGAAATCAGCACCGACGCTATACAGACAATATACCGACGTAATACCGACGTGAAAAAATGACCCAGCTTCCCAGCCAGACAGAGAAAAAACTCGGCCTCGTCATTGACCTCGATACATGCGTAGGCTGCCATGCCTGCGTGGTTTCGTGCAAAGGGTGGAACACCGAAAACTATGGCGCGCCACTTGCAGACACGGATGCGTATGGAGCCAATCCTTCAGGCACATTCCTGAACCGGGTGCATTCCTACGAAGCGCAACCAGATCAAGGCCCGGCCCAGCTTGTACACTTCCCGAAATCCTGCCTCCATTGCGAGGATGCGCCTTGTGTCACGGTCTGCCCGACGGGCGCCAGCTACAAGCGGGTCGAAGACGGGATCGTTTTGGTCAACGAGACCGACTGCATTGGTTGCGGCCTTTGCGCCTGGGCCTGCCCCTACGGCGCGCGCGAACTGGATCCCGTTGAAAAGGTTATGAAAAAATGCACGCTTTGTGTGGATCGGATTTACAACGAAAACCTGCCTGAAGAAGATCGCGTGCCTGCTTGTGTGCGGACCTGCCCCGCCGGTGCGCGGCATTTCGGTGATCTGGGCGATGCCGACAGCGCGGTTTCTCGATTGGTGGAAGAACGCGGCGGTGTGGATCTGATGCCCGAACAAGGCACAAAACCCGTCAACAAATACCTGCCCCCGCGCCCCAAAGATACTGCTCCGGAGTTCGACGTGCTGGCGCCTTTTCTCGAACCTGTCGCCGACAGCCCCAAGGGATTTCTTGGCTGGCTCGACAAAACACTCGACTGTCTGCCCGGAGGACAGAGCTGATGCATCCTGCACCCTCCGTTATCATTTTTACGACGCTCTCCGGCCTAGGGTTTGGCCTTCTTTTCTGGCTGGGCATTGGCCTACCGGCCGTGACCGGTTGGGTGGCTTTCATCTTCTTCGTGCTCGCCTACCTGCTCGCGGTTGGCGGGCTTTTGGCATCTACCTTTCATCTGGGCCATCCTGAGCGGGCCATCAAGGCGTTCACGCAATGGCGCTCGTCATGGCTCAGCCGCGAGGCATGGTGCGCTGTTGCTGCACTTATCTTTATGGGCCTCTACGGCACAGGGCTTGTCTTTCTTCAGATCCGCTGGCCCGCCCTCGGTATCTTGGGGGCCATCGCATCCCTCGCCGCAGTGTTCACGACATCAATGATCTACACACAGCTAAAAACCGTCCCACGCTGGAATATGCCCCTGACACCGATCAAGTTCATGGCGCTGTCCGTCGCGGGTGGCGCCCTCATGGCCGGGCAGGTGAACTGGGCGCTTGGCCTGCTGCTTATGGCTGGTGCTGTTCAGGTGATCGTTTGGATTCAGGGGGATCAGGCCCTCGCTCGATCCGGCACAAACCTTGCCAGCGCTACCCAGCTTGGGACCATAGGCGAAGTGCGCGCGTTCGAACCGCCGCATACCGGTACCAACTATCTTCTCAAAGAGATGGTCCACGTGGTGGGGCGCAAGCACAGCCAGCAATTGCGGATGATCGCGATCCTCTTGATGAGCGTCGTCCCCGTTATCCTGCTGCTGCTGCCCTTTTCGCATGTCCTAGCAGGTCTTGCGGTGGTCTGTCATATAGCGGGTGTTCTGACCGCGCGCTGGCTCTTTTTCGCAGAGGCCGAACACGTCGTCGGCCTCTACTATGGGAAGCGTCAGGCGTAGATCATGTCGATGGCGTGGTGGAAGTCGATACCACCTTGCATCACGACGTCAATTGTATAGTCGGACACAGCATCGCCATTTCTATCGAAGTAGAGCGTAACGACATCCTCAAACTGATCGTACCAGAAGGTTTTTTGCGCGAAGACTTCGTATTCGCTATGACCGAATTCGTTCCAGACAAAGTCACTGTCGATCTGGATACGATCATACTCGTAGATGTCGAAGTCCTCGATCGTGGCGATACGCCCGCTTTGTGCGGAATGGTCCCGAAATTCAAAGACATCTGTCCCTTCTCCACCTGCAATGGAATGGTCGTTGGCATATTCGCGGACAACGATCCGGTCGTTACCGGCCCCTCCTGAAATCGTATCGCTGCCGCCAGAAGAGGTAATCGTGTCATGTCCACCGCGACCCTCTATGAAATCGTTGTCCCTGAAAAAGTTGCTACCCCCATCGGTCAACTCGTTCGCCCCGTCATCGCCACGAATGGTGTCATCCCCAGAAGAGCCATGAACGTTTTCGATGTTCCGGATCTCCGCGGTGTTTAGATGGCCACCCCGAAAGATGTCGCCGACCAGTTGGAGGCCATAGCCGCCATCAAGATCTACCAGCCAACCGGCATCCTCCTCCTTGAAAAGCGTCAGCGTATCGTCGCCATTGCCGCCATTCAATGTGTCATGCCCGGTGCCGGTGTGGATGGCGTCGTCACCATCACCGCCATGCACGGAATCGTCACCACCCGCCGGCACGAGAATGTCATTGCCCACGTTTCCGAACAGAATGTCGTCACCTTCGCCGGTGACAAAATGGTCAGCGCCCTGCGCCCCAACGGCGACGATGTCGAAGGTCGCGTCGGGCTCCCAGACGCCGTTGCCGGTAGGTGTTGCGAAGTAATAGGTGTAATTACTCCATGAGTAAGACGGCAAAAGCCAATATGACATGTCAAAATCCTTTCAAATCAAATGAATGGACATGACATGCCTTAAGGGGCGGACGCCGAACAGTCAGGTTTTCCCGACTTTTGTGGGCTTAGTTCATCAGACCCGCATGGCGCAGGGCGTCATCAACCGCTGTGCGGGTGCTATCCTCAAGACCACTGAGCGGCAGGCGCACTTCTTCGCTGCAGAGACCCAGACGAGACATGGCGTACTTCGCGCCGATAAGACCGGGTTCGGTAAAGATCGCCTTGTGCAGCGGCAGAAGCTTATCCTGAATGTCGCAGGCGCGCTCGTAGTCATTGTCGAGACAAGCGATCTGCATCTCGGCACAAAGCCTTGGTGCTACATTTGCCGTTACCGAGATACAGCCTACCCCCCCTTGGGCGTTGAAGCCGGGCGCGGTTGCGTCCTCCCCTGACAGTTGGACGAAGTCAGGACCGCAAGTCATGCGAGTCCAACTGACCCGCGCTAGGTCACCGGTGGCGTCCTTGACTCCGACGATGCGCGGCAACTTGGCAAGCTCGGCCATTGTCTCGGGCGTCATGTCGATCACCGAACGGCCCGGTATGTTGTAGATGATGATCGGGATTTCCGCGCAATCGTGCAACGCGGTGTAATGCGCGATCAGCCCGCGTTGCGTGGGCTTGTTGTAGTAGGGCGTGACGACCAAGGCCGCATCCGCGCCAACCTCGGCCGCGCATTGCACGAAGCGGATGGCCTCTACAGTGTTGTTCGACCCAGCCCCAGCGATCACTGGCACGCGCCCTGCCGCAGCTTTGACGACGGTTTCGATCACTGTCTCATGTTCATCATGACTGAGAGTCGGACTTTCGCCCGTTGTCCCAACTGGCACGAAACCATGTGTGCCTTCGCCGATATGCCACTCCACCAGTTTCTTGAGCGTTTCCAGATCCAATGCGCCGTTTCGAAACGGCGTGACGAGGGCAGGCATAGAACCTTTGAACATTTTCACGCTCCATTTTTTCAGTTTGGCAGGCAAGACACCCGGATTTTCACGACGACGTTACGAAGATCGGTTGAACTCGGACCGTCACGCTTTATGCTGTCCGGCCATAGCCTTGCGCCGATAGGAAATGCAAGAGATGACCCGTATTCTTCTGTCACTCATCCTCACTTTCGCCATTGCATCGCCTTTGCTGGCAGACCGGCCCCGCCCACTTGGATCGGCCATCGATGCCGTTCGCAAGGGGGATTGGGTTAGGGCCGCACAGGTCGCTGCTCGTGATGGCTCTGTCGCGTCGGACATCATCGAATGGGAACGTCTGCGCGCGGGCAAAGGCAGCTATTCCGAAATCCGCGCCTTTCTGGAACGACGCCCCAACTGGCCCGGTGAGCCCTATTTGCGCAAGCGGTCCGAAGCGGCCGTGATCAGCGCAGGTGATGCGTCCATCTTGTCATTTTTCGACGAAACCCCGCCCCAAACTGCCAAAGGCATTCTCGCCTATGCAAGGGCGCTTGTCGCCAATGGCCAAAGCGGCGACGCCGAGGTCGCGCTTGTGCTGGCCTGGCGCACTATGGAAATCGACAGCAACACCCACGCGCTGTTTCTGTCGCGTCACGTCGATCTTTTGAAGCCGCATCACACGGCCCGACTGGACGCGATGCTGTGGGAAGGGGAAGACGATGATGCAAAGCGTATGTTCGATCTGGTGCCAGATGCCTGGGTCAAGCTGGCAAGGGCCCGTCTGGGCCTGCAGGTCCGGGCTGGCAATGTCGACACACTGATTGCAGCAGTTCCCGACGAATTGGCGGATAATCCCGGCCTTGCCCACGACCGGATGGAATGGCGGATGCGCAAGGGCCGTCCGGAATCTGCCAAGGAGTTGATGCTGGAGCGTTCGGTCAGCGCAGAGAGCCTCGGGCGGCCCGAGGAATGGTCCAACCGACGACGGTCGCTTGCCCGAGATGAGATGCGCGACAGCAACTACAAGCGCGCCTATCAGTTGGCTTCGCAACATCATCTGGTCGATGGCAGTGCCTATGCGGATCTTGAGTGGTTGTCGGGCTACATTTCGCTGCGATTCCTCAACGAGCCCCAGGTCGCGCTGAAGCATTTCAGCAATTTTGACACGGCCGTCTACACGCCAATCTCACAGGGGCGGGCAGGCTATTGGAAGGGCCGCGCACTCGAAGCTATGGGGAACGCGGCCAGAGCGGACATGGCCTATGCAGCCGCAGCGCAGTATCAGACATCGTTCTACGGATTGCTCGCTGCAGAAAAGGCGGGATTGGCGCTCGACACCTCGCTGACAGGCAATGCCGACATATCCGATTGGCGCAGTTCTGATCTGGCGAAACGCGACCTCTTTGAAGCCGGTCTGCTTTTGCAAGCCTCGGGAGAGCTGTCATTGGCAGAGCGCTTCTGGACCCACCTGGCTGAAACCGTCCCCCCGGCAGAGGCGGCGCAATTGGGACGTGCCGCCATCGACGTTGATCAACCGCACCTGGCCGTCATGATCGGCAAGCGTCTGGCGCGCCGAACAATTGTTGAGCCTGCGCCCTATTACCCGCTACACCCCATTGCCGAGAAAAACCTGCCTATGGCACCTGAAATGGTGCTGGCCATCGCAAGGCGCGAAAGCGAATTCGACCCTGTAGTCCAAAGCGGCGTCGGCGCCCTTGGACTCATGCAAATCATGCCCGCAACGGGGCGTGAAGTGGCCAAACGTCTTGGGCGGTCCAGCCAGCATCAGACGACCAAACTGATCAGTGATCCGTCCTACAACGCCGAATTGGGGGCCGCCTACCTCGCGATGCTCTCCGAAAGGTTCCGAGGCAACGTTATCCTGATGTCGGCGGGCTACAATGCGGGGCCTTCCCGCCCTGAAAGCTGGCAGAAGCGCTTTGGCCGCCTGAACAGGCTGCCGGAGGATTTCGATGTTGTCGACTGGATCGAACACATCCCCTTTCGCGAGACCCGCAATTACGTAATGCGGGTCGCTGAAAGCCTGCCTGTATATCGCGCGCGTCTTGGGAAAGACCCCTTGCCCGTGCCTTTCAGTGAGGAACTGACCGGCTCAACCCTGCTGGCGACGCTCTCTCCATAGGGTGAAGAGGCCTGCTGCGACGATCATCGCAGCGCCTATAGCCACATTGGCCCGTAGGGTTTCGCCAAAAACCGCCATGCCGATGGCCGCCGCAAAGACCAACTGTAGATAGGCAAAGGGTTGAACCGCGCTGGCCTCTGCGACCTCGTAGCATCTGATCAACAGCCAATGTCCAAGGGCACCAGTCACGCATAGCGTGCCCATCCAGATCCAGTCCACGCCTTGTATTGGCTCCCAAAACCAGATGCCTATGATGGTCATCGCGAGCCCCCCAACCGTGCCCGTCCAGAAAAAGCTGGTTTCGGTGCTGTCCTCCCTGGCCGCATATCGGGTCAGCAGACCGTAGACGGCAAACATGGTGGCCGATGCCAATGGGATAATGGCGGCGGGGTCGAAAACCCCGAAGCCTGGTTGCAGGATGACCAGGACGCCAACAAACCCCAAGCCGATCGCCGCCCAGCGACGCCAACCGACTTTTTCGCCCAGGATCGGACCGGAAAGGGCCGCCACAAGCAACGGATAGCAGGTGAAAACCGCGTGGCTTTCGACCAGCCCCAGGATCGTGAAGGCCAAGACCATCACGCAGATCTCAGCCGCCAGCAAAAGACCTCGAAACGCCTGGAGTACCGGTTGCCGAGTCGCTGCCGCCTTCCGGACCCCGCCCGCCTTGCCTCCGGCAATCGCGATGACAAAAGCCGCAAAGAACCAGTAACGGACCATAACCACCATCATGACGTTATATTCACCAGCCAGATGCTGCGACAGACCGTCCTGAGTGGCAAAAACAACAGTTGTCGCAACCATCAGCAGGACGCCGAGAAAGGTATTGTTCTGCTGGGTCATGCTATCATACGCGCACGGGTCATGTGCCGTTTTCGGCCAAAGCCCGGCACGCGCTCAACAGCAAAGCCCGCACGTTCGAGCCCACGCCTGACGGAACCCGCCGCCGTATAGGTCGCAGCACTTCCACCCGGCTTTGTATGTGCGCCGACCGCCAGCATCAGTTCGGGCGACCACAATTCCGGGTTCTTCGCAGGAGAAAAGCCATCAAGAAACCAGGCATCGGCTGCATACTCCCAAGTCGGCAGCGTCTCGCGTGCATCCCCTTCAATGATCTCCACATCCAGCGCGCCCAATGCAAAAGATCGTGCGCCCTCTGCCCATGCGTTGACGAGTTGAACGGCCATCGGCGCCACTTCGGAAAACGGTGCTAGCGCATGGGCCATGTCTTCCGCAGCAAGCGGATAGGCCTCAAAACTTGTCAACCGGACGCGACCTGCGCCAGTCCAGACCGATGCGAGGGCCAGCGTATTCAGACCCGTTCCAAACCCAAGTTCGGCCACAGCAAAGCCGTCGCGCAGACGCGCTGGCAGGTCATTGCCCCCAAGAAAGACATGCCGTGTCTCAGCCAAACCATTCTCAAGGCTGTAGTAAGGATCGTCAAATCGGATCGAGACAGGCACTTGTGCGTCCCGCCACTCCAGTTCTGCCTGCTGGTGCCCCATCATTTTGGCCTGTATGCATCTGAAATCCAAGCGAGAGTGCAGAAAGGGTGCGGCTTTGGCAACGGCAGATGTCACGATATTTGGCGCCGGAATCTTTGGTTTGTCGATCGCCTGGATGTGCTGCAAGCGCGGCGCCAAAGTCCAGGTCATCGACCCCTTCGGTGTGGCCGCCGGCAGCAGCGGCGGGATCGTCGGGGCGCTTGCCCCGCATGTGCCAGAAAACTGGAACGCCAAGAAGCAATTTCAGTTCGAGAGCCTTATAATGGCCGAACCTTTCTGGCACGAGGTCGCTGAAGCTTCGAACCATGATCCTGGCTATGCAAGGCTGGGCCGCTTACAGCCCATAGCGGACGAGGCGGCCCTTGCTTTGGCGATCAGCCGCAAAGAGGGAGCAAAGCAGCTTTGGCAGGGCAAAGCCGTCTGGGACGTGATCCCGGCCACCACGGATGGCTGGGCGCCTGATGCCACACATCTGATCCGCGACACACTGACCGCAAGGATCCACCCGCGCAAGGCTTGTCATGCCCTCGCTGCAGCAATCACCCATCGGGGGGCAAAGCTGCAAACAGAGGGCCGTCCAGAAGGTTACGTGATCTGGGCCAATGGAGTCGCCGGCCTTTCGGCTTTGAACGCAGGGCGCAGCCATGTCGTTGGCAGCGGAGTTAAGGGGCAGGCCGCCCTCTTCGATCATGACGCCAGGAACATGCCCCAGATCTTTGTAAACGGGCTGCACATCGTCCCTCATGCAGATGGCACAACGGCCGCCGGATCGACGTCGGAGCGTTTTTTCGAAGACAGCCATACGACCGATGACCTGCTTGAAGCGCTGATCGAAAAGGTACGAAACACCTTGCCGGTCCTAAGGAATGCGACAGTCATCGAGCTGTGGGCCGGGGTGCGACCCCGCGCCCGCAGCCGTGCCCCTATGCTGGGCGCTTGGCCCGACAGGCCTGACCACTTCATCGCGAACGGTGGCTTCAAGATCGGCTTTGGCATGGCTCCAAAAGTGGCCGAAACGATGGCTGATCTTGTTCTTGAGGGAAAAGACACCATCCCGAAAGGATTCGAAGTCTCTGCCTCCCTTTAGCCAACGCCTCATTCCAACTCAATCACCGGGGCCAAACACGTCCGGACATCAGGAAATCTCAGCGCGCAGCGATTGCATCAACTGGGTCAGTTCGCGGACGTAGATTTCGCCAGTAAGCTGGCCGTTCTCATCGAACTGACTGCTGCTGGCGGCCAAATGTATCTCGGGTCCCTGCAGAATACGCGGCCGGAACGGCACCATGAAACCGCGAAGGATCATCTGCGCCCGTTCGCCTCCTGCCCGACCTGCCGCAGCGGACATTACGGCGACCGGCTTGCCGCTCCAATGCTGACCTTCCACCCGACTGACCCAGTCAAGCGCATTTTTCAGAACGCCTGACGGTCCCTTGTTGTACTCCGGCGTGGAAATGATGACGGCATCAGCCTCCTCAATCTGCTGGGCGAGCGTCTTTACCGCATCTGGCACACCGTTGTCCGCTTCCGCATCGCCATCATAAAGCGGCAGATTCAGGTCCGCTTCGATGTAGGTGCACTCTCCGAAAAGTCGGGCGGCCTCTCGCAGGAGCTTCCGGTTCGTCGCCTCAGCCCGCAACGAGCCCGAGATGCCAAGAAGTGTTGGAGTGGTCATAACAAGTCCTTCTTCAGATCCGCACAAATGATGCGGCGGCCAGCAAACAAAGCAAGGGCCGCTCCTTTCAAAAGAGGCGGCCCTTCTTCATTTTGAGGTATCAGGTTCAATCAGGCGGTCGGCAAAATCACGATTTCAACCCGACGATTTTGCTGCTTACCCTGCGGTGTCAAATTGCTCGCGATGGGTTGCGTTTCACCACGGCCAAATGCCTGAATGCGTACCGGGCTCACGCCACTAGCCTGCAACTGGCTCGCGACTGCAGCCGCCCGCCGCTCACTCAAATCCTGATTGTAGCCCGCGTCACCGTCGCTGTCGGTGTGACCGACGATCTGAATGTTCGATTGTGGATAGCGCTGCAGATTGACAGCCAGAGCGTTCAGATCCGCCCGAAGGTCAGGTCGAAGTGATGCGCTATCTGTCGCAAAGAGTATGTCCTGCGGCAGCGTCACGATAAGTCGGTCGCCGGTGTTCTGAATCAGGAAGTTTTCATTGCCCAATTCGCGACGCAGATCCGCCTCTTGCTGGTCGAGGCTGTATCCGACACCTGCACCAACAGCACCACCAACAGCAGCACCGATCAATGCACCTTCGACACGGTCATCGTCCCGGCCTACAGCGCCGACGAGCGCGCCCAAACCAGCCCCGATGGCCGCGCCGCGGTTGCGGTTAGCATTGGGGTTGTTTGGATCGCCACCCAAAGTGCCCGGATCCGTGCAGGCCGTCATGCCCATGGCCGCAACAAGGAAAAGGATTAGAGAATTCTTGGTCAGGATCATATCTGTACTGCCTTATATCAGGCCCCGTTCGGGCAGGGCGCATTGCTATTACGCCCATATAACGAGGAACGATCCCGGCAAAAACAACCACCTCAGTCACTTCGGCGTCATCCCGCCGAGAGAATCATGCCTCCGCCCGAGCGGATTCGTAAGCCAAAAGCGCGCGTTTGACAGGCAAGCCCCAATGATATCCACCCAAACCACCCGTCTTGCGCAAGGCCCGGTGACAGGGAATGAGCCAGCTCACAGGGTTGCGCCCAACAGCTGTTCCGACTGCGCGCACCGCTCGTGGGCTGCCGATGCTTTCGGCAATCTCAGAATAGGTCGTGACGTGACCCGACGGAATCTGCAGTAGCGCCTCCCATACCTTGATCTGAAACGGCGCTCCGATCAGGAACAAAGGCGCCTGATTCAGTTCGGCCTCCTTCGCACCAAACGCCGCCAGGACCCAAGGCCGCAAACGCATCGGATCTTCGACAAATTCGGCGTCGGGCCAGCGGTTGACCAGATCCTCCATCGTTTCGGCCTCGCCCATTTCGGCGGAAAAGCCCAATCCGCAGATCCCCTTTCCAGTTCCCATGACCAATGCGGGACCGAAAGGACTTTCAAACCAGCCCCAGAAAATAGTCAGGCCCGCGCCGCCCTTTGCGTAATCACCTGGACTCATCGCTTCCCATCTCAGAAAAAGATCATGGAGCCTGCCAGATCCGCTCAGGCCCGAGCCGTGGGCGGTGTCCAGTGTGGTGAAGCGCTCATTTAGCAGCGCCTTGGCATGGCCCAGTGTGAGATATTGCTGGTAACGTTTGGGTGAGACGCCCACCCACCGCGAAAAGACGCGTTGGAAGTGCGCCGGGCTCATGTCCATCTCAGCCGCCAAGACCTCAAGTGAGAGCGGCTCATCGGCGCCATCGATAAGATCAATCGCCCGCCGCATAACGTTGAAATGGTATCTGGTATCATCTGTCTGCATCATGCGCCGAACCTAAGCCAGCCGGATGTATGGCGCGACCCGAAACCTGCGCTTTGCAGAGAGAGAAATCGAGGGATTGGCGGAGCGCCCTAGCCGGCCTTTTTGCGCCTGATCGGCTTTGATGTACGCCTCGCCTGCCGAGCTATACGGTCTTCCATCAACAAAACGCGCGCTTCTCCCTCATTCAGGATCGGACGGCAGGCGCTGGTTGCTGCAACGCACAGTTTTTTCGCAAGGCCAGTCGGCAGATCAAGCTGCACGTCTCCGACATCGCTCGGAAGGGTCGTGCCCATCCAGGACCCTTCGACCGAAGCGAGGTGATGTTCGATCAATGTAATGCGGGTGTAGGTTACAAAGCCTGCCCATTGCTGACGGAACCCCATCATACTGGCAGGGATCAATACCTCTTGAGAGCCGTGGTAGAGTTCGGCGCGAGTGGATGTGTATTGGATCAGTTGATTGGGTGACAGAACTACATCGTGGATCGGTAAGCCGCCGCCCAGCGATCCGGCTGCGATCCGCACCGGCATTACCGCAAGACGCTCATGCGGATCCGCAGGGCAAAGACGCATGCGGTCAAGCCACAGTATCGGCTGAAAGCCAGCGTCACGCGTCAGAACCTCGTCCTGAGAGTCAAGCCATTCGACCGGGATTTCACCGTTCCGCGTCACGATCATTGTGCCTGGCCCCAAACCTGAAGGCGCCGAAGATGAACCGTCATCCTCCATGAACTCTGGAACTTGGTCTTTCATCGGCACCATCAGAACTTGCACATCACTCGAGCGATGAAACGGCCAAATAGTCACCATTCTCTTTCCGTGGCCGTCGAAAACCGTTCAGATTTTAATGAGATTTCAGACGTCGCTTGCCCACCTCCGCGAAACCCAGCATATGGTCGCCATGGCAAAGCAGCTTGACTACCATACGATCCGCGAAATCTTCACGCGATTTCATGCCGCCGACCCCGAACCCGAAGGGGAACTGGAACATGTCAATGCCTACACCCTTGTCGTCGCGGTTGCCCTGTCCGCACAGGCCACGGATGTGGGCGTGAACAAGGCAACGCGCGCCCTTTTCAAGATCGCGGACACCCCACAAAAGATGCTGGATCTGGGAGAAGGTGGCCTGATAGAACATATCAAAAGCATCGGTCTTTACCGAAACAAGGCCAAGAACGTCATAAAGCTCAGCAGGATAATTGTCGAGGAGTACGGCGGTGAGGTTCCCAATTCCCGCGCAGCCCTTCAGTCGTTGCCGGGTGTCGGTCGCAAGACCGCAAATGTCGTTCTGAACATGTGGTGGCGTCAGCCCGCACAGGCCGTCGATACGCATATCTTTCGTCTGGGCAACCGAACCGGCATCGCACCGGGCAAAACCGTTGATGCGGTCGAGCGCGCCATCGAAGATCACATTCCTGCCGATTTTCAACTGCATGCGCATCACTGGATGATCCTGCATGGGCGTTATCACTGCAAAGCCCGCAAGCCTCTTTGTCCCACTTGCATTATCGAAGATCTCTGCCCGTTTGAGGAAAAAACCCAATGACACAATACGAAGTGGTCGGCATCGGCAACGCCGTCGTCGACGTAATCAGTCATGCCGATGACAGTTTTCTGGACATCATGGGCATCGAAAAAGGCATCATGCAACTGGTCGAGCGTGAACGGGCCGAGGTGCTTTATGCGGCCATGAACGACCGCACCCAGACACCGGGCGGATCGGTCGCCAACACGATTGCGGGGATCGGCGCCTTGGGTCTGCCAACCGCATTTATCGGTCGTGTCCACGACGATGCCTTAGGCCACTTTTATGCGAAATCGATGCAGGACGGTGGCACTGACTTCGTCAACGAACCCGTAGCGGGCGGAGATCTGCCGACCTCGCGTTCGATGATCTTTGTCTCGCCCGATGGTGAGCGGTCGATGAACACGTTTCTGGGCATTTCGACCGATCTGGGCCCGAGCGATGTGCCTGAAGCTGTGGCGCAGGCTGCGCGCATTATGTTTCTGGAGGGCTACCTGTTTGACAAGGACGCCGGGAAAGAAGCGTTTCTGCAAGCCTCACGCCTGACGCGGGCCGCGGGCGGGATGGCAGGCATCGCCATTTCGGATCCGTTTTGCGTGGAACGCCACCGAGCAGACTTCCTGCGCATGATCGGGGATGAACTGGACTATGTCATCGGCAACGAGGCCGAGATCAGATCGCTTTTTGAAACCGAAGACACAGAGCTTGCGATCAGCCAGACAGCTGAGATGTGCCCTATTGTCGTCTGTACGCGATCTGGTGACGGATGCAGCCTTATCCGCGAAGGCCAGCGCGTCGACGTGCCTGTCACACATGTTGTCCCGGTCGATGCTACCGGCGCCGGTGATCAATTCGCGGCGGGCTTTCTTTATGGGCTTGCAACAGGTCGCGATCTGGAGATCTGCGGGCGCATGGGTCATATCTGCGCGGGCGAAGTGATCAGCCATGTGGGCCCACGCCCACAGACCGATATCGCTGCGCTCTTCAAGAATGCAGGCCTTGCCTGATGCTGGGCGATGGCTATCACGACGTGCCCGACGGCAAGCTCGCGGTGGCTGTCACGCATCTGCAAATGCATAAACCGGCTCCTTTGCGCGGGGTCCCATTGCCCAAAGGATTGCAGTTCGAGACGCTTTGGAAAGACGTGGCCGAATATCGTGACCTTTTTAGACGGATCGGGGCGGACTGGCTTTGGTTCGGGCGGCTGAGACTGCCGGAACCGGAACTTGCGCGGATCATCACGGATCCCAAGGTGCAGCTTTACACGCTGATCAAGCATGATCGCCCCGAAGCATTGCTTGAGTTGGATTTTCGCAAAGATGGTGAATGCGAATTGGCCTATTTCGGGCTGACATCCGCGCTGATCGGATCGGGTGCGGGGGCGTATCTGATGGATCGCGCGATCGAGATCGCCTGGTTGGAAGAAATCACACGTTTTCACGTGCACACTTGCACGATCGACAGCCCTCAGGCCCTGCCCTTCTATATCCGCTCGGGCTTTGTTCCCTACAAGCGCCAGATCGAGATCGCTGACGACCCGCGATGCATAGGCCTGTTTCCCGCCGATGTTGCGGCACATGTTCCCATGATAAGACTTCAGAACAACGCCAACGATTGATAAAATGTGGGACGAAGAGCTTGCTAAGGGTGCGCACCTACCAACGTAAAGATAGCGAGTCTGAGCTTATCTGCCCGGGGCAAGATGTCATCTGAAACACGGCCTCGTGAATGAACCGGACGAGCGGGTAAGGTCGGTTTCCGCCATCTGGAGTTTCATTCGTGAGGGGTCGCTTGACGGGATCCGGTACCAGGCCCATGACCTATTGATTTCCGATTTAGGGCGTGATTCAAGGCAGACGGCCGCAGCTTCTAAAAAGACATCTCTCTTGCCGCAACGGTTTCCTTTCACGGCCATGTCCTCCGCAATCTGCCCGGTTCTTCGCTACTCGGTATGTCGGCGCGCTTGCCGGCGTCCCGCTCTGCCCGCTTGATCCAGGTATGGATCGTAGCGACACAGGACGCGAACTCGCGTGCAAGCTCCTCAACACTCGGACCGGTCCTGCGCAATTCGACGATCTGCTCCCGGAAAGCCGCCGGAGACGGGTTTCTTATTCGTGGCTTGTGCGTGGCATATGAACACCTTTCCACTTCAGTCAAAGGCCGTCCAAGAAACGAGGGGAGCTCCAAACTGAGGACAGGAACCGACTATCAGCCGATACCTGGATGGGTCTCTTTCAAGAAAAGGATTTATTCGCGATCGAGGGCGATCGCACCGCACCACGGGCCAAGGCAATTGACCGAGCGCTCCACAGCCCAAGCGAGCGTCAGCAAAACTTCCTCCGGCGTAGAGCATGGCCTGAAAACCGGGCCGGAATGGACATGATAGTATTGTCACATCTGATATCGTTTTCAATGCGTTGCAGCATCTGGTCTGCATCAAAGCTCTGACATCCGTTCACAACATACATCAGATCTCATTCATCCGTCTGAAGATATGCATCCATCATGCCCCTACACATGCAACCGAGTGCCGATGCCTGAACCGGGATCATGACGGCGATCGGAGCTGCCAGGTATCGCATCACAAATGCTCTCTGAAGCGTTCCAGCACCTTCTCGTAGACCGCTCGTTTGAATGGCACGATGCTTTCCACCAAATCGTCAGCAGGCAACCAACGCCAAGCCGAAAACTCTGGGTGTTCGGTCTTGATATCAACCTGATCGTCCGCGCCCTTGAAACGCATCAGGAACCACTTCTGTTCTTGCCCGCGATATCGGCCTTTCCAAAGCTGCGGGACAAGATCGGCGGGAAGGTCGTAGGGAATCCAGTCTTCCGTTTCGGCAATGATGTCGACCAGATCGGCTTCGACACCTGTCTCTTCCAACAATTCGCGGAGGGCTGCGTCCTGCGGCACCTCACCCTCGTCGACGCCCCCCTGCGGCATCTGCCAGGCGGCCTGAAACCGGTCGAGACGCTGACCGACAAATACATCACTTTCCGCATTGATCAGCATCACGCCGACACAAGGACGATAGGGCAGTTTTGCAATGTCTTCCGGGCTCATGATTGGTCTCCTTTCAGTTGTCCATAGCGTGACTGACGCCGCGTTGCACGTGACATACCCATAGCCGATCTGCGATCTATCTTTCTGCACATAGGGAGGATGTCATGATCGCGTACCCAAATATGCTTGCCCCGCTCGATCTGGGATTTACGACGCTGAAAAACCGCGTGCTCATGGGATCGATGCATACCGGTCTTGAAGAAACCAAGGACTGGAACCGTATTGCGGAGTTTTACGCCGAACGGGCCAGAGGGGAGGTCGCCCTGATCGTGACCGGCGGGATCGGACCAAACCTCGAAGGATCCGTTCTGCCGGGCGCAGCAATGATGACTACTGATGAGGATGTAGCGAACCACAAGGTCGTGACAGATCGCGTCCATGAAGCGGGGGGAAAGATCGCGATGCAGATCCTGCATGCCGGTCGCTACGCTTATGGCCCGATGTGTGTGGCCCCTTCACCGATCAAATCGCCAATCTCTCCCTTTCCGCCCAACGAACTTGATGAAGACGGGATCGAAAAACAGATCGCCGACATTGCCTCATGTGCCGCACGTGCGCGCGAGGCAGGCTACGATGGGATCGAGATCATGGGAAGCGAGGGGTATTTCCTCAACCAGTTCCTCGTTACCCACACCAACAAAAGGGAAGATCGTTGGGGCGGATCCTACGAAAACCGGATGCGGCTGCCCATGGAGGTCATCAAGCGTGTACGCGGTGCTGTGGGTGACGATTTTATCATCATCTATCGTCTGTCGATGATAGACTTGGTGCCAAATGGATCGACCCATGAAGAAGTCGTCGAACTGGCCAAGGAGGTCGAGAAAGCCGGTGCAACCATCATCAACACAGGCATCGGATGGCACGAGGCACGTGTACCGACCATCGCCACCTCTGTGCCGCGCGCAGCCTTTGCGTGGGTAACAAAAAAGCTGATGGGACAGGTGTCAATCCCGGTGATCACGTCGAACCGGATCAACACGCCGGAGGTTGCAGAAGAGGTGCTGTCAACAGGCTGTGCGGATATGGTTTCGATGGCGCGCCCGATGTTGGCTGATGCACATTTCGTCAAGAAGGCTATGGACGGCAAATCCAAGGAGATCGCACCCTGCATTGCCTGCAACCAGGCCTGTCTGGATCATACCTTCAGTGGAAAGATCTCGAGCTGTCTTGTGAACCCACGCGCCTGCCACGAGACTGAACTGGCCATTACACCTGCGGATATCAAAAAGAAAATCGCCGTTGTCGGTGCAGGGCCTGCGGGCCTTTCGACAGCAATCACCTGCGCGCAGCGTGGCCACAGCGTCACCATCTTCGACCGGGCCGGTGAAATCGGCGGCCAGTTGAACATGGCCAAGCAAGTGCCGGGCAAAGAAGAGTTTTGGGGCTTTGTCGATTGGTATCGCACCATGCTCGACACGCACCAGATCGCGCAGCGCTTGAACACCAACGTGACGGCGGTCGATCTTGAGGGCTATGACGAGGTAATCGTTGCCACCGGTGTCTTGCCACGTGATCCGGAAATCCCGGGGCAGGATGCAATCCATGTCCATTCCTACATTGATTTGCTGCGCGGCGATGCAAAGCCCGGCGAGAAAGTTGCCGTGATCGGCGCCGGTGGCATCGGTTTTGATGTGTCGGAGTACCTGGTGCACGAGGGCGAAAGCCCAACGGAAAATCTGCCCGAATGGATGGCGGAATGGGGCGTCGCGGATCCGGCGGAACACCGCGGTGGCTTGGCCCCTGAAGGCCCAAATCCTGAAACGCCATCACGACAGGTCACCCTTATTCAGCGCAAGGCCGAAAAGCACGGCAAGCGTTTGGGCAAAACAACCGGCTGGATTCATCGCGCCTCGCTCAAGATGAAGGACGTCGAATTTGTCGGCGGGGTGAATTACGAACGGATCGACAGCGACGGCTTGCATGTCAGCTTTGGCGAAGCCCGCGAGAATCCCAAGGTCATTCCGGCAGACGACATCATCCTGTGCGCAGGCCAAGTCCCGGAACGCAGCCTGGCTGATGCTTTGGAGGCCAAGGGCATCACACCACATGTGATCGGTGGCGCTGATGTGGCCGCAGAACTTGACGCAAAGCGTGCCATCGACCAAGGCACGCGGCTGGCCGCGACGCTCTGACCGGGGTTTTGACGGCGGGTTGACCTTTTGACGTAGGGTGAAAGTCCCAACCAGCGGGTTTTTGCCGTGTAATGGGGCGCAAAGGGCCAAAACTTCAGAGCCTTTGAGCCAAAAACGCTCCAATAGCTTGTTTTCAAAATGGAAAATAGGCCTCTGGGGCCTGCTTCGCCGTTTCGCAGCCCTGAACGATTGAGGCAAGCATCCTGATATTATCCATAAGCTGCCCTGATTGTGCCCAGATTGGTTGGAATAAAACATCAAGACTAAGACGTACTGAAAGGGTCGTGAATGGATCGCCTGACGGAAATGGAAGCCTTCGCGACGGTTGTCGACCAAGGTGGCTTCACGGATGCTGCCAAGAAGATGGGGATATCTAAATCCGCTGTCTCCAAACACGTCTCTTCATTGGAAGCGCGTCTTGGCGCACGTCTGTTAAACCGGACGACGCGCCGTGTGTCCCCGACTGAGATCGGCCTGGCTTATTATGACCGTGCGCGTCGCGTTTTGAATGACGCGGGCGAAGCGGATGCGCTTGTCACGTCGATGCAATCTGCGCCGTCTGGCCTGCTGCGTATCAGCGTTGCAACAGACTTCGGCGTCAACCATCTGTCACCGGTCTTGTCTCAGTTTCTGGCGGACTTCCCGGACATTACGGTCAACATGGTGCTGAACAATCGCTATGTTGAATTGATCTCGGAAGGGTTCGACATGGCCATTCGGATTGGTGAGCTTGAGGACAGCACGTTGCGTGCCCGCAAGTTGACCGAAACCAACAAGCGGATGATCGCAAGCCCTGCCTATTTCGCCAAGCACGGGCAACCCGAGAAGATCGACGATCTGAATGAACATAAGCTTCTGCACTATTCCAGCCACTCTTCGGGAAATGTCTGGAAGCTGACGGCACCCTCTGGCGAAAAACGCCAGGTGCGTACGGCCGGTTGGTTGTCCGTGAACGACGGACAATCGTTGCTGAATGCAGCTATCTCGGGTCTTGGCATCGCGTATCTGCCAAGCTTTCTTTACGCCGACGCGATGGAGCGCGGTCTGGTCGTGGATGCTATCCCCGATCTACCTGTCGAAACGCAAGGTATCTATGCTGTCTACCCGCCGGGCCGCTTCACGCAGCCCAAAGTGCGCGCATTCATCGACTTCCTTGTCCATGCATTCGCCGACAAGGGACCTTCTGACTGGTAAGATCACTCATCGTCAGCCAGTATCACCGCCTCGACCCGCCGGTTGGCCTCACGTCCGTCCGGCGTCAGGTTTGAAGCGCGTGGCGCAAGATACCCCATACCGCCAACCTCGATCTGCCTTGGATCGACGTCGTAGCGGTCGACCATCCGCTGTCTGACCGCCGCCGCGCGGCGGCGTGAAATGTCGATGTTTGCCTCCAGACGGCCAATCGAATCTGTATGGCCAACCAGTGCAATCCGAAGTGTTGGGCGGTCTTTCAGCACATCAGCAAGGGCCGAGAGTTGGGAGCTTTCGCTGTCAGCCAGCCTTACGGCACCAACGGCGAAGTCGAGACCCTCGAGAACAACATGTCCTTTCGAAAGGAGCCGCGCCCCCAGGGACGCATCTTCGCCCGGTATCGGTTCGGTTGGTGAAGACTCATCCGCTTCGGCGACACGCGGCTGCGCCGCGATCTTGCCGGCATGAATAATCTGCAGATGCGCCGCCGTTGCAGACGCGCTGGACAGAACCGTCACGATTTCTTTCGGAGCACCCCGCTCTCCCAGCGTGGCTGTGAGGTATCGGTAAGATCGGATATTCACGAACATCGCCGGGGCCGGAAGCGTTTCAACCTCGAATCGGAAATCAAAGCCGCCGCAGGTCGTTTGATCGCAGTCCAGTATGATTTCAAACCCGTCCTCGATCAATTGACGACGCAAGGGGGCGAGAACCTGAAGCGACGTCAGACCAGGGGAATCGATGCGCCACGCGGTGCGCCGCACCTCCCCTTCAACCATAACCCCGGTTAGATAACCGCCATCAAGAAAAGGGCTTGTCGGCGCAATGTAGCTGTCAAACACACTGTCCCGCGCTGCTGTCTGCGCAGCATTGGGCGGCAGCGTCAGATCGAGCGCTGCGACCTGACTGGCCCATAAGACCAATAGCGAAAGAAGGCCATCGGCCCTCATCTGGCCTGCGCATGATATTCAGCGTTGGGCAACATGGCCGAAGCGCTTGCCACCCTATTGGACATATTGAAGAAGGCCGCGACACTAATAATGTCCCATACATCGCGATCCGAGAAACCAACATCCCGGAGGGATTGGCGATCGACCTCTTCCACCCTGTGACTGGCTAAGGTGATCTGTTCGGCGAATAACAGCATCGCGTGTTGCTTCGGTGTCAGATCGGCGACGCGCCAGTTCATCACCATCTGTTCGCCCAAAACCGGATCGCCCGAGAGGGCTCGAACGGCCGCTCCGTGGGCAGTTAAGCAATAGTAACACTTGTTGATAGATGACACGGCGACCGCGATCATCTCGCGTTCCAACTTGGTAAGAGAGCTTTGGCCCAGCATCAGTTCATTGTACATCGCTGTGAAAGTGTTCAGCTTCTCAATGTCGAAGGCGTAGGCCTTCAGAACATTCGGGATCATGCCCAGTTTTTCAGTGCAGATGTCGAAGTACTTCTGCGTGTCGTGCGGCAGCGGGTCGACCATCGGCAGGTCTAGGGCGGTGGGCTGATCTGTCATGTCTGACCTTTCGTTTTGTGCCTATAGTGATAACGCCCGACCGCTTCAAAACCGAGCTTTGAATAAAGCGCATTTGCAGGCCCGTTTGCGAACGTGCAAAGCACGCTGACATGTGTCGCGCCCTGATCAGCCGCCCAGAAGGCCACCTTTCGCATCATCCATGCAGCCACACCTTGCCTGCGCTGAGATGAGAGAACTTCGACCGCATGCACCATACAGATCTGGTGATGGATTGCCGCGAACGCAACGCCAGCCGGTTTTTCGTTCCAACGGCTTAGAATCCCCGTTTTGTTTTCGGCGCGGGCCATGACCCGCAATCGGGCGGGGCCAATACCGCCTTTTGCCCAGATCTCTTTCATGATGGCCAAAGGCTCCCAGATCGAGAATGCCGTGACGGGCGGTATCGGTTGATCGGTCAGGTAGTCGATCGGCGCTGCGTACATTGCAACCGGATCAACGATCTCATAGCCCTTGTCTGCGAGCAGACAATCCATTGCGTCGTCGGTCTCCCGAAGCATGAAAAGCGGTGCTTGTCCCAAGCCCGCCATTCCATCTTCAGCCTCCGCGATATGCTCCGGTCTAACGGCGGCTATAGCCGTGGCTGCGGAAACGCGTTTCCCGCCGCAGTCGCCGTCCCGCAAGATCCAAGGGCCATGCGTCACTTGACGTCTGGCCGGCCAAGTGTTGTCGCACACCTCGTAAAGGGTCTGCGCTGTCGGGTTCACATCCCAAACTCCGCCGAAAGGGCCCGCAGTGCAGCAGCGACAAGGCCTGCATCCGTGCCGCGGATCACAACATTCGCCCCGAAAACACCGTCCTTCTGAAAGGGGTAAGAGCCAAAGCTGAGATCGGGATAGGTGGTCGCCAGCGCGCCCAATGGCCCGGCGATATCGCCCTCGCCCCGCTCAATGCGCAGTGTTTCCGAAATCAGCGGCGCGCCGCCCGTGAGCGTCGGCAAGACGGATGCGACCATCGCCTGAAAGATCGCGGGCACCCCAGCCATCACGTGGACATTGCGGAGGGAAAAACCGGGCGCTGCAGATACGGGGTTGTCAATCAGGTGCGCCCTCTCCGGAATCCGAGCCATACGCAGGCGTGCTGCGTTCAACTCAATACCGGATCTGTCGTAATGCTTCACCAGAAGAGCCCGTGCATCTTCGCGGACATCAATCGCCGTATCGAACGCCTTGGCCACGCAGTCAGCTGTGATGTCGTCATGTGTCGGGCCGATCCCGCCGGAGGTGAACACATGATCATACGAATCCGAAAGGGCACGCACGGCTGCAACGATGGCGCTTTCATCATCACTGACGACGCGCACTTCCTTAAGATCAATGCCTCGTTCCGTCAGTTGGCCGGCCAGATGGTGCATATTGGCGTCCCGTGTCCGGCCCGACAGGATTTCATCACCTATGACCAGCATCGCGGCGGTTGGGTTGGGCATGGTCTCTCCTTGAGAAGCAATCATTCACGGTATAGGCCCGCGCTCATGCGCTTTCAAACCGAACTTATCCCGGCCCGTCTGATCAAAAGATACAAACGCTTCCTTGCTGACTGTCAGCTCGAAGACGGTCGGGATGTGACGGCACATTGCGCCAATCCCGGCGCGATGACGGGGCTGGCAGAGCCTGGTATGAAAATCTGGTTGGAACCGAATGACGACCCGAAGAGAAAGCTGAAATTCGGCTGGCGTCTGGTGGAACATGAGGATGGGCATTTTGCAGGGGTCGACACCAGCCTGCCCAACAAGGTCCTGCGCACTGCCCTGCAAGAGCGGCTTGTCCCTGAACTTTCTGAATACAAGCATGTTCGACCTGAGGTTCGCTACGGAACGAGCAGTCGGGTCGATTTCCTTTTGACAGCAAGCAGCTTGCCCGATGCCTATGTTGAAGTGAAATCCGTCACGCTTTGCCGCCAGCCCGGTCTGGCAGAGTTTCCCGACAGCGTAACTGCTCGCGGTGCCAAGCATCTTGGCGAACTGGCAGAGATGGCAAGGCAAGGTCATAGAGCCGTTCTGCTTTACCTCGTTCAACGCACCAATTGTGATCGTCTTAGGATCGCGTCAGATATAGACCCGCACTATTCGGCAGCACACAAAGCGGCTGCAGATGCGGGCGTTGAAACTCTGATCTATGGAACAGCAATCACGCCGAAAGAGATAGCTGTTGGTACGTCAATAGAGCACGCCACTTGACTGCCACTGGCACTTTACAGGCTTGTGACTTAGATAGGGTCTAAGATCGCTTATGGAGCGTAACGTGAACAAGGAACCCAGAGGCCGTCTGACAAAAGACGGCATCAGATTGTATGAGCCAGCAGATTTCGCCGGTATGCACGCAGCAGGTGCGCTTGCTGCGCACATTCTTGACGCGATGTCAGACCACGTGTTCCCGGGGCAAACCACCGGCAAGATTGACGAAATCATCACGCAGATGGTGGAAGAGGCCGGGGCAACGTCGGCGACAATCGGATACAAAGGCTACAAGCACGCAAGTTGCATCAGCGTAAATCACGTTGTCTGCCATGGCATCCCTAGTGACAAGACATTGAAGGATGGCGATATCCTCAACATCGATGTCACTGTGATCGTAGACGGATGGTTTGGTGACACCTCGCGCATGTATGTGGCGGGGCGGCTGCCGCGCAAAGCAGAACGCCTGATCGAAGTGACACACGAGGCTTTGATGCGCGGGATCGAGGTTGTGAAACCTGGCAACACGTTCGGTGATATTGGCCACGCAATCCAAAGTTTTGTGGAAGGGCACCGAATGTCGGTCGTGCGCGATTTCTGCGGACATGGGCTGGGCCGCGTCTTTCACGCCCCGCCCAATGTCCTTCACTATGGCAAACCCAGTGCAGGTGCGATGCTGGAACCCGGCATGTTCTTCACGATTGAACCGATGGTCAATCTTGGTCGGCCGGAGACAAAAACGCTCGCCGATGACTGGACGGCCGTGACGCGTGACAAATCTCTGTCAGCCCAGTTCGAGCACTCAGTTGGCGTGACGGAGACGGGCGTTGAGATCTTTACCCTTTCGCGGAACGGCAAGTTTCACCCAACCTATTAGGAAGGTGCGGATAGCACGGTGATGTAGGTGTCACCGTAGCGACGGCGATCCTCCAGCATAAGGCCCTCCGGGACGGGCATTTCAGAGGCCTCTTCCCAAACGATCATCGCGTCTGGGGCCAACCACCCGCCTTCCAGAATTGCCCGAAGCGCTTTTTGTCCCAAATCCTTGCCATAAGGCGGATCCAGCAAGACCAGATCGAACGGGGCATTTGGCCATGACCCTAGCCGAGTGACGTCGTTGTGCATGATCTTCGCGCGGCCGTCAGCGCCAAGCAAACGGATATTTTCGGCCAGCAACTTCTGTGATTTACGGCCATTTTCGACAAAGACTGCCTCATCACCGCCGCGCGACAACGCCTCAAGACCCAAGGCGCCGGTGCCGGCAAAAAGGTCGAGGATGCGCATGCCTTCAAAGTCCAATCTGTGGCTGAGCATGCTGAAAAGACTTTCGCGAACCCTGTCGGAAGTCGGGCGCAGATGTGCATCCCTATCGCCTTTCCCGACCGGTGATAGGCGCCTACCCCGCCACTCGCCCGCAATGATCCTCAAGCGGTCAACAAGGTTTTGAGATTGGCGTCTGGATCGGCCACCAATTTCGGATCGGCAGATTTGCCCGCTTCGATCAAACGCTTGCCGATCATGTAGGCCCTCGGGTCATTCATGGCATCAACTGCAAGAAGATCGGCGCCCGCGTAGTACCAATAAGATCGCGCCGACCCTGCGTTGCGTGTCACGACGCGGTCATATCCCGTGTTCAAGCCTGCAATTTGCAACTTCACATCGTACTGATCGGACCAGAACCATGGCTTTGCGACGTATTCCACGCTCCCGCCCGCGATGTTCTCGGCGACCATTTCGGCCTGATCAATGGCATGCGGCACGCTTTCCAAGCGGATCCTCTGCCCACGATAAGGGAAAGAGGCGCAGTCTCCGGCCGCCCAGATATGTGGATCAGACGTGCGGCCATGCGCGTCCACCTTGATGCCATTTTCGATGTCGAGCCCCGCCCTGGCCCCAAGATGCGTCTTAGGGGCGACCCCGACACCGACGACAACAAAATCAACCTCGATTTCGGTTCCGTCAGCCAACCGCGCAGCGTATACGCTTTCGTCACCCAACAGCTGTTCCAGTCCGACGGCCGTACGAATGTCGACACCGTGACCAGTATGAAGATCGTGGAAAAACTTGCTTGTTTCAGGCGCGGCCACGCGTTGCAGAATTCTGTCTGCCATCTCGACAAGGGTAACGTGAAGGTCCCTTGTTGCAGCAACTGCCGCCGCCTCCAACCCGATGTAACCCCCCCCCACGATCAGGACGCGAGCACCCTTTCTAATCTCTGGCGCCATCGCATCAACATCGCCCAGATCACGCACCGTGAAGACGTTCTTCAGATTGCCGCCCATCGCAGCAGGTAACCGACGCGGATGTGAGCCGGTCGTCAGGACGAGATCGGTGTAGTCAATCGACCCGTCCGGCAGTTGCACAGATCGGTTGGCCGGATCGATCCCTTCCACCTTGGCATTCAAACGCAGATCAATGTCCTGGTCGACATAGAATGAAGCCGGTCTAAGAAAAAGCCGCTCAAGGGCCATTTCGCCAAGCAGATAGGCTTTGCTGAGAGGCGGACGCTGGTAGGGCGGAACGGGCTCGGCCCCGATCAAGGTGACGTCGCCCTGAAACCCTGACTGTCGCAGCTTGGCCGCGCAGGAAGACCCTGCCTGCCCAGCCCCGACAATCACGACATGCGCCATACTTGTCTTCCTTCTGTCTCGTCCATTGCAAGGCCGCACCCTATATCGCAGGTTACGCAAGACGCAATTCAGGAAAGGCCGCGATCATGGCAATCTCACAAGGCGATACGCTTCCTCAGGCAACGCTGGTTCATATAGGTAACGCCGGACCGGAGGAGGTTTCGCTGGCCGAAAAGACGAAAGGACGCAAAGTCGTGATCTTTGCCGTACCCGGCGCCTTCACCCCGACCTGTCATTCCGCACATATGCCCAGCTTTATCCGCACGAAAAACCAGTTCACCGAAAAAGGTGTGGATGAGATCATCTGCATTTCCGTCAACGATCCGTTTGTCCTGAAATCTTGGGGTGAAGCAACCGGTGCGACCGCTGCTGGCATCACTGTTCTAGGTGATCCGCAAAGTGCCTTTACGACCGCGATCGGCATGAACTTCGATGCGCCGCCGGTTGGGCTAATGGCCCGCTCAAAGCGTTATGCGATGCTTGTCGAGGACGGCACCGTGACACTGCTACAGGAAGAAGAAAATCCCGGCGTATGCGAAGTCTCGGGCGGAGAAGGCATGCTGGCGTCGATTACCTGAGACTGCCCAACGAGAAACGACAGGGGCGGGGCATATCGCCCCGCCTTCTTTTTATTCTGCCGATCCGATCGCGTTCAAGCCTTTGAGGATATCGATGGCGTAAGCCAGCTGGTAATCCTCTTCGCGCAACTCTGCCGCAGCTTCGGCTTTGGCGCGATCTTCCTCGATTTGCCGCACCTCGTCTTCGCTAAGCGAATCATTGTTGAGCCGACCGCGCAGATCTGCCTCTGACCGGGAACGGGCCGCCGAACGGGCTTCCTCCTCTTCCTCGGTTTCGACACGGCGACGCGGCTGTTCCACAACGATGTCGGGCGAAACGCCCAAAGCCTGGATCGAACGCCCAGATGGGGTGTAGTAGCGGGCCGTTGTCAGACGCATCGCCCCGTCACCACGAAGCGGCATGACTGTCTGAACAGATCCTTTGCCAAAGCTCTTGGTGCCGACAACGATGGCACGCCGATGGTCCTGCAAGGCACCCGCCACGATCTCTGAAGCGGAGGCAGAACCGCCATTGATCAGAACGACCATTGGCTTGCCCTCAGCCAGATCACCCGGCGTTGCGTTGAACCGATCACCGTCGGCGATATCACGACCGCGGGTGCTGACAATTTCGCCCTCTTCCAGAAACTGGTCCGACACGCGGATCGCCTGGGTCAGAAGGCCACCGGGATTGTTCCGAAGGTCGAGGACAAAGCCATCCACGTTCTCCATACCGCCAAGGGTTTCGACCTCGGCCTGAAGCTTTTCGATCAGGTTGGGCGTTGTTTTGTCGTTGAATGTCGTGATCCGCAGAACAACTGTTTCGCCCTGCGCCCGGGACCGCACTGCCTGCAATTCAATCGTGTCGCGGGTGATCGTGACATCGAACGGTTCCTGCTCACCTTCGCGCACCACCGTGATAATGATATCCGAACCGACCGGCCCACGCATCTTTGTGACAGCTTCATCCAGGGTCAGGCCCAGCATGCTTTCGCCGTCAACATGCGTGATAAAATCTCCCGCTTCGATTCCGGCATCATCTGCTGGCGTGCCGTCGATGGGTGAGACGACCTTCACGAAGCCCTCTTCCTGCGTGACTTCTATCCCCAGCCCGCCGAATTCACCGCGTGTCTGAACGCGCATCTGGGCCGCATCATCTGGCGACAGGTAGTTCGAATGCGGATCAAGCGAGGTGAGCATCCCGTCAATAGCAGCTTCGATCAGCTCATTTGCTTCAACCTCTTCCACGTATTGGGACCGGATGCGCTCAAAGATGTCACCAAAAAGATCCAACTGCTCGTAGACGCCGCTGTTTCGGGCGCTTTCCTGCGCCAGAAGAGGGCCAGCGATCTGCGTCGTGACCACGGCCCCGGCCAATGTACCGCCCAGTGCGGCCATCACGAATTTTTTCATTCGGTTATCCATTTCTGTCGGTGCAAACCCAACCTTACCCGTGTGATAGGCACATTATTCTTTAGTCTGTCTATATAGACTTGTTTGGTCGGGCGAGTAAAAGGCAGATCACCATAACTTGAAATCGGCAATTCGTCGCGTTATCGAGTTTGATTTCAGCGTTTATGTCAGCAAAGTGGTGCCGGTCATCTCGTCCGGTTTCGGCAGGCCCATCAAGCCAAGTACTGTTGGCGCCAGATCGGCCAGCCGTCCGCAGCGCATTTTCCCCGTGGCCCCGACGACAATGACTGGGACCAGATTGAGTGTATGAGCTGTGTGAGCACCGCCCGTTTCCAGATCGATCATCGTTTCGCAATTGCCGTGATCAGCCGTGACAATCATGGCACCACCAACAGCCTCAAGTGCCGCCAAGGCCAACCCCAGCCCGTGATCAACCGCTTCACAAGCGGTGATGGCCGCATCAAGATCGCCGGTATGCCCGATCATGTCTGGGTTGGCATAGTTGACCACGATGAGATCGTAGCGTTCGTTGATGGCCCGGACCAAAGCGTCAGTTACCTCCGAGGATGACATTTCGGGCTGCAAGTCATAGGTGGGCACATCGGGTGATTTGGGCATGTGTCGGTCCTCACCCTTGCTTGGGATTTCGGCCCCGCCGTTGAGGAAGAATGTCACATGAGGATACTTCTCGGTCTCTGCCAGGCGAAACTGACGTAACCCTTGTTTGGCCACCCATTCCCCCAATGTATTGACGATCGTCGGCTTGGGATAAACCGTCTCCATATAGAGGTTATGATGGTCTGAGTACTCAGCCATGCCAAGGACACCAGCCCAATCGGGGCGTCGGCCGGGATTGAAGGCGTTGAACTTAGGATCCGCAAGGGCAGCCATGATCTCCCTTGCGCGATCGGCACGAAAGTTCAGACAGAAGATGCCATCTCCATCCTGCACGCCCGAATAGCCTTCGATCACCGATGGCTCGATGAATTCGTCGGTCTTTCCGTCGGCAGCAGTGGTATCAAGTACCGTCTGCGGCTGCGCCCGACGCACGCCGTCAGCATGTAATATCGCGCGTGCGGCTTTTTCGACGCGATCCCACCGGTTGTCCCGGTCCATGGCATAATAGCGCCCTGAAACCGATGCGATGCCCGCCTCCACAGGCAATGCGTTCTGAAGTTTTTCGAGGTACTTCGCTGCAGATACGGGTGCGACATCACGCCCGTCAGTCAGGGCATGGATGTGAACTCTCAGTCCTGCATCTGCACAGGCTTTGGCGGCAGCGATCATATGAGACAGATGCCCGTGCACACCCCCATCCGACATTAAGCCCAGAAGATGCGCAGCGCCGCCCTTCGTCTTGATAGCTTCTATCCAAGAGAGCAACGCCTCGTTGTCGAAAAAGCTACCGTCCTCAATCGCCAGATCAATCCGGCCCAAATCCATGGCGACGACCCGCCCTGCGCCGATATTGGTGTGGCCGACCTCTGAATTGCCCATTTGTCCTTTGGGCAACCCGGCGTCCGGACCATGCGTGATAAGCGTCGCATTCGGGCAGGTTGCCATCAGATGATCGAAGTTGGGCGTGTGGGCTAAGGCTGGCGCGTTTCCAGCGGTCTCCTCGCGCAGACCCCATCCGTCAAGGATGCAAAGAACGACGGGTTTTGGATGCGTCATGGCGCTGCCTTTATCTGCTTCGCCGCGCTTCTATCGCGATGGCAGCAAGATTTGAAGCAGCGCATCAATGCGCCGGAGTTTAACCCTTCATGGAGTCCCAGAAGCTTTTCACCGAAGAAAAGAACGAACTCGATTCAGGGTTGTTCTCTTCCGAAAGATCCTCGAACTCCCGGAGCAGTTCTTTCTGGCGCGCCGTCAGATTGACGGGTGTCTCGACAGCCAATTCAATGAACATGTCACCTGTTCCGCCGCCCCTGAGGGCCGGCATACCTTTGCCACGCAACCGCATCTGCCGACCGGATTGCGAACCGCTGGGGATCTGAACGCGACCGCGTCCCCCGTCGATCGTTGGAACTTCGATGCTGCCGCCGAGAGCAGCCGTACCCATCGATACAGGCACGCGGCAAAAGAGATTTGTTCCATCACGTTCGAACAATTGGTGTTCTGTAACCTCGATGAAGATATACAGGTCACCCGTCGGCCCACCACGCACACCCGCTTCGCCTTCGCCGGCAAGACGGATCCGCGTACCAGTCTCTACTCCAGCGGGGATGTTGACCGACAGTGCCTTTTCCTTTTCGACGCGTCCGGTTCCGCCGCAGACCTTGCAGGGGTTCTTGATGATCTGACCCAGGCCGTTACAGGTCGGGCAGGTGCGTTCTACGGTGAAAAAGCCCTGCTGCGCGCGGACCTTGCCCATACCGGAACAGGTCGGACAGGTCGTCGGCTCCGCCCCACCTTCCGCACCCGAGCCGTTGCATGATCCGCATAACACGGATGTCGGAATGGTAATCGTCTTTTGCTGACCCGCATAAGCCTCTTCCAGGCTTACACGCAGATTATAGCGCAGGTCGGATCCGCGCGCGGCCCTCTGGCGCCCGCCACCGCGCCCGCCCATGAAATCACCGAAGAGGTCATCAAACACGTCCGAAAAAGCCGAGCCGAAATCGCCTTGGCCGCCGAAGCCGCCACCAGGTCGACCGCCGCCGCCCATGCCGCCTTCGAATGCGGCGTGGCCGTAGCGATCATATGCGGCCTTCTTGTCCGTGTCCTTTAAAACTTCGTAGGCCTCATTGGCCTCTTTGAACTGCGCCTCGGACGCCGGATTATCGGCATTTCGGTCTGGATGAAGCTCTTTCGCCTTGCGACGATAGGCTTTCTTTATTTCGTCAGAAGATGCGCCTTTGGCAACGCCAAGCACATCATAATAGTCGCGTTTGGCCATCTGTCAGCCTCCTGTCCGGAACGTCACGGGCCGGCCCACGGCAGGACCGGCCCGATGATTGGTTCCGCTGCGCGGATCACGCGCGCTTGTTGTCGTCCAGATCTTCGAACTCGGCGTCCACAATATCGTCATCGCCATCGCGTGGGTCGTCTGCTGCCGTAGGCTCTTCCTCGGCGTCTTCCTGAGACGCCTTATAGATCGCCTCGCCCAGCTTCATGGCCGCTTCAGTCACGTTCTGGATGCCAGACTTGATCTTATCTGCGTTCTCGGTCTCAAGCTCGTCCTTAAGCGCCGCAATGGCCAGTTCGATAGCTTCGATCGTTGTCGGATCCACCTTGTCGGAATGCTCTTCCATCGACTTCTCGGTCGAATGGATCAAGCTTTCCGCCTGGTTCTTGGCCTCAACCAATTCTTTGCGCGCCTTGTCCGCTTCGGCGTTTTCCTCGGCGTCCTTGACCATCTGTTCGATGTCGTCATCAGACAAGCCACCAGAGGCCTGGATCGTGATCTTCTGTTCTTTACCGGTGCCCTTGTCCATGGCACCGACAGACACAATGCCGTTGGCATCGATATCGAATGTCACTTCGATCTGTGGCATACCGCGTGGCGCGGGCGGGATGTTTTCAAGATTAAAGGCCCCCAGCAGCTTGTTGTCCGAGGCCATCTCACGCTCTCCCTGGAAAACACGGATGGTCACAGCATTCTGGTTGTCTTCGGCCGTCGAGAAGATCTGCGACTTCTTTGTAGGGATCGTCGTGTTGCGGTCGATCAAGCGGGTGAAAACTCCGCCGAGCGTTTCGATACCAAGCGACAGAGGTGTGACATCCAGCAGAACGACGTCTTTCACATCGCCTTGCAGAACGCCTGCCTGAATGGCGGCACCCATCGCCACGACTTCATCCGGGTTCACACCCTTATGAGGTTCTTTCCCAAAGAATTTGGTGACCTCTTCGACAACCTTGGGCATCCGCGTCATACCGCCGACGAGGACGACCTCATCAATGTCAGAGGCCGAAAGACCCGCGTCTTTCAGTGCAGCCTGGCAGGGTTTCATCGATGATTTGATCAGATCGCCGACAAGCGATTCAAGCTTGGCCCGCGTCAGCTTCATGACCATGTGAAGCGGCTGACCACCATTGGGGTCCATCGAGATGAACGGCTGGTTGATCTCTGTCTGGCTAGAGGATGACAATTCGATCTTGGCTTTTTCGGCAGCTTCCTTGAGGCGCTGCAAAGCCATCTTGTCCTTGGTCAGATCGACGCCGTTTTCCTTTTTGAACTCATCCGCGAGGTAGTTCACGACGCGCATGTCAAAGTCTTCACCGCCCAAGAATGTGTCACCATTTGTGGATTTCACTTCAAAAAGGCCGTCGTCAATCTCGAGAATGGTGACATCGAATGTACCACCTCCAAGGTCATAGACTGCAATGGTCTGAGTGTTTTCCTTGTCGAGACCGTAGGCCAACGCGGCGGCAGTCGGTTCGTTGATGATCCGCAGCACTTCGAGACCGGCAATCTTACCGGCGTCTTTCGTGGCCTGACGTTGTGCGTCGTTGAAGTAGGCGGGTACGGTGATGACGGCTTGCGTCACATCTTCGCCAAGATAGCTTTCTGCCGTCTCTTTCATCTTCCCAAGGATGAAGGCTGAAATCTGGCTCGGCGAATATTCTTCACCTTTTGATTCGACCCACGCATCCCCATTGCCGCCGTCGATGACCGCGAATGGGAGATTCTTTTTATCCTTGGCCAGATCCGCATCATCGAACCGGCGGCCGATCAGCCGCTTTACCCCAAAGATCGTGTTGTCAGGATTGGTGACAGCCTGACGCTTGGCCGGCTGGCCAACAAGACGTTCGCTGTCCGTAAAGGCTACAATAGACGGTGTCGTCCGCGCACCTTCCGAGTTTTCGATGACACGTGGCTGGCTGCCATCCATAATAGCGATGCAGCTGTTTGTCGTGCCAAGGTCAATACCGATGACTTTTGCCATATTTTTTGATCCCTCATTGAGTTCAAGGCGATGTCCCGAGACCACGACCCATTTCGGCATCGCAGCCACGATTTCTGCGCGGAGACCCCGCGCTTCGGAGGGTATATAAGGAGCACGCGCGAACCCTGCAACCATTGCGTTACGTCGCAATCTCGCAAAAAATCAGCTAATGAAACGTAAACAAATGCCAGACTTTACGGTTCGGGGCTTCAAGGTCTACAAGGCCTTTCTGAGCCAGCAGGCGCAGGCCGCGCTTCTGGATCAAATCAGAGAGGTCGCGCGTGTCGCGCCTCCGTTCTCGCCGCAGACACCTTATGGCAAACCTATGTCCGTCAAGATGACTTCAGCCGGGCAATTCGGCTGGTTCTCCGACAAAAGCGGTTATCGCTATGTCGAAATGCATCCCCAGGGAGCGCCTTGGCCAGCGATACCTGACGCCGTCATGCGCATATGGCAAAGCGTTTCAGGCGTGGACCGCCAACCCGATTGCTGCTTGATCAACTATTATGGCGAAGGCGCCAGAATGGGCATGCACCAAGACAAGGACGAAGCCGATTTTCAGTGGCCTGTCGTCTCCGTTTCCCTGGGCGATGAGGGTCTGTTCCGGATCGGCAATACGACGCGGGGCGGAAAGACCGAATCTCTCTGGCTGCACTCGGGCGATGTCGTCGTGATGGGCGGCGCTGCAAGACTGACCTATCACGGCGTGGACAAGATCAGGTTTGGCTCATCTAGTCTTTTGCCAAAAGGCGGGCGCATCAACCTGACATTGCGGGTCGTGGAATAGCTTTCGGTAACGCTAGCGGCGGGCGTTCCAACTGGCGGAAGCATGTTTGCGGGTGAAGAATTCGGCCATCAAACCTATCATCAGAACGGTGATGCCAAAGCTAAATGCATATTCCCACGAAGTTGCTCGCGGGTAGTAGTTCAGGAAGGCGTAGCCGCGCGCTTGATCAATGGCATGAAACAGCGGGTTCCAATCGAACATGGCAAGCATGAAAGCAGGCAAGGTATTTGCGACGAACATCTTGCCTGACGCAATCATGTTGGCCCGCTGATAAACTGACGAAATGATCGTGACCGCGTCCGGGAACCACGGCTGGATCGCCAAGAAGACAACACCAATTGCGGCCCCCGTGAACCACGCCAAAAGAAACATACCAAACGCACCAATCGGGTCGTGGAGCGTGATCGGCGTGACCCCGACATGATAAATGAACAGAATCGCGAGCATTGACAGCACCTGCGTGTAAAGCGCCCCAACAGCTGCAGAGATGATCGACACCAAAGTATTCAGAGGCGCATGCAACATCATCGGGCTGGCCGGACCTTCCGACTTCACGATCGCAGCGATCGTTCTGACATGCGTCAGGTAAAGGAAGACGCCACTCATGATGTAAAGCAGGAAGTCCCCGCGGATCGCGCCCCCGCGCATGCCCAATACCGTAAAAAGCACGTAGAAAGCGGCGACAAAGACGATGGCCTGCACCATCGTCATGCCGATCGCCATAAAAGCATTGCTGTGTGTTTTGCGAATGCTTCGTACGATCGAATGGTAGATCACCTCGCTCATCGCGAAGGCCGATCCGATCTGGCTCTGCGGTTTGCGAACGGTCTGCACGGGGCTGTCCTTAGATCAGGGATCGGCTGAAAGTCGCAAGGAATGATTGCCGATCCGTTAGCAGCAGATCATAAGACCGACGAGTTTCAGTATCAACATTCGAGGATCGGAGACGCTCTTGGACCATGATCGCCTTCTTACCGTCATGCGCCGCCTCTCGATTGAGGCCGGTGCCACTATCATGGACATCTACAATTCAGATGATTTTGACGTGCGTGCAAAATCCGACGACAGCCCGGTGACTGCAGCCGACGAAGCGGCAGACGCTCTGATTTCTGCGGGCCTGCGGGCCGAGTTCCCAGATGTCGTTCTCGTGACGGAGGAGCAAGCCGCGACACACTCTGCCTCAGCTGACACATTCCTGATCGTCGACCCATTGGATGGCACAAAGGAGTTCGTGCACCGACGCGGCGATTTCACGGTCAACATCGCCCTTGTGGAAAAAGGCGTTCCGACGCGCGGCGTGGTCTATGCACCTGCGAAAGGGCGTATGTTCTTCACGCAGGCGGACGGCACATCGGTCGAAGAAACCGGGGCCTTTGATCCCGACCATGTCGGCTCGACAAAGGACATCAAAGTCTCAAATAGCGACAACGGTGACCTCATGGTCGTCGCCTCGAAATCACACCGCGACGAGGCCACCGATGCCTATATCGGACAGTATAATGTAAAGGACATGACCAGCGCGGGATCATCGCTCAAATTCTGTCTTGTGGCGACAGGCGAAGCCGATCTCTACCCGCGTTTGGGACGCACGATGGAATGGGATACAGCCGCAGGGCATGCCGTCCTCGTCGGCGCCGGCGGGAAGGTTGTGCGGTTTGATGATCACGAGCCCTTAGCCTACGGCAAGACGGGATATGCCAATCCGTTCTTCATCGCACACGCCCCCGGGGTCAAGCTTAAGCCCGCCTGATGTCCGTCGCGATAATCATTCCGGCACGCTATGCATCATCCCGATATCCTGGCAAGCCGCTGGTTTCGCTCAAAGGTGCCGATGGAACGGCCCGCACCCTGATCGAGCGAAGCTGGCGCGCTGCAAAAGAGGTTCAAGGCGTCGACAGGATTGTCGTGGCAACAGATGACATGCGGATCGCAGACGCGTCAGAAGCCTTTGGCGCCGAGGTGGTCATGACGTCCGAAGCATGCCGCAATGGCACAGAACGCTGCGCAGAAGCCCATGACACCCTCGGCGGTGATTTTGAGATCATCGTGAACCTTCAGGGGGATGCGCCTCTAACACCGCCGTGGTTTCTTGAAGATTTGATCAGCGGTCTGCAGGATGCGCCGGATGCCGATATAGCGACACCAGTCCTGCGATGTGATGGCGCCACGCTGAACAGCTTTTTGGAGGATCGGAAAGCTGGGCGAGTGGGCGGCACGACAGCCGTATTCGACGCGGACAGACAGGCGCTCTATTTCTCGAAGGAAGTCGTTCCTTTCATATCGCAGAATTATGCGGATGATTCGGAAACGCCTGTATACCATCACGTCGGGGTTTACGCATATCGCGCCGATGCCCTTGCAGCTTATGCGTCATGGCCCGAAGGTCCACTTGAGTTGCTGGAAGGCCTGGAACAATTGCGTTTTCTTGAACAGGGGCGATCCATTCTTTGCGTCGAAGTCGCAGCCCGCGGGCGCCAGTTCTGGGAGCTTAACAACCCCGAGGATGTTCCTCGAATCGAGGCGATGATGCTGCGTATGCAAATGCGCTGAATAATACGGCAACCAGAATACGGTGCCGTTTTGCGGAAATTCACTTATAGCGTGTGATCTGCTTGAAAAATGATCCTAGGCGGGAATTTGCTTGCCCGAAGCAACGCACAAAATAGTGTCTTGGGCGCAATGAGCGCACAGATGATAGGCAAAAAATAGCTCAGGAATTCTATTATTATTCAATATTTTAAAGAGTTCATGCGCAAAACTTGATCGCGATTTTCGAGTTTTGCGCGGCTTCGCGCAGCAGGTCGCTGGTTCATGATCAATACGTTTACCGAAACAGTCCAACTGGCTAAGCGTTCACACAAGTAAGCAAAACATGACTTGTCACCGGACGATCAAGCGAACAAAACTACGAGTATTAAGGTTAAAATTTAACTCGAAACTTACGTTTGACATGATTTGTCCAAAATTTGATGGCTAGAAGCCGACAAGGGACCAAGTTGGTCCCGCGCGTACGAGGAAAGACGATGCCCCATAGAGTTACAAAGGCCATTTTCCCAGTTGCAGGACTGGGAACACGATTTCTACCGGCGACGAAATCTGTACCAAAAGAAATCATGACCCTCGTCGATCGCCCTTTGATCCAATACGCGATTGATGAAGCGCGTGAGGCTGGCATCAAAGAATTCATCTTTGTCACCTCGCGCGGCAAAGGCGCTTTGGAAGACTATTTCGATCATGCTCCAACGCTCGAACAGGAGTTGCGGAAGAAGGGCAAAGACGATCTGCTCGATATTCTTAAGACAACCAACATGGACAGCGGCGAGATCGCCTACATCCGCCAGCACAAGGCCCTTGGCCTTGGGCACGCGGTGTGGTGCGCGCGCCGTCTGATCGGCAATGAACCATTTGCGGTAATCTTGCCAGACGATGTGATCGCAGCCGAGACGTCCTGCCTGAAACAGATGGTTGATGCTTATGCTGAGACGGGCGGTAACATGGTCGCAGCGATGGAAGTGCCACCCGAAAAGGCAAGCTCTTACGGTGTTCTCGACGTGGCTGACGACATGGGTCACATGGTGTCGATCAAAGGCATGGTCGAGAAACCCGCACCTGGTACGGCACCGTCCAACCTTGCGGTGATCGGTCGCTATATTCTGTCACCGAATGTTTTGACAAATCTCAACAAACTGGAAAGCGGCGCTGGCGGGGAAATCCAGTTAACTGACGCGATCGCCGATGAGCTTCAGCAGGAAAATGCGGTCTACGGTTACCGTTTCCGCGGGCAGCGTTTCGACTGCGGCTCCAAGTCTGGTTTCCTGCAAGCCACCGTTGCTTTCGGTCTTGCCCGTGAAGAGTTGCGCGATGATCTTTCCGCCTATATCCGTGATATCGTAAAGATGGAAAACGCGGCCGAATAAATCCGGCCGGAAAGGCAACGCGGATTGACCAATGTTCTGGTAACAGGCGGCGCGGGCTATATCGGTTCGCACGCCTGCAAGGCGCTTAAAGCTGCGGGCCATATACCTATAACTTACGATAACCTCGTAACCGGCTGGCAGGACGCCGTGAAATTTGGGCCTTTCGAAAAGGGTGATCTGCTGGATCGACCAAGGCTCGATGAGGTTTTCGCAAAGCATCAGCCAAACGCCGTGATGCACTTTGCAGCACTCAGCCAGGTCGGCGAGAGCATGAAAGAGCCTGCAAAGTACTGGCGTAACAACGTGTCAGGCAGCCTCAATCTAATCGAAGCTGCCGTGGCTGCGGGCTGCCTCGACTTTGTGTTCTCGTCGACCTGCGCGACCTACGGCGACCAGGATGGCGTGACGCTCAATGAAGAAAACGTGCAGCATCCAATCAACGCATACGGCGCATCGAAGCGGGCGATCGAGGATATGCTGCGCGATTTCGAAGCGGCTTATGGGTTACGACATGTCGTATTCCGCTATTTCAACGTAGCCGGCGCGGACCCGGAAGGCGAGGTGGGCGAATTCCATAGGCCCGAAACCCATCTGGTTCCCCTGATGCTGGACGCAATCGACGGCAAGCGGGATGCTTTGACGATTTACGGTACAGATTACGACACGCCAGACGGCACCTGCATCAGGGACTACGTGCATGTCTGCGATCTGGTCGATGCGCATGTGCTGGGTATTCGTTGGCTTGCGGATGGCAAGGGCAGCCGCGTCTTCAACCTCGGTACCGGCAGCGGGTTTTCTGTTCGTGAAGTGATTGATCACTCTCGCAACGTCACCAACCGGAACGTGCCGTTTAACGAAGGCGCCCGACGTCCCGGCGATTGCACACGGCTGGTGTCAGGCTCAGACCGCGCGGCTGAAGAGCTGGGTTGGCGGCCCACCCGTTCGACGCTTCAGACCATGATCACCGATGCATGGAGATGGCACCAGACGGGCCATTACGACCGCTGAAGGGCGACGACGGATCTCTGCCGCTTCCCGCGATCAGCCCTTGGATCGCCTACAAACTCCGCTGGAAACGACGGCGCCTTCTATGGCGCTGCCTCAAGAGCCGTCATGATCTAACGCTTTGCGCCGATAGGACGCAAAACATCCAACCGGGCAATGTGCTTTTGATCGCGACCTTACGGAACGAGACGCTGCGCCTTCCGCATTTCATGCGCCATTATCGTGATCTTGGGGTCGGGCACTTCCTCCTGATCGACAATGACAGCGATGATGGCAGTCGAGAGTTTTTGTCCGATCAGCCCGACGTGTCCCTGTGGACCACCAAATCCAGTTATCGCGCATCTCGTTTTGGCGTAGACTGGGCCGGTTGGTTGCGCATTCGCTATGGTCACGGCCATTGGTGCCTGACCGTCGATGTGGATGAGCTTCTGATTTACTCCGGCATGGATCACCTCAACCTGAGCGATCTGAGCAGGCGTTTGGATGCGCGCGGCATGGCTGGTTTTGGTGCACTCATGATCGAGCTTTTTCCGAAGGGGCCCGTCGGCGCGGCCGCTTATAGCCCTGCTCAGGAACCCACAGAAGTGCTTAGCTGGTTTGACAGTGCGGGTTATCGGAGCAAACGCCAGTATCCCATGGGCAATCTTTGGGTGCAGGGTGGACCACGCGACAGATCATTTTTTTTGAACGATCCGCGTCGCGCCCCAACGCTCAACAAGATTCCCTTCGTGCGGTGGAACCGCCGCATAGCCTATGTCAACTCCACCCACAGCCTTTTGCCACGATCGTTGAATACACTTTATGATGGGCCGGGCGACGAACGACCGCATGGAGCGCTTCTGCACACGAAGTTTCTTGCGGATGTGGTCGAACGCGCCAAAGTGGAAAAAACACGGAAGGAGCATTTCCACAGTCCGGACGCGTTTGCGAATTACTACGATCAGCTTCAGGCAAACCCGGATTTCTGGCACGGTCAGGCAACACGATACGAAAGTGTTGATCAGCTTGCCGCGCTCGGGCTCGCCGGGCCCGAAGCTTAGTATCACCCCCGAAATTGTTAACGTCTTCTAAACACGTTGATTTTTAGAAGACGTATGTGACATGCTGCTGGTCAGGTCGGGCAAGGTCAAGACGAACGCTTCTCGAAAGCGTCCACCAACTGAGGACTGAGACAAGCCGTGGGGCTTTGGGATTCTTATCGAATGCGATTGCGGCGCAAGCGCCGTCTTGTTCGCGCGGCCCGCAAGTCTTCGGACCTGCGCCCGGTTCATGACCGAACCAACCGAATCGCAGCACGCGATATCCTTCTCATTGGCACCATCCGAAACGAGGCCATTCGCCTCCCTTACTTCTTTGACTATTACCGCGATCGCGGCGTGAACCACTTTCTGATTGTGGACAATGACAGCACTGACGGCACGGCAGAGTTCTTAGCGCAGCAGCCTGACACTTCGGTTTGGCACAGTTCGGTGAGCTACCAACGGGCAACATATGGTGTTGATTGGACAAACGCGCTTCTGCGCAAATATGCGGGCGGACACTGGATCCTTGCAGTCGATCCCGACGAATTCTTCATCTATCCATTCTGCGACACGCGCTCGATCCGCGCGCTGACCGATTGGCTGGACAATTCGGCGATCCGCAGTTTCGGCGCGATGTTGCTGGATGTCTATCCCAAGGGCCGGATTGATGCCGTACCTTATAGATCAGGCCAGGACCCGTTGGAGATCGCCTGTTGGTTTGACAGCGGCAACTACACGATCAAGCGCAATCCGACATATGGCAATCTCTGGATTCAAGGCGGTCCCCGTGCACGTGCGTTCTTTTCGGAAGCGCCCGAAAAGGCGCCTGCCCTCAACAAGATCCCGCTGGTGAAGTGGGATCGGCGCTTTGCCTACGTTCAGTCGACGCACATGCTTCTGCCGCGCGGTCTGAACCAAGTTTACGACGAATGGGGGGGGGAGAAGGCCAGCGGCGTCTTGATGCACACCAAGTTCCTCAGCACCTTTACGGAAAAGGCCGACGAAGAGTTGATCCGCCGCGAACATTACGGGCAGTCTATCGAATACAAGGCCTATGCCGGGACTCTCAAATCCAACCCAGACCTTTGGTGCAAATGGTCGGAAAGATACATCAACTGGCGACAGCTTGAGATTTTTGGCCTTATGTCAAAAGGCAATTGGGCATGAGTGTCGGAATCGTCCTTCTGGTCCATATGGCGCTTGACCGGGCGGAGCAAGTCGCGCGTTTCTGGGCCAAAGCCGGTTGCCCGGTCGTCATTCACGTGGACAGATGCGTTTCGAAAACAGACTACAACCAGTTTGTCAGCAACGTCTCGGATATCCCAGAGATCGACTTTTCGCGGCGTTTCCGCTGTGAATGGGGCACTTGGGGCATCGTGGCGGCAACGCGGACGGCCTCTGCCCAGATGCTTGATCGCTACGCACATGTCCGCCATGTCTACCTCGCTTCAGGGGCCTGCCTGCCGCTCAGGCCAGTGGAACAGCTTCAAAGCTACCTCGATAACAACCCACGAACGGACTTCATCGAAAGTGTCACGACGGCAGATGTGCCGTGGACCATCGGCGGTCTCGATATCGAACGCTTCAACTTTAGTTTCCCATTCGCATGGAAAAGCCAGCGGTTTCTGTTTGATCGATATGTCGCCTTGCAACGTAAAATGGGACGACGGCGCAAGATACCCGAAGGACTTGTTCCGCACATGGGAAGTCAATGGTGGTGTCTGACTCGCCAGACCCTTTCCTCTATCCTGAACGATCCGCAACAGCGCGAGATCAATAGGTACTTTCGGCGGGTCTGGATCCCCGACGAAAGCTACTTTCAGACAATGGTGCGCCGCCATTCAGAACAGATCGAAAGCAGATCGCTTACGCTGAGCAAGTTCGATTTTCAGGGCAAACCACACATCTTTTATGATGATCACCTTCAATTGCTGCGCCGATCGGATTGTTTTGTCGCACGCAAGATATGGCCTCATGCCGACAGGCTTTATCATGAATTCCTGTCTGACCGCGCCGTCGAGGCGCATCAGACAGAACCAAGTCCGGGCAAGATCGATCGCGTCTTTTCCAAAGCGGTCGAGCGGCGCACAAGAGGCCGACCAGGCCTATACATGCACAGCCGATTTCCCCGGGAAGACTGGGAGAACGGGATTACGGCCGAACCCTTTACGGTCTTTCAGGGCTTTTCAGAGCTCTTCGAGGATTTCGAAAACTGGCTGTCGCAAACCATCGGTCATCCGGTGCACGGGCATCTTTTTGCAAAGGATCGTGTGCATTTCGCAGATGGCCAAAACAGTCTGAATGGTGCGTTGACCGACAGCGCCACCTTGCGGGACTACGACCCGACCGGTTTCTTGACGAATCTCATATGGAACACGCGCGGAGAGCAGCAATGCTTTCAATTCGGCCCAAATGACAACCAGGCCGTAAACTGGCGCATTGCAAAAGATCCAAACGCGACCGTATGGATCATCTCGGGCGCATGGGCGGTGCCATTGTTCAGGTCGGGACAGAATTTCGGAGACGTCCGGAAAGAGGCTGCCCGACTGCAGCGCATCGAAAGTGCGCATATCGACGTCTTACAGTCACTGTGGACAAAGGCGCGGGTGCGGATCTGGACTCTTGCAGATTTCGTCGAAAATCCGATGGAGCCGTTGCAACTGATCCTCGATGATATCGGGCCTATGTCGGACCACCGGCTGTCCGAAGCGCCGAAGATGGTCAATCTTAGAGGGTTCGGACAATTCCTGCAGAATCTGAAAAATCAGGGCATGCAGCCCTACCTCATGGGAGATTTCCCAATACATCAATTGCCCGAACTCGACATGCAGGAACCCACGCGCCCCTATCTGGTCAAGTAAGGGAAAATGAGACAGTTCGACCTATTCGTCATTTTGGCCAGAATGCGGACTGGCTCCAATTTTCTTGAGGTCAATCTGAATGCTGTGGACGGCCTGACCTGCTATGGTGAAGCGTTTAACCCCCATTTTGTCGGCGCGCCCAATCGGCATGAACTCTTGGAGACGGATCTTTCGGCAAGGGAAGGCAATCCCTTGGGCCTTTTGGAAAGGATGAAGGTCGAAACCGAAGGGCTGCCGGGTTTCAGATACTTTCATGATCATGATCCACGGGTGTTCGAACCTCTGTTGAACGACCCCAGATGCGCGAAAATCATTCTGAGCCGCAATCCAATCGAAAGCTACGTGTCGCTCAAGATCGCACAAACAACGGGTCAGTGGAAACTGACGGATGCACGGCGGCACAAAGACAGCCGGATCGACTTCGACGCGGTTGGTTTTGCCCGACACCTCGAAGAAGCAAACGGCTTTTCAAAGCGCATTCTCAAGTCATTACAACGAAATGGACAAACAGCTTTCCATCTCGACTACGAAGACCTACAGGACGTTGATGTGGTCAACGGCCTTTTGCGATTTCTTGGCATGGATACGCAGCTTGAAACGCTCGACAAAAGTCTGAAAAAGCAAAACGCCAAACCGATCTCTGAGAAAGTGCGCAATTTCGACGAGATGGATCAGATTTTGTCGGATTTAGATCTATTCTCGCTCAGCAAAGCATCAGCATTTGAGCCGCGTCGGGGACCTGCTGTCCGGGCATACATTGCAGCGGCCAAGACGCCCTTGCTGTTTATGCCGATCAAAGGGGGGCCGGAGCGGGAGGTGCGCGACTGGATGGCGCAACTGGATGGTGGCGCGCAGGACGATTTGCTTCAGCACATGACGCAGCGGGATTTACGCAGTTGGATGGAGGCTCGGCAAACCCACCGTAGCTTTACGGTGCTATCGCATCCAGCCCGGCGCGCGCACCGGGTTTTCTGCCAGCGGATCCTGTCTGTCGAAGAAGGCGGCTTTCTCAAAATTCGCGGAAAACTGCAAAGTCATTATGGTCTGCACCTACCCGATGGAGGGCTGGATCAAAGCTACGATATCGAGTGGCACAGGAACGCGTTTTCGGCATTCCTGCGCTTCCTCAAGTCTAATCTTATCGGGCAGACCAGCGTGCGGGTCGATCCAGCATGGGCAAGCCAGCACCAGGTCCTGCAGGGTTTTGGAGAGTTCGCTTTGCCGGATCGCCTGATCCGCGAAGACAGGCTCGAGATCGAATTGCGCGAACTTCTTGAAGGGATCGGTGGGACGATGGTTCCGATGCCACCACCTATCAAAGACAGCCCGTTCGCGCTGGAAAACATCTACGATTCATCGCTGGAGACCCTGGTTCAGAGCGTCTACAAACGCGATTATCTCCATTTTGGATTTGGCCCTTGGGCCGATCAGGCTGCCTGAACAGACTGCGCTGCAGACAATATTGTGTAGAGTGTGGACGGGTCGGGATTGGCCCGCAACTTCGCGCAGATCGCGCTGTCCCTCAGCGTACGGGACACCAAAGCCAGGGCCTTCAAATGCTCTACACCTGCCTCTTCGGGGGCAAAAAGCGCGAAAGCTATATCGACCGGCTGACGATCCACCGCGTCGAAACTGATCGGTTTGTCGAGCAGGACAAACGCCCCGACGACCTCGTCGACGCCATCAATTCTCGCATGGGGGAGCGCTACGCCATGGCCGACACCAGTCGGGCCAAGGGCTTCGCGTGCCAGCAAAGCCTCCACCACGGATGCGGCAGGAAGACCATAGGCCGAATGGACCAGATCACCGATCTCGTTCAAAAGACGTTTCTTGCTGGAAGCAGACGTCAAAACCTTCACCGCTTCCGGCTTGAGAAGTTTGCCAAAATCCATGTTGCTCGTACACCTTGTCGCTCTATGCGACCGATTTCCGGTTAGGGGTCGATCCAGCCGATATTGCCGTCATCACGACGATACACAACGTTCAACCCGTCTTTCCCTTCGTTTCGGAAAACCAAGACAGGTGCCCCGGCCAACTCCATCTGCATCACTGCCTCGCCGACCGACAACGAGGGGATTTGTGTCTCCATCTCGGCCACGATCATAGGCTGAAGGCTTTCTGGCTCGGCGGCATCCGCGCCTTGCTCTGACGCTAGGATATATGAAGCTGCGCCGGAAAGTTCAACGGGTTCCGCGCGTGTTCTGTGATGATCTTTCAGGCGCCGTTTGTAGCGACGCAGTTGTTTTTCCATCTTTTCACAGCATGCGTCAAAAGCCGCGTAGATCTCAGAGGCATGGGCCTTGGCCTGCGCCGTCAGCCCGGTCGACAGGTGCACTGTCGCCTCGCACACTGATTCGTGTCCTGACTTCGAAAAGACGATCTGGGCATCTGTGGGCCGCTCGGCATATTTCTCGACAACAACGTCAAGCTCTTGCTTTACGTGAGTCTGCAATGCCTCGCCAATATCGATCTGCTTGCCACTGATTTGATACCGCATTCCGTCTCCTTCTCGATTGTCGCAACCACACGTCATACGGGAAGCCCGGAAAAGCTTCCAGTCGAATGTCTATGATCGCCGAAGATGCATGCCTGCGATCTGTTCCTTCGCGGGCTTTGTCATCAAAGCCGGGATTCGCGCGGACGGGAACAGCATGCATGCCATAACTCATAGCACATCGAAATCGTGGCCCATGTCAATGAAAAGCGGTTTGGCAGACGTCGGCCCTGCGGTTCAGGGGCCTAGGAAATCCGAAAATTCTCACCCAAATAAACTCGACGCACATTGTCGTTTTGAACAACCTCTTCAGGCGTGCCGGACATCAACACCTGCCCGTCGTGAAGGATGTAGGCGCGATCAACTATATCAAGCGTTTCCCGAACGTTATGGTCGGTAATCAGCACACCGATCCCACGGTTCTTGAGATCGGCGACAAGATGGCGAATGTCACCGACTGATATCGGGTCAACGCCGGCGAAGGGTTCGTCCAAAAGCAGATAGTTTGGTTCCGCAGCGAGGCAGCGCGCAATCTCCACCCGGCGACGTTCCCCACCTGACAAAGCCAGCGCTGGCGCGCGCCTGAGGTGTTCGATCGAAAATTCGCTCAGCAATTCTTCAAGCCGCTCGCGTCGCTTGTGCCGGTCCTTTTCGCTGATATCCAGAATGGCAGAGATGTTGTCCTGCACCGACAACCCGCGAAAGATGCTCATCTCCTGGGGCAGATATCCAATGCCGATCTGCGCACGGCGGTACATCGGCAGCATGGTAACGTCGGTGCCATCGACGAGTACGGAGCCGCCTTCGGGCATCACCAGCCCGGCGACAGCATAGAAAGTGGTTGTTTTACCTGAACCGTTGGGACCTAGAAGTGCGACAACCTCGCCCCGCTGCACATGCATCGAGAAGTCGCGGATCACGATTTTCTTTTTGTATGACTTGCGCAGATGTTCGACCACGAGGCCCTGCGAACCACCCGCGACAGCCAACTTTGGACGGGCCATCATTGGCCCCCGGTGTTGAGGATTGTTTTCACTCGCCCAGACATCCGGGCTGTGCCATCGGTTAGATTCACGATCATACGTTCCGACGACAGCGCGCTTTGTCCCTGGGTCAGAAGCACATCGCCTGTCATGATGATCGTGCCAGCATCAATGTCATAGTCCGCACGCTGCGCCTCGGCAGCATCGGGGCCAGAAACAAGCGTGACACCACCCGTTGCCCCAAGACTTGCAATGCCTTGCTGTTCCTGTCGATAAACCACCAGGACGCGGTTGGCGGACAGGCGCATTTCACCCTGGCCGATCACCACATTGCCGGTAAAAACGGCTGTTCCTGTTTCCTGATCCACTTCCAGATTGTCCGCAGTCACTTCGACAGGTGCGCCCGTGTCCTGCCGGATCGCGCCAAACGCGACGGAGGTTTCCTGTGCCGAGACCGGCACGGTCCAGATCACGGAAAGACTCAGCAGGATCAAGCAAATGAGGCGCAAAGTGAATTACTCTTCCAAAGATTTTGGATCATATATCAGCCTCACGCCGTCTTTGAAAACCAGTTGGGCTGATTTTCCCTCTTTCGCAGATGTCATCGCAAGACTGCCAGCCGATAGTTCGCCGATCGGGCTAAGGGCATCAACGGCTCCGGGGCTGATCACACTGATCTCGTCGGTCACACCTGCATCCAGCGCCTCGGTCGCGATGCGGTAGCCGTCCGAGGTCACAAAAAGGACATCACCGCGGAATGAAGTCTGTCGGCCCGCTAAGTCAAAAAGCCCTTGTGTGCTCGACACATTGATGCGCGGCCCGTCAGCCAGATCAATGCGCGCAGACAGGTCTGTTGCTTCACTGCGGGTGGCATTTCCAACTGGTGAAGTCACGCGCGAGGCCGCAATCGTCAAACGGTCTCCCGCTGGCGTGGTACCAGAAAAGAAGGGTTCGGTGACCTGCTGATCACGGGCGCGATTTTTGATCTCCTCCTCCGCATAGGGCAGATTGGCTGTCAGATCAGTGTTGCGCGACAAGAGAAACAGCGTCGACAAAAGCGCCAGCGCGGCCAATGGAAACAAGACCTTCAGCCAGGCAATTAGCCGCGAATACCAGTCCATCTAACCAAGCCCGGCGCGCAAGCAATCGTGGATGTGCAGCAGTCCGACCGGCCTTTTGGGGGCGTCCGGATCCATCACGAAAAGGCAGGTGATCTTGCGTTCATGCATGATGCCGGCCGCCTGCTGCGCCAGATCGTCCGGTCCCACAACCAACGGCGACGACGTCATGACATCAACCAGGGAACGCGACAAAAGCCCGTCCATATGACGCCGCAAGTCCCCATCGGTGATGATACCCTGCAGATCGCCTTGCGAATTGATAATGCCAACGGCGCCAAGACTCTTGTCCGTCATTTCGGCCAGCGCCTCGGACATCGAAAAGTCCAGGTCAATCAGGGGAAGTGCTGCGCCCACATGCATAAGATCGCGCACCCGGGCAAGCTGGGCACCCAACTTACCGCCAGGGTGAAATTCGCGGAAGTGTTCGGCCGTGAAAGACCGATGCTTCATCAGTGCCACAGCCAGCGCATCACCAAGAGCGAGCGTCATAGTGGTCGAACAGGTGGGCACAACGCCCGTGCCGCAGGCCTCCGCCACTTTTGGCATCAACAGAACGATGTCGGCGTGCTTGGCCAACGAGCTATCGGACCGGCTGGTCAGGCCGATCAGGGGGATGGAAAAACGGCGGGTAAAGACCAGTAGATTGGCCAATTCCGGCGCTTCACCGGAATTGGAGATGGCGATCACCGTGTCATCTGCCGTGATCATACCCAGATCGCCGTGGTTGGCCTCGGACGGATGTACGAATTGGGCGGGTGTTCCAGTGCTGGCAAAAGTTGCCGCAATCTTGCGCCCGATATGGCCGGATTTGCCGATGCCCGTGACGATGACGCGGCCCTTCGCGGCAATCAGTTGCGCAACCGCATCGTCGAAATTTTCATCGATCGCCTGTTCGAGTTCACGAAGGGCGGCCGCCTCGGCCCGGATCACATGCCGCGCGGCGCTGGTGTAAGAGGACGCGGTCATGAATGTGCAAAAATGTCCGTATCTGGCCAACCTTCAAGATCCAGTTGGGCACGCATGGGCAAAAAGTCAAAGCAGGCCTGGGCCATCTCCATACGACCTTCGCGGATCATGCGCCCATTCAAAACCTCGCGCAGTTGGTGCAGGTAGAGAACGTCCGATGCCGCATATTCAAGCTGCGCTTCGGTCAGTGTCTCTGCGCCCCAATCGCTCGATTGTTGCTGTTTCGAGATGTCCACATTAAGGAGTTCCTGCAGCAGATTCTTCAGCCCGTGTCGGTCCGTATAGGTGCGGACGAGACGGCTGGCGATCTTGGTGCAGTAGACCGGAGCTGTCACCGCGCCAAACGCAGCAAGCATGGCCGCAATGTCAAAGCGCCCGTAATGAAAAAGCTTTAACACATCAGGGTTTTCAAGCAGCCGCACAAGATTGGGCGCCTCGGTCTGACCCTTCTTGATCTGCACGATATGCGCATTGCCGTCGCCCCCCGAGAGCTGGACGACGCAGAGCCTGTCGCGATGCGGGTTGAGACCCATTGTTTCACAATCGATGGCGACAAATGGCCCAAGATCAAGATCATCGGGAAGGTCGGAGACGTGAAGGAAATTTGTCATTTGCCCGCTATAACGCGATGTGTATCACGATTAAAGCGGAGTTCAGCGGAGGATCGAGTGACGTCGCGATCCCCCGCCCAGGGTTCAGATATCGGTGCCAGTCGGATCCAGCGTGACCTTGTAAAGCTCGGTGTCGGCACGATCCATCAGCCGAATGGTCATTTGCTTTGTGGACCCGTCGATATCGACCAGCCCGAAGAATTGCAGACCCATGCTTGGGGGCAGGTTGATCCCTTGATCCTCGGTGGGGGCTTTAACGAATTTGACCTCTGGCCCGAACGTATTGTCGAGGGCGTTGGGCCCGAAAGTCCCGGCATGAAGTGGGCCCGAAACGAATTCCCAGAAGGGGGTAAAATCGCTGAACTGGGCCTTGTTCGGATCATAGTAGTGCGCCGCAGTGTAGTGCACATCCGCTGTGAACCAGACGGTATTTGTGACATCCGCCGTTTTGATGAAGCGTAGCAGTTCAGCCAGTTCGACCTCGCGTCCTCTCGCGGGACCATCCGCCCCATCCGCGATGCCTTCAGATCCGGCCCGCTCGCGGAAATTGTCCCATACAATCAAACCGATGGGTTGGTCCGAAGCGATGACCTTCCAGGTCGCCTGAGAATTTGCAAGTTCCCGTTTCAGCCAGGCCATCTGATCGGCACCAAGGACGCGCTGATCGTCGCTCAGCGTTTCGGTCATCTCGGTTTGGTTTGGCCCGCGATAGCTGCGCAGATCAAGAAAGAAGACATCAAGAAGCGGCCCGTACTTGATCTTGCGATAGACGCGATTTGGGTCTTCTGCATGTACCCGCAAGGGCGTCATGTCGTGGAACGCGCGGGTCGCGCGGGCTTGGAGGACGTTGACCGACTTCTCACTATAACGGTCGTCATTCTCAAGCGATTTGCTGTCCGACCAGTTGTTCACGACCTCGTGGTCGTCCCATTGCATGAAGGTCGGGATCTGGGCGTTGAGGGCACGCACATGTTCGTCCATCATGTTGTATTTCCACTGGGCTCGGAATTCATCGAGGGTTTCCGCCACCTTGCGTTTTTCGTCGATCAGGACGGTGTTCTTCCACATCGTCCCGTCCGGCATTTCCTGTTCATCTTCCATCGGCCCGTCAGCATAGACGGTGTCGCCGGAATGGATGAAGAAATCTGGCTCATGCCGGGCCATCGTTTTATAGGTCGTCATGCCCTCATCGTCGATGCCCCAGCCCTGCCCGGCCGTATCACCGGACCAGGCAAAGCGCACGTTCCGGCGCGAGGTGGGCGCGGTCTTGAAACGGCCGATCAGGGGCTCGGAAGTGGCATTGGCATCGGTCAGATCAGTGGCCGTGAAGCGATAGAAGATGTCCTGATCCGAGGGCAGACCGGCCACCAAGCGCTTGATCGAAAAGTCCGAATTCGGGATGGCGTCCATGGCCGAAAGTTCACGGGAATTGGCAAAGCTTTCGGTCGTAGACACCTCCATCTGAATGCGAGAGGGTCGGTCAACGCGCGTCCAGATCATGCCGGAGGTCATGTCGACATCACCCGACTGGACGCCGTGCGTGAATGTGGGTCGAGCGACGGCCCGGCTGATGGCAGGGGCAGCAATAAAGGCTGTGGTTGTCGCAAGAAAGGTGCGGCGGGTTGGACGGACAATTGGCATCTTTGGCTCCCATTTGGGTTGCTGGTGACATCAGGGAAACGTGTTGATATGACGATGCAGCAATGCCCGTGTAACGGGAAGATGAAGATTTTGAGACAGCTAACCCAAGCTGGTAAACGCCTGCTCGGGAACAAGATAGGAGAAGCGGAGGGTTAATTTATAGAATAGGGGATTTTGGCGATCTGACTTATGTCGGTATTACGTCAGTATCGCGTCGGTGCAACGCACTGATAAGAACCTGTTCAGCGGGTTGTGCGATAGCCAAAACCTTGGGAAAGAAGTCCAGATACAACTGCCTTCAGCACTGATGTTGCCAACCCATGTCGATGTCTCAGCCCGCCGCGTGGCAAGCGGATGCCTCCACCACCTTACCATCCAGACGGAAGCGTAAGGTCTCGGCAGCGCGGACACCCTTGTGGTTTGTGTAGACGATCACCAACATGTCGGGGCCGTAGAAGACGTCTTTGATAGCAAATTTCAGACCCGGCTGGCTTTCAAGTGCCCGAGCCCAATAGTCGCTGAGGGCGGTCTTTCCCTCCACCATACCCGTCCCGACGAGCTTGGTGGCCTTGGCGGACCGGAAAACGACATCGTCCGCGTAATGAGCAAGGATCCTTTCCAGATCCCTGCTGTTCCATGCCGCTACCCACTCGGCAGCGAACTGATCAAGCTGTTGAGCAGTCAAGTCCGAACGAGCTTCTCGTAGCCTTCCGCGATGTCTTTGGTCAGCGCGCCAACCTCGAAGTTCCAGTCTCCGATCTGGCCGACGGGAGTGACTTCGGCTGCGGTGCCGGTAAGCCAGCATTGTTCAAAGCTTTCGATCTCTTCCGGCATGATGTGGCGTTCGTGGACTTTGACTTGGCGGTCTTTCAGCATGCCAATGACCGTCTGGCGCGTGATGCCGTTCAGAAAGCAGTCGGGGTCCGGGGTGTGCACCTCGCCGTCTTTGACGAAGAAAATATTGGCGCCTGTCGCTTCGGCCACATAGCCGCGGTAGTCGAACATCATGGCATCCGCACAGCCTTTGGCTTCGGCCGCATGTTTTGACATCGTGCAGATCATGTAAAGACCCGCCGCCTTGGCGTGGGACGGGATCGTTTCGGGCGACGGGCGCTTCCACTTGGAGATGTCGAGCTTTGCACCTTTGTACTTGCTGTCGCCATAGTATGCGCCCCATTCCCAGGCGGCGATGGCCATTCGGACCGGGTTGCGCGCGGAGGCAACACCCATGTCTTCGCCCGCACCGCGCCAGGCAACGGCACGTACATAAGCATCCGAAAGGCCGCTTTCGGCCATGACCTGTTCCTTGGCTGCTTCGATCTCGTCCACGGTATAGGGGATCTCGAAATCGATCATCTCGGCGGAGGCTTTCAGCCGTTCAGAATGCTGGCGGCTTTTGAAGATCTTGCCACTATAGGCCCGCTCTCCTTCAAAAACCGAGGACGCATAATGCATGGCATGGGTCAGGATGTGCACGTTGGCCTCGCGCCAATTTACCATCTGGCCATCCATCCAGATTTTCCCGTCGCGATCATCATAACCAGACATAGCATCCTCCGTTTTGCAAAAATTGCGCGAATAGTTCCGTTCCGGACATAAAATTGCGCAAAAGCTTTGATTCGATATCCCTTCGGCCTTGGAATGTCAACAAGGCTGACGTAAACTCTGAAAAAACAGGATATCGCAGCGAGGGTATCATGGCAGAGGGACGCACAGGCATCAGCGGTGAAAACCTGCTTTTTCTGACGGATGAGCAATTGCGCCAGGGGATCGAGGCGATGTTCTTCGCCTACCGAGGGTTCACAGCCGATCCCGACCGGATCCTGTCGGAGTTGGCCTACGGTCGTGCGCATCATCGGGCGATCCACTTCATCAACCGCGCACCAGGCACGACAGTCAACAACCTTCTGGACATTCTGGGCGTGACGAAACAATCGCTGAACCGGGTTCTACGCACCCTGATCGAGGACGGGCTGGTCGAAAGCCGGGTGGGCCAGGCCGACAAGCGGGAGCGGCATTTGTTCCTGACAGAGCAGGGCAAGGCGCTGGAACAAAGGCTTTCGGACGCGCAACGCACGCGGATGCGGGCGGCCTACCGGGATGCGGGACCCGAAGCTGTGGCTGGCTTTCGGATGGTTCTTGAGGCAATGATGGACGCTGAGATGCAGCAAACCTACACGCGCCTTAAGGAAACCGGAATATGAGCGGTTTTGATGCCCACCTTCTGATCGTGGATGATGACGAACGGATCCGGCAGCTTTTGCAGAAATTCCTGGTTCGGAACGGTTTTCTGGTGACTGCGGCGCGGGACGCGGAACATGCGCGGCGGATCCTTGGCGGGCTCGATTTCGATATGCTGATCCTTGACGTGATGATGCCGGGGGAGGACGGGCTGAGCCTGTGCCGGTCACTGCGCGAAACCATGCGCACGCCGATCATGCTGCTGACAGCGAAGGGCGAAACGGACAACCGGATCGAAGGACTTGAGGCCGGAGCGGACGATTATCTGGCCAAACCATTCGAACCAAAAGAATTGCTGTTGCGGATAAATGCCGTGTTGCGGCGTGTGCCCGATACGGATGCGGATGAGGCGGCGCCAAAGGTCATGAACCTCGGCTCGATCCGCTACGACCTCGAGCGGGGCGAGATGTGGCAGGGCCAGGATCTGGTGCGCCTGACCGCAACCGAAATGCAGTTGATGAAGATTTTCTCGGCGCAACCCGGCGAGGCGATCAGCAGGGCTAAACTCGTGGAGGATCTGGGCCGGGATCGCGGACAGGCCCAGGAACGGGCGGTGGATGTCCAGATCACGCGGCTGCGTCGGAAGATCGAGGAAAACCCCAAACAGCCGCGCTATCTGCAGACGGTCAGGGGTGCCGGTTACATGCTAGCGCCAGACTAGGCGGCTTTATGTAGGCTTTTGCTGTTTGCTCATCGCGGCCACTTTTTCTCGCATCGGTAGAATTTTTCGTTTTGCGGGCGTATCCTTTCTTGGTGCGTACCCTTGAAGATACGAACCCGCGACTGAAAGGACTTTCTCCCATGATCTCAGGCCTACCCCGTCCAGCACTTCTGTTTTCCGCATTCCTGATCGGAACGGCGGTTCAGGGACAAGGCGCGTGCGAAGGCTTTGGTCCCCAAACGCCACGCGACATAACCGAAGACACTGGAACGAACACCCAGCTCTTTCCACTGGCACCGCCTTCGACGAAGATGAACCTTTGCAACATCCATACGCATACGAATGCAGAACATCGCGGGCCGGGCTTTACTGTGTCGGCGGGCGACGGCGTGCATGGCGGCTTTCAATGCGATGACACGGAGAACCTGACCGAGGCGCAGATGGCCATGCCCGAAGGGTTTGAACCTGCGATCCGAAATGTCGTGCCCGGCGACACGATCGAAGTTCATTGGGTCCATACGTCCTGCCAGGTCAGTCCGGGCCCCGGCCTCGAATCCTGTCTGAGTGACGCCTGCGCCAACCCGACATTGCGGGTCGAAACGCAGGTCTTTCTGGTGGTGAATGACGAAACAGCGCTGGATTTCAACGATTTCACTTATGGTGGGAATGTGGTCGATGGCTTCCATCAGTCCAAGGCGATCCCCGACAATACGGGCGAGCCGGTTGTATTCCGAGGCTCGACCACGGGGCCAAGTTTCTCCGAGGCTTCTTGTTCACCCCTCCAAGTGACCTGGAGCGTGCGCCCGCAATGCGCGCGGCTCAGCTATCAATCGCTGAATGCATGGGCCGCAAATGGCAATGTTTTTGAAGAAGACAGCAGCCACGGGATCCGGGCCTTGGTCACGACGCCGGAGCTTCTTGCACCTTTGAACTGAGGGATCCGTCTGGCCTTGGGCCATGGGGCGGGATAAGGTCCGCTGGCAGACGACAAGGCAAGGCAAACAAAATGAGCGACACCCCCGTTGATGAGATGAGCTTCGAAGACGCGATGCGCGAGCTGGAACAGGTGCTTGGCCAACTCGAGCGCGGGGATGTTGCGCTGGACGATTCCATTCGGCTCTATGAACGGGGCGCAGCTCTGAAAGCGCGTTGCGAAAGCAAGCTGAAAGAGGCCGAAGAAAAGGTCGCGGCCATCACGCTGGATGGCGACGGCAATCCGACGGGGACCAAACCTGCCGAAGGTCTATAAGTGCTACAATACAATATGAAGACCTGCGCTGATCGCATTCAGACGCAGTTCGATCTGGTGCTTGGTGATCTCGCCGATGTACCGGTCGTAGCGGCGATGGCACATGCAACGCGGGGTGGTAAGCGTCTGCGTGGGTTTCTGGTGCTGGAATCTGCGCGGGTTCATGGCATCGATGAGCATCGTGCGATCTGGCCTGCCACGGCAATCGAGGCGTTGCATGCTTACTCGCTGGTCCATGATGATTTGCCCTGCATGGATGATGACGACCTGCGGCGGGGGTTGCCGACACTGCACCGCAAATGGGATGAGGCGACGGCGATTCTGGCGGGCGATGCGTTGCAGACCTTGGCCTTTGATCTGGTCACACAGCCCGAGATTGGCGGAGCAGAGGTGCAGGTGGCGCTGGCCGCTGCTCTGGCCAAGGCATCCGGGGCCGAGGGGATGGTGTTGGGCCAAGCTCTTGATATCGCCGCCGAGACCGCAGAGACGCCTCTGTCGCTGGCTGATATTGAGGCGCTACAAAAGGGCAAGACAGGCGCTTTGATCGAGTGGGCGGCGATGGCGGGGCCGCGTATGGCGCAAGCTGATCCCGAACCGCTGCGAGCCTATTCCGCGGCGCTTGGCCTCGCCTTCCAGATCGCGGACGACATTCTGGACGTGGAGGGCGACGCGCAGACCGTGGGCAAGGCCACGCGAAAGGACGCTGATGCTGGCAAGGCGACATTCGTGTCGCTTCTAGGTCTCGCCGAGGCGAAACGCCGCGCGGCAGATCTGGTGCAAAGGGCTTGCGATTGCCTATCTGTCTATGGAGACGATGCCGAGACGTTGCGCGAGGTGGCGCGCTTCGTTATCTCGCGCAAGACCTGAAGCCCGCCGCCTGGGAAAGCCCGCGCCATGAACGACCGTCCCCAAACGCCACTTCTGGACCTGATCCACCGTCCCGAGGACCTCAAACGGCTGAACGACGCGCAATTGCACCAGGTGGCAGATGAACTAAGGGTCGAGACGATCTCGGCGGTGTCGGTGACGGGTGGACATCTTGGCGCGGGCCTTGGGGTGGTCGAACTGACAGTGGCGATCCACGCGGTTTTCGACACGCCCAAGGACAAACTGGTCTGGGACGTGAGCCATCAGAGCTATCCGCACAAAATCCTGACGGGTCGGCGGGATCGCATCCGCACCTTGCGCCAGAAGGACGGGCTGAGCGGATTCACGAAACGAAGCGAAAGCCCTTACGACCCTTTCGGGGCAGCGCATTCATCGACCTCGATCAGCGCGGCCTTGGGCTTTGCCGTTGCACGGGATCTGGGCGGCGTGACTCCGGAAGGCGTAGGCGATGCGATTGCTGTGATCGGCGATGGGGCGATGAGCGCCGGCATGGCCTTCGAGGCCATGAACAATGCGGGCCATCTGGGCAAGCGTCTGATCGTAATCTTGAACGACAATGAAATGTCGATTGCCCCGCCTGTAGGCGCGATGTCGTCTTATCTGACCCGGCTTTATTCAGAAGCGCCTTTTCAGGATCTAAAGGCGGCTGCCAAAGGTGCGGTCAGCCTGCTGCCCGAACCTTTCCGCGAAGGCGCCAAGCGGGCCAAGGAAATGTTGAAAGGGATGACAGTTGGCGGCACGCTTTTTGAAGAGCTTGGCTTCAGCTATCTTGGCCCCATAGACGGACATGATCTGAGCCAGCTTTTGCCAGTTTTGCGCACCGTGCGCGACCGGGCCACCGGGCCGATCCTGATCCACGCGATCACGCAGAAGGGCAAGGGTTATGCCCCTGCCGAGGGCGCACGAGACAGGGGCCACGGTGTGTCGAAGTTTGACGTGATCACAGGCAAACAAACCAAGGCCAAAAGCAACGCGCCCAGCTACACGCGTATTTTTGCAGACACGATGCTGGCTCTGGCGTCGAAGGATGACAAGATTTGCGCGGTGACGGCTGCCATGCCGGATGGGACGGGTTTGAACCTTTTCGCGGAACGCTATCCAAGCCGGTGCTTTGACGTAGGCATCGCTGAACAGCACGGGGTGACATTTTGTGCGGGCCTCGCTGCGGGTGGAATGAAACCCTTCTGCGCGATTTACTCCACCTTCCTGCAGCGTGGCTACGATCAGGTCGTGCATGACGTGGCGCTCCAACGTTTGCCGGTGCGTTTCGCGATTGATCGGGCGGGACTCGTCGGGGCTGACGGTGCGACCCATGCGGGCGCTTTCGACGTCGCCTATCTGGCAAACCTGCCCGGCTTCGTGGTGATGGCGGCCGCCGATGAGGCGGAGCTGGCGCATATGGTAGCGACGGCTGCGGCGCATAACAGCGGGCCGATTGCCTTTCGCTTTCCGCGGGGCGAAGGCACAGGGGTCAACCTGCCTGAGCGGTCAGAGCCGCTGGAGATCGGCAAGGGGCGAATCATCCAGGAGGGGTCACAGGTCGCGATCCTGTCATTCGGGGCACGTTTGAGCGAAGTGCAAAAAGCAGCAGAGAATCTGAGTGCCAGGGGGATCACGCCGACGATTTGCGATGCGCGGTTCGCCAAACCACTGGACCGGGATCTGATTCTGCAAATGGCCGCCGATCATGCGGCGCTGATCACAGTGGAAGAAGGCAGCGTGGGCGGTTTCGGCAGCCATGTCGCTCAGCTTCTGGCGGATGAGGCGGTGTTTGACAGAGGCCTTGCCTTCCGATCGATGGTGCTGCCCGACACGTTCATTGATCAGGCGAGCCCGGAGGACATGTACGCAGTCGCGCAACTGAATGCGGGAGATATAGAAGCAAAGGTGCTGGAAGTTCTGGGTGTGTCGGTGATGGGCGAGGCCCGCGCCTAGACAGCGGCCACCACAGTCGTGGCCAACAGAACCATTGTAGCCACAACAATGTAACCGGCCAGAACGTAAAGCCCGTCGCGCGTCAGAAGGCCAAACGCCATGAGTGATATGGCCCCCGCGCCGAAAGATGTGACCATGGGCAAAAGCTCAAGAAACGGCCATGCCAGCGGAACCGCCATGCAGATCGTAAGGGTCAACCAACGCAGGGGACCCGCCGTCAGAAGCAGAAAGCGCGGTTTGGAATGCCGGTCAAACCACGCGCCGGGTTTGCGCAGCCACGTGATCGCCTTTTGCAGCCGGGGGCCGTTGATCTCGCGGCGCAGGATGAAGCCGGGCAGCCAGATATGGCGGCGCTGCAGAACGACCTGCATCATCAAGGTCAGCAGGATCAGCGCCGAAATGGTCGGCACGCCCGGAATGCCTGAAATGGGCGACACGATGATGATCGACACGGCAAGGACAAGCGGCAGGATTGACTGTTCTCCGATCCGTTCGAGAAGATCGCGCACAGAAACGGACGGGGCAGTGGCGGCCTCATCCATCAGGTCCAGCAATCGGGTCAGCGTGCCGTGCGGTGTGGGGCTCATCGGACTGGTTCACTCTGCCTCCGCCAGAAGGGCGGTGAGACCGGAGCGGTAATCCGGGTATCGAAGCTGCACACCAAGCTCTGACTTGATGCGCTGGTTCATGACACGCTTGCTTTCGGCGTAAAAGCTGCGGGCCATAGGGCTCATATCTGCCGCATCGAAGGGCACAGCAGGCGGAACGGGCTTTCCCAAAAGCTCTGCCGCATAAGCGATCACATCCTCGGGCGGAGCCGGTTCATCGTCGCAAAGGTTGTAGGCGCGGCCCGGATTGGGTTGCTCGATAGAGGCGGCAAGCGCCTGCGCAATGTCGTCGACATGGATGCGCGAAAAGACCTGACCAGGCTTGATGATCCTACGGGCTGTGCCTTTGCGGACTTTCGAAAAAGGCCCCCGGCCCGGTCCGTAAATCCCGGCGAGCCGAAAGATATGCAGTGGCAGATCCGGGATACCAGCCCAGGCCGCCTCTGCCCCTTTGCGCCAGATGCCCCGCTGGGTGCCAGGCGTCAAAGCCGTGTCCTCGTCAATCCACGCACCGTTGTGGTCGCCATACACGCCCGTTGTTGAAAGATAGGCGACCCATTCCAGATCATTGGCGCGTGCGAAAATGGCATCTCGATATGCACGCAGGACCGGATCGCCATCGGCATCCGGCCCGACCGAAACCAGGATATGGGTGGCCTCACCGATGGCATTGGCAATGTCAGCAGATGGAAAAAGCAGCGGTTCCGCCCCCATCGCCTCCAGACCAGCCAGTTTTGCCGGACTTCGCGTGGTTCCGATGATGCGCCAGTCACCATTCAGGCGCCGGGCGAGAGCTTGAGCGGAATAGCCGTGACCAAGGGAAAGAAGCGTGCTTGACATGGCTCAAAAGTGGCCCTTGCTGGTCAACGTGACAAGACCCGCCAAACAAAGAGCGTGGCTTTGCCGAAGAGTTTGAATTCAGCGGCCTTTCCAGACCGGATCACGCTTTTCTGTAAAGGCCTTGGCGCCCTCCATCTGGTCTTCGGAGGCATAAAGAATATCAACCGTGCGAAGCTTGCGACTGGTAATGCGGTTCAGGGCATCCTGAAACTTGGAATCCTCCGCATCGCGGACAATCTCCTTGATCGCCGCGTAGACAAGCGGTGGGCCAGAGGCCAATAGACGTGCTACTTCCCAGGCACGATTCATCAGGACGCCAGGCGCGACAATCTCGTTAACGAGGCCCCAGCGATGCGCTTCTTGTGCTTCAAACCAGCGGCCTGTCAGCAGAAGTTCCATCGCGATGTGGTATGGGATGCGCTTGGGCAGCTTGACGCTGGCCGCATCCGCTACTGTGCCCGACCGGATTTCGGGCAAGGCAAAGGTTGCATGATCTGCGGCAAGGATCACGTCGCCGGAAAGCGCCAGTTCCAGACCCCCCCCGCAGGCGATCCCGTTCACCGCGACAATCACCGGCTTGTTCATGTCGCGCAATTCCTGAAGGCCACCAAATCCACCGACACCGTAGTCGCCATCGACCGCGTCGCCCTCCGCTGCAGCCTTGAGATCCCAGCCGGGACAAAAAAACTTTTCGCCCGCCCCGGTTAGTATAGCGACCCGCAGATCTGGGTCATCGCGGAAATCAGCAAAGACATCGCCCATGACCCGAGACGTTTGCAGGTCAATCGCGTTGGCTTTGGGTCGGTCGAGCGTGACTTCGAGGATTGCCCCATCGCGACGGGTCTTTATCGGGTCCATGTTCAGGTCCTTTATGGGCTAAGGCGCAAAAGGGCATCGGCAGCCACGGCGCGTGTTGGGGTGGCGATCAACGGGTTGATCTCAAGCTCTTCCAAGCGGTGCAGATGGTCGCCGACAAAGGCCTGAACCGACTGGATGGCCTGCACGACCGCATCGATACTTGCGGACGGCTTGCCGCGATAACCCTTCAGGATCTTCGCGGATTTCAGTGAAAGAAGCGCATCTCGGATCGATTTCTCAGAAGCAGGCAAAATCAGGTGACATTTATCCTCCAAAAGCTCGGTCAGGACACCACCCGCGCCAAGCGTCAGAAGAAAGCCGTGGGCCGGGTCGCGGGTCACCCCAATAAGGAGTTCGGCCACCGGATCGGTCACCATCTCTTCGATCAGGATCGTATCGCCGGGAAGCTCCGCAGCGGCCGCAGTCAAACCTGCTTTGGTCACATTCAAGATCACGCCGCCAGCTTCCGACTTATGCGCAAGACCTTCCGCTTTCAGGGCGAAGGGCGGGATCAGGCTGTCCGGATCAGGGGCGGTTCGATTGGTACGCTGCGCCGTTGGCACGATCACTCCATATGTCGAAAGAAGCGCCTTCGCATCCGCCTCTCCACACAGACTTGACGCGCGATCGGGGCCTGCCGACCAGGGAGGCTCAGGATCGGGATCTTGCAGATGCGCCGCGATTTCGGCTGCGTTCACCGCTTCCGTCAGTCCCTGCATCGGCGCCACACCCCCCTTCATGAGCAGCGTTGCAACATCTTCGGGTAGAAGTTCCGGCAATGAGGACACAAGCGCTATGGGGCGGCCGGTTTGTCTGCGGACCGCCAAGGCGGCCTCGGTTGCGCAAGACCAGGCTGTTGCATCGGTGTTGGGATAATCCACGATGCTCATGCAGAGGCCAATGTGATCTGCGGCCATAGGCGTCCAGGCTTGCGTCATCGCCTGAACGTCGCGCCAGATATAAGTGTGATAGTCCAGCGGATTCGACAGGGCGACCATTGGACCCAACGCGGCGCGAAGAGCGGTTTGCTGTCCGGGTTGCAATGTTGGCAAAGACAGGCGCGTCGGCTCCACTGCATCGGCCAGAAGGCTGGCCTCACCACCCGAACAGGCGATACCCGAGAGCGTGGGTGCGCCCAAAGGGCCACAGACATGGAAGAGCTTCAATGTCTCAAGAAAAGTCGCAAGGTCGTGAGTCTGTCCAAATCCAAGGCGTCGGATCAGCGTTGCAGCCCCCGCATCACTGCCTGCCAGCGAGGCCGTATGCGAAAGTGTCGCGTTCTGTGCGACTTTGGACCGCCCGACCTTGAGCATGACGACCGGCTTGCGCAATTCCGCTGCTTTCTGGGCCAGGTCGTGCCATTCGAAGACATCGGCAAACCCTTCGACATGCAACCCCAGGGCCGTGATACGCGGATCGTCAAGTAACTCCGCAGCAATGGTGGCTTGACGGATCTGCGCCATGTTCCCGCAGGTCAACATCATTGCGATTGGCAAGGCCCGGCGCTGCATGGTCAGATTGATCGCGATGTTTGAGCTTTGCGTCAGGACCGCGACACCTCTCTCAACCGGACCCATGCCGTGCTGGTCCGGCCAGATACAGGCCCGATCCAGCGCATTGACAAAACCGTAGCAATTCGGCCCGAGGAACGGCATTTCACCAGCCGCCGCGATTAGCTCCGCCTGCAGATCAGCAGCTCCACCATCTTCGGCGACCGCCTCGGCAAAGCCGGAAGCAAAGCAGACCGCCCCGCCCGCGCCGATATCAGCCAGATCTGCAATGATACCAATACTGGACTTTCGGTTCACACCTACAAAAACCGCGTCGGGTGGTTCTGGCAGATCCGCGACTTTGCGAAAAACCGCAAGCGTTGGGGTCGATTCAACGGAAGGATGGACCAGCCAGACCGCCCCACCAAAACCCAAAGCCCTTGTCTGAGCGATCACCGCTCGCCCCCAGTCCCCACCGCCGACCACCGCAATGTGGCGTGGGCACAGCAAACGATCCAGGCCGTGCGTCACGAACGAACCCGCCAAAAGCGTTTTCTGGCCTGCCGCCAGGATACTTTTGACCCAGAGAACATGGGATACCGCACCAAGATCCACCCCCTGCCCAGTTGTGACAGGGGGTTTCTCCGGGTGCGGTCATCGGCGTCCCCGCCTGTACCGCCTGAAACTGCTAGCGCGTAACGACAAAACAGATGGTTAAAAGGCTCCATGTTTCTCTGGGTCAAAAATATCCCGGGGAGCGCGAGGGGCTGGCCCCTCGCATCTGTCGGATGGGCGCAGCCCATTCGAAACCGGATCATGCGCCCAAAGCCCGCAAAAGATCACGGCTGATGATGTGGCGCTGTATCTCCGATGTGCCGTCCCAGATCCGCTCAACCCTCGCGTCCCGCCAGAACCGCTCCAACGGATAGTCGTTCATCAGTCCCATCCCTCCATGGATCTGGATCGCTGCATCTGTCACCCGCGCCAGCATCTCAGAGGCATAAAGCTTGGCCGAGGCGATCTCTCGGTTTGCAGGCAGGTTCCTGTCAAGCCGGTCCGCGCTTGCCAAAGTCAGCAAATCCGCCGCGTCGATTTCGGTGATCATGTCGGCGATCTGAAAGCTGACACCCTGGAATTTTCCAATCTTCTGGCCGAATTGTTCACGCGTTGCCGCATAGTCGAGCGCATAATCAAAGACGCGCCGCGCGCGCCCAACGCTCATCGCCGCCACCGTGATCCGTGTGGCATAGAGCCAGGTGTTCATGACCTCAAAGCCACCATCAACGAAGCCTAGAACCTGCGCGTCAGGCAGACGGCAATCATCGAATTCGAGGATCATGTTCTTGTACCCACGATGACTGACCGACTTGTAGCCATCGCGGATGGTGAAGCCGGGATGCCCCCGGTCAACGAGAAAGCAGGTGATCCGCTTTTTGGGGCCGCGAGGGGTCTGATCTTCACCTGTTGCCACGAAAACGATCAGGAAGTCGGCGTGATCCGCGCCGCTGATGAAATGCTTGGTGCCGTTCAGCACCCAATCCCCACCATCGCGCACGGCAGCACAATTCATGCCGCGGACATCCGATCCCGCACCGGGTTCCGTCATGGCGAGTGCATCCATCTTCTCGCCCCGCACGGCGGGCATCAGATAACGCTCCACCTGTTCGCCTTCGCACGCCATCAGAATGTTCTGGGGCCGACCAAAGAAATGGTTCAGCGCCATGGAGCCGCGCCCAAGCTCGCGTTCGACAACGGCAAATTCGATATGGTTTAGCCCGGCGCAGCCTACGCATTGAGGGAAGTTACAGGCATAAAACCCCAGATCGAGCGTCTTTTGCTTGATCTCCTGCGCAATCTCGATGGGCACTTCGCCCGTCTGTTCCACCAGGTCTTCATGGGGATAGATCTCGTTTTCAACAAAACTGCGGACCGTCTCCGCGATCATCTGTTGTTCTTCGGTCAGACCGAATGCCGTCATTTGAAGTTGCCTCGAACTGCGCAAAAGGAAGGGATGACAAGTCCTTCCTAGCTCCAGGCAAGCCGCCGCGTGCTGGTCCAGCGGCTGAGATCCTCGACGAAGCTTTGCCCGCCGTCAGCTTGCATAGGTGCTGCCCTCTTCATCAAGGATCGCCTTCAGTTCGGTCATGTGGCGCGCGTCCTGTTCGGGATAGCTTTCCAGTTCTTGCGCCGTCTTTTCAGCGATCTCATCCGACAGCACCCGCAAGGGGCGACCTGTTTGCAGGGCGAGTATGTAGGTCATACAGGCCCGTTCGAAATAGTAGAGCCTGTTGAATGTGTCAGCGACCGTTTCCCCGATGACCATGATCCCGTGGTTGCCCATGATCATGACTTTTTGCTTCGGATCATCAAACAGCTTTGCGCAGCGGGCGCCTTCATCCTCAAAGGCCAGCCCGCCATAATTTTCGTCAATCACATGACGATTGAAAAACGCACAAGCATTCTGATCGACTGGCGGCAGACGGCTGTCCGCGAGGGTCGCCAGGGCCGTTGCATAAGGCGAATGCACATGCATCGCGCAGCGGGCGTGCGGGCAATGCTTGTGCAAGCCTCCATGCAGACCCCAGGCTGTCGGATCGGGGGCGTCAGGACCCTCCATGCTGGCCGGATCGTTGGCGTCCACGACAATCAGATCGCTGGCCCGGATGCGTGAAAAGTGCATCTGGTTCGGGTTCATCAGGAATTGTGTGCCGTCATCGTTGATCGCCAGCGAAAAGTGATTGGCGACCGCTTCATGCATGTTCAGCCGCACGGTCCAGCGGAATGCCGCGGCCAGATCGACACGTTCCTGCCAATTGTCCATGTTGGGGCGTATCTCGGCGACGCTCATCTCATCCTCCCCTTCGACGTAATCACGTTGGCGCTTTCGCAGCGCCAATTCAAGCGTTGTCATCCGCTGGCGCTATCTCAAATTGGGAATGCTGTGCCGACGGGTCTTGCGCAAGGCGGCAAACTTTGAATATTCGGGCCATGGAACAATGCACTTTCCCGACATGGCAGGATGTGGCGGCCGATCTGGTTGAAGTGGCCGCTGGTCGCAAGCCCGCCGATTGCGTGATCAGGGGCGGTATCTGGGTGAATGTTCACACGCGCGAGGCGCTGCCCGGACATGACATCGCCATTGAGAAGGGGCGCATTGCCTGTGTGATCCCAGATGCTTCTGTTCAGATCGGCCCTGAAACCGAAGTGATCGAGGCTGAAGGACGTTACATGATCCCCGGTTTATGCGACGGGCACATGCATGTTGAGTCGGGCATGCTAACGTCGGCCGAGTTCGCGGCGGCTGTGATCCCGCATGGTACAACAAGCATGTTCACCGACCCGCACGAGATCGCCAATGTGCTGGGCCTTCAAGGTGTGCGCCTAATGCATGACGAGGCGATGATGCAGCCGCTGAACATCTGGACGCAGATGCCCTCCTGCGCGCCATCGGCGCCGGGGCTGGAGACAACCGGGTTCGAGATCACAGCAGAGGATGTGGCGCAGGCGATGGATTGGCCCGGCATCATCGGGCTGGGCGAAATGATGAACTTCCCAGGCGTCGCGGCGGGCGACCCCACGATGCTCGCAGAGATTGCTGCAACGCAAGCGGCGGGTAAGACAGTGGGCGGACATTATGCCTCTCCCGATCTGGGCCGTGGTTTCGCGGCTTACGTGGCAGGTGGCCCAGCGGATGATCACGAAGGCACTTGCGAAGCGGACGCCGTCGCCCGGATGCGGCAGGGCATGCGGGCAATGATCCGGCTTGGATCCGCTTGGTACGATGTCCAGACGCAGATCACGGCCATTACCGAAAAAGGGCTCGATCCGCGGAATATGGTTCTGTGTACCGATGATTGTCACTCGGGCACTCTGGTCAATGACGGCCACATGAACCGTGTGGTGCGCCATGCCATCGACTGCGGGTGTGATCCGCTGGTCGCCCTGCAAATGGCGACGCTGAACACCGCAACGCATTTCGGGTTGGAACGCGAAATCGGCTCGCTCACCCCCGGGCGGCGTGCGGATGTCATCCTGACCTCTGATCTCAAGGCCCTACCGATTGAACATGTGATCGCACGGGGGCGAACGGTCGCCGTGGATGGCGTTTTGAAGGTGGACTGCCCCCATCTGGACTGGCCAGACACGGCTCGTCAAACCGTGCGCTTAGGCCGGGCGTTGACAGAGACCGATTTCGAGATCGCCGCACCAGACGGGGCCAATAGCGTGAGGGCCAATGTGATTGGCGTCGTTGAAAACCAGGCCCCGACCAAAGCGCTGAAGGCCGATTTGCCTGTCGTCGACGGTTTGGTCGAGCCAGATGGCGCGGTTTGCCAGATCGCTCTGGTCGAGCGGCATCGCGCCACTGGCGGGGTGACAAATGCGCTCGTGTCAGGCTTTGGCTACAAGGGGCGCATGGCGATGGCGTCGACCGTGGCGCATGATAGCCATCACATGATCGTCGTGGGCACCGACCGGGCGCAGATGGCTCTTGCGACCAACCGTTTGGCAGAGGTGGGCGGGGGCATCACAATTTTTTGCGACGGGGAAGAGTTGGCCCTAGTTGAATTGCCTATCGCAGGATTGATGTCCGACAGGCCTGCAGCAGAGGTCGCGGAAAAAGCGAACCGGATGGTGCAGGCCATGATCGATTGCGGCTGCACGCTCAACAACGCGTATATGCAACATTCGCTTCTGGCGCTGGTTGTGATCCCGGAATTGCGCATCTCAGACCTTGGTCTGGTCGACGTGCGCCGCTTTGAATTCATTCCTCTGATCGAGGCACCCTCATGAAGATCCACACGCCCGAAACACAAGCGCGCCGTAGCTTTACCGATGCGGATGAAGCCGTCGCCTATCTGATCGCACTTTACGAGGCAGCAACACAGTTCCTCTGTTCGGAATTTTCCAAAGCGATGGCCGAGGGCGCCCCGAACCAACGGATCCGGGCTTTCTACCCCGAGGTGCGTTTTGTGACCTCAACCTATGCGCAGGTAGACACGCGGCTTAGCTTTGGGCATGTGTCCGCCCCGGGCACATACATCGCGACGATAACGCGGCCGGATCTTTTTGCCAGTTACCTGCGCCAGCAGATCGGCCTCTTGATTGCGAACCACGATCAACCGGTTCATATCGGCCCCTCTGACACGCCGATCCCGGTTCATTTCGCAGTGGCCAATGACGATACGATCACAGTGCCGCAAGAGGGCGCAGCTGAGTTCACCCTGCGCGATGTCTTCGACGTGCCGGATCTGTCTACGACCAACGACGACATCGTTAATGGCACGGCTGAGCAGGTCGATGGCTCTGGGTCCCTCGCCCCCTTTACAGCGCAGCGGGTGGATTATTCACTGGCGCGGCTGTCGCACTACACGGCAACTGACCCTTCGCATTTCCAGAACTACGTGCTGTTTACGAACTATCAGTTCTACGTCGCTGAGTTCGAAGCCTATGCCCGGCAGATGCTGGATGATCCGCAAAGCGGCTACACCGCATTTGTCGCGCCGGGCAATGCCGAGATCACGTCCGGCGATCAGGCTTTTGCAGAGATGGCCAAGACGTCCCAGATGCCAACCTATCACCTGAAACGGGCGGACGGGTCTGGCATCACTCTGGTGAATATCGGCGTCGGCCCGTCGAATGCGAAAACGGCGACCGATCACATCGCAGTGCTGCGCCCCCATGCCTGGCTGATGGTCGGGCATTGCGCAGGTCTGCGCAACACGCAGGCCCTGGGTGACTTTGTTCTGGCCCATGCCTATCTGCGCGAAGATCACGTGCTGGATGACGATCTGCCTGTCTGGGTGCCGATCCCAGCACTGGCCGAGATCCAGATCGCCCTGGAAGGGGCCGTTGCACAGGTCACCAAGCTGGAAGGCTATGAGTTGAAGCGCATCATGCGCACCGGAACTGTCGCTACGATTGACAACCGCAATTGGGAATTGCGCGATCAGTCCGGCCCCGTGCAGCGCCTGTCCCAATCGCGGGCCATCGCACTTGACATGGAAAGTGCCACGATCGCCGCGAACGGTTACCGTTTCCGAGTGCCTTACGGGACGCTTCTCTGCGTCTCCGACAAACCGCTGCATGGAGAGTTGAAGCTGCCCGGCATGGCGTCCGACTTCTACAAAACGCAAGTCGCACGGCACCTGATGATCGGTATCGGTGCGATGGAACGCCTGCGTGAAATGCCGCTGGAACGCATCCACAGCAGGAAACTGCGATCGTTTGACGAGACGGCATTTCTGTAATTTCGCAAAAAACGACGAAAACAGCTTGAAATTGGCTGTTTTTTTCTTGTGCGCTCCCACTAATCGTTGTGTTGCTATACAACATTCCGTTACAAGTGCGGACAGAGGCCCAAGAACTCGGGCAGACGAAGGAGACCAGAAAATGGCAAAACCAATGACAAAAACCCAACTCGTCGCCGCGCTGGCCGAAGAAATGGGAACTGACAAGAAAACCGCAGGCGGTGCGCTGGACGCGATCTGCGGATTGATCACGAAAGAAGTGTCCAGCGGCGGTGCCGTCACGTTGCCTGGCGTAGGCAAGATCTATTGCCGCGAGCGCCCTGAACGCATGGTGCGCAATCCGGCCACCGGCGAACAGTTCAAGAAAGAGGCGGATAAGGTCGTAAAAATGACAATCGCCAAGGCGCTGAAAGACAGCGTAAACGGCTAAGACTTACCTCAACTTCAGTTACATGGGTCGTCTTCGGACGGCCCTTTTTCTTTGGCAGAACGGAAGAATCATGGTGGGTGATAAGAGATTCGAACTCCTGACATCTTCGATGTGAACGAAGCGCTCTACCACTGAGCTAATCACCCGCCCGCGTGGATCTAGTGTCAAACTGAGCATTCCGCAACTCGAATTTTGGGCAATTGAGGCCTCCTGAGTGCCAATCAAATGGCTCCGTGTGATCTCAACACCGCTGTAAGATCCGCAGGATGAAGGGATATTGAAACCGACACAGAAAGCCGCTCTGACTGAGCAAGAAGGGCAAAATCCAGGACAGCGCGGAAACGACGCCGGTTCGCGACACGCCATAACCCGTTAGGTCAGTGTCGAAAGCGATGTACCGAAATCAAGGGCCAATTGCTGACCTGTCAACGCGCTCGCCAGAGAGATACGAAACAATCTTGGAAAGCACCGGTTGGTCTTAACGAAGCAGTATGAAATGTTCGCGAGGGCATACCTCAACGCACCTGTTTGGGCACACATTCCTACCCGTTTCACACCAGCTTCACACGGCTATCAGCGTGAGATGACGCCAACCAAACGGGCCGAGCACATTCGCCTTGGTATTCCGGAGAAAGGGGTCGGAACAATCCAGGGAGCTCTTTGACGTGTTTTGGGATCAAGGCTGGATCAGGGTCGTTCGGATTGAATCGAGCGCGTCTTTGGCAATTGTGGAAACGCCTGTTGACCAGGATCAGCGACAAAGAACGCCGTGGGCTCAGGTCGCGGATCAAAGGTCAGGAGGTCCAAACCGGCGGCAGCGCGTCTTAAAGCATGGATGACGAACTTCAAGAACGCGGAGACGGCGCCGTCGACCTTGGCATTATGGGCCAAATCGGAGGGGGGTGAACGAAGCAGGAGGATTATTCCTTTGTTCAGCTTTGGGATACATTTCCAAGATCTGCGCGGCATTGACCCAATCGTGCCTCAATTCAGCCGCTTTGGGCTGAGACATCTCGCTTGAATTGAAGTCTATCTAGGGGCAAAGCGTCATGGCGGATCAAACGATAGTTGGGAGCACGCGCCTCTCCGAAAAGATCGTGCCGATCCTGTTTACGGCCACCATCTTTCTAAGCGCCTCGCTTCTGTTTTTCGTGCAACCGCTCTTCGCCAAGCTGGTGCTACCGCTTCTGGGGGGTGCGCCGGCGGTCTGGACCACGGCGATGCTGTTCTTTCAAACAGTTCTGATCGGCGGATATCTATATGCGCATTTGCTGAGCCGGTACGTGCCGTTGCGGGCACAATTGCTTACTCACCTTGCCGTTTGGGCCGTTGCTTTGACCTTCCTACCGCTTTCAGTGCCTGCGGATTGGCAATTTGATGAGGGTGTGGCCCTGCCGCTGCAAACGCTCGCCATCTTCGCCGTCGGTGTAGGCGCCCCTTTTGCAATGCTGTCTGCCAACGCCCCGCTGATACAATCTTGGTACGCCAAAAGCGGGGGACCCTCGGCGGATGATCCCTATTTCCTGTATGCCGCCAGCAATATCGGTTCGCTTGTGGCCCTTCTGGCCTTCCCGCTGGTGGCAGAGCCGCTTTTTGGGGCCAGAGTAACAGGCTATGGCTGGGCCGCTGGCTTTATCCTCTTGGGTGGTCTGCTGATGCTGGTCATGCTCACGCTCAAGCAGAGCGCCGCCCAGGACCGCAAGACTGATGAAACAGAAGATGACGTGCGCCCGGCCGTCGGTGCAAAATCAATCCTGCGCTGGCTTTTCATCGCGTTTGTGCCGTCTTCGCTGATGCTGGTTGTAACTACCAAGATCAGCACTGACGTCGGTTCACTACCACTGGTTTGGGTGGTTCCGCTGTCGCTGTACATCTTCAGCTTCGTGCTGACCTTCACAAACACGCCAAAGCTGAGCGATCGTGTTATCGACATCCTGTTTGTGGTCAGTCTGTTCTGTCTGGCAGCCACGCTTACTCTGGGCCATGGGGGAATTCTGAAACTTCCACAGGCCATCATTCTGTGCCTCGCGCTTTTTGCGGTCGCTTTGAAAGCCCACAGAATGCTTTATCTGAGCCGCCCCAACGTGGACGGGTTGACCGTGTTTTACCTGATCATGTCGATCGGTGGCGCAATTGGCGGCCTTTTCAACTCGATCGTCGCACCCGTTTTCTTCAACAGCCTGCTTGAGGCGCCATTGACCGCCTTGGCCGCAGCTGTCCTTCTGACCATCGGCACAGATGCAGCCGGTCATCGCCGTGCCGTCACGCGCGGTGTCGTCTTGGGATTTGTCGCCATCTGCGTCATGGTCGGCCTTCTTGCCACAGGTCTCCCCCCCAAAACCGCCAATCTGATCAGCTTTGGTCTGCTCGTTTGTGCCGCAATTGTGCTGCGCCCGATCAATACCTGGTTGCCTTTGTCGGTTGTCCTGGCCTCTGTGGGGGCCGGTCTGGTGGTCAAGCATTCCAACAATATCGTTCTGCAGGATCGCAGCTTTTTCGGGCACCACATCGTGCGCGAGGCGGACGGATTGCGGCTCTACAACCACGGCACCACATTGCATGGCATGCAGCGTATCGCGGAAACGGATGGCAAACCGACACCGCTGAGCTATTACCACCCCACATCCCCTATGGCGCAGGTCGTCACAGCGGCTGCACTGCCGAACGATGCGGCCATTGGCATTGTCGGTCTCGGCGTCGGATCACTGGCCTGTTATGCGCAGCCTGGTCAGGATTGGCATTTTTACGAGATCGACCAGAAGGTCATCGAGATTGCACAGGATCCGAACCTGTTCAGTTTCCTTTCCTCTTGCACGCCTGAAGCGCCCATCTATCTGGGAGATGCGCGGCTGGTTCTGGAACGTCAGGACCTCACATTCGACGTGCTCGTGATCGACGCCTACAGCTCGGACGCAGTCCCCATTCACCTGCTAACGCGCGAGGCGATGCAGATCTATCTCGACCGTTTGGCTGAGGATGGCGTTCTGGTGATGCACATCTCCAACCGGTACTACGACCTTCGCAAACCGATTTCTCAACTGGCTCAGGATGCCGACCTGGCGATCTTCCAGCAACGACAGCCCCAGACCAAGATCGAAACCGACGGCGGTACGGGATCCGAAGTGCTGGCCCTGACACGTTCATCGGAGGTTTTTGAGGCAATGTCGCTCGGGACGGACTGGAAACCTCTCAATCCGATGCCGGGCCGCGTCTGGACCGACGATCGCGCTAATCCGCTGAGTGCGCTACGAAACTGACCTTCGCAAGATCCCAGAGAAGGGCGCCTCTTTTCGTTAATATATCTGGACGCATCTAAAGCACGCTCTTCTCGGACAACCCTTTCTTCTTGCCCGGCAACCACGTCAGAGCGACGGACTTGAAACGACCAGGACAGCTAGCGCTCAGATCTGATTTTGACGGCTTTCGAGACCGCTTGAGCCGGCGGTACAATAAGGCGAATGCATCAGATAGAACGCCATCTCATAACGCTTGCAGCCTTGCCTTTCGGCAATGCCGCGTCGTCCACCTTCCGATGCAGCTAGTGGCCAACTGACCTTGCCAGGAGCTTCGCCCTAAAGGGGCTGAGCTTTGAACCTGCCGCCGACGATGTGAGCGCAGAAACCCATGCCGGGACCTGAGGCCATCTGGTGACGATCACCGGCGCCTCCGGAAAGGCTTTAGCTCCAACGTGGAACGCGGCGCCTGAGGATGGCTGGGTGGTAAGTGGATCGGCGACACCAACGCCTTTGCCTGGACTGAGTGCTCCGAAGCAGATCAGACTTTCCCGAATGGTGGCCTCGTTGGCTATTGGTCGCAATTCCTCCCGCAGTGAGACGAACTGTTCAGGCGAGCGCCATAACGCAATCAGTGTTTTTGGCAGCGGCATTTGGAGCGATTTGACCCGCAGAGCCCAAATCGGACCTGTCGAGAAATAAAGTAAACCAGTCGTTCCCTGTTCCACTTCCTTTGGGCGCTGAGCAGGTATTGACAGGTACTGGCACATTCGTATTTCAGCGCCGCCGCCAAAAGGGCCAATACGAAAAAAGGCGCCCGTCGCAAGAGGCGCCTTTTGAATTTTCAACCAAGCGGCATCAATGCGCTGCGCTGACGCCAGCACCATCGCCGGAAGATTGCGCCGCCGCTGCAATCGCGGCCTCTTCGGCTGCTTCATCCCATTCGATTGCGTCAGGTTTGCCAACAAGCGCATGCTCCAGAACTTCGGATACGTGTTTCACCGGAATGATGTGCAGACCTTTTTTAACGTTGTCTGGGATTTCGGGCAGATCCTTTTCGTTCTCTTCAGGGATCAATACGGTTGTTATGCCACCCCGCAAAGCCGCGAGAAGCTTTTCCTTCAATCCGCCGATCGCGCTTGCATTGCCCCGCAACGTAACCTCGCCCGTCATAGCGATGTCCTTGCGAACGGGAATCTGCGTCAGCACGGAAACGATCGCCGTGACCATTGCGAGACCAGCCGACGGACCGTCTTTCGGCGTCGCCCCATCCGGCACGTGAACGTGAATGTCAAGCTTGTCGAATTTCGTCGGCTTTATCCCGAGCTGAGGCGAGATTGACCGAACGTAGCTTGACGCTGCATCAATCGACTCCTTCATCACATCGCCGAGCTTGCCGGTCGTCTTCATCCGGCCCTTGCCGGGCAAGCGAAGCGCCTCGATGCTCAGCAATTCTCCCCCGACAGAGGTGTAAGCCAAGCCTGTCACAACGCCGATCTGATCTTCCTTCTCAGCCAGACCATAGCGGAATTTCGGCACACCCAGGAAGTCGTCAAGATTGTCCGGGGTCACTGTGACCTCATCCGCCTCTTTCTTTATGATCTTGGTGAGCGATTTCCGCGCCGTCTTCGCAATCTCACGCTCGAGGTTACGCACGCCTGCCTCGCGGGTGTAGTGGCGAATGATCGACGTCAGCGCTTCATCGGTCAGTTCGAACTCCTTCGACTTGAGGCCATGGTTTTTGACCTGTTTGGCGATCAAATGCTGTTTGGCGATCTCGCGCTTTTCATCCTCGGTGTAGCCAGCCAGCGGTATGATCTCCATCCGGTCCAGCAAAGGCCCCGGCATGTTGTAGCTGTTCGAGGTCGTCAGAAACATCACGTTGGACAGATCGTATTCGACCTCAAGATAGTGGTCTACGAAGGTGCCGTTCTGTTCAGGATCGAGCACTTCGAGCATGGCCGACGCCGGGTCGCCCCGAAAATCCTGACCCATCTTGTCAATCTCATCGAGCAAGATCAGCGGGTTCGTGGTTTTTGCCTTTTTCAGCGCCTGAATGATCTTGCCTGGCATGGAGCCGATATACGTCCGTCGATGGCCACGGATCTCAGACTCGTCGCGCACGCCACCCAGCGAAATACGAATGAATTCGCGCCCTGTCGCTTTCGCGACAGACTTGCCCAGCGATGTCTTGCCCACACCGGGAGGACCGACCAGACACAGGATCGGGCCTTTCAGTTTTTTCGACCGCTGCTGCACGGCGAGATATTCGACAATCCGCTCTTTTACCTTTTCCAAGCCGTAATGGTCGTCATCAAGGATCTTCTGCGCGCGCCCCAGATCCTTTTTCACGCGGGACTTCACGCCCCAAGGGATCGACAGCATCCAGTCGAGGTAATTGCGCACAACTGTGGCTTCTGCGCTCATAGGGCTCATGTTCTTGAGCTTTTTAATCTCGCCCTCGGCCTTTTCCTTGGCCTCTTTCGACAGTTTCGTTTTCGCGATCCGTTCTTCCAGTTCAGCGATTTCGTTCTTGCCGTCTTCGCCATCGCCCAGCTCTTGCTGGATCGCCTTCATCTGTTCGTTGAGGTAATATTCGCGCTGCGTCCGCTCCATCTGGG
>CALCOY010000022.1 GCA_937897325.1 uncultured Shimia sp.
CTGCTATCCCTCATGTGACACCAAAATAGTGGCACAGTCTTAAGCGGCTAAGACATGACCAAGCGCGTCTTTCAGGTTCACGGCGCCATCGCGGGCGGCAAGCCCGTCTTCAGCAGAAAAGTGCGGCATGTAAAATTGCTCACGTCGCTTTCCGAGTTCCTCAGCCAAACCCGCGCGCCAAAGACCTGTGCCAGCCCCCAACAAAGGGGTCGCGAGATCGGCAAGCTTGGCCACACCGTCAGGTTGATCTCGCCTGTCTGCGTGAAGCCTTATGCCAAACGTCAGAAGAACGATGCGAACGACGCCCCTGCGATTGCGGAAACCGCATCATGTCCAACCATGCGCTTCGTTAACGTGAAGAGTGCCAGGAAACAGGCATCCGGCATGACGCTTCGAACCAGGGACCTGTTCATTTGGCAGCCGCCCCAAACGAACAGTGTTTTGAGAGGCATCTGGCCAAGTATAGTGTGGTTGCTCCATCTCGCAGGGTTTCTCTCAGCCGTCTTCAGGCAACCATTGATGATCCGGAGCGGTGCCGCCCCGAAGCCGCGGTCGACCATGCCCGCCTGCTTCCGGATCACATCGCCGCATCCACAGGAGAGGTTACGGCTCTGAAAGCCGAAATTCGACGCGAGGCGCAGAAAGACGACGTTGCAAAACGATTGATGATAACACCTGGCGTCGGGCCGATCACAGCGATTGCACGCTCCGCTTTGCCGCCTGAGCCTTCCATGTTGAGCAAGAGATGCGGCTTTGCAGCCTGGGCAGACTTCACGCCGAAGCAATTCTCATCTGGTGGGAAGGAATGTATCGTGCGTACCTAAGATCGGCCAGCGTGATCTGCGCCGACTGCTTGTGATCGGGATGGCCTGCGTTGTTCGGGTAGCTCTTCGTCGGGGTGCGGAGCAAACAAAGTGGCTTGCACAGATGTTGGCCCGCAAGCCGAGAAAACTGGTTACAGTGGCGTTGGCTCACATCCCTCTCCTACATGTTGCCGGGAAGTGAATGGCCCGGATTGCATCGGTGTTGATGGCGAATGGTGGGAGGTATCAAGATCCGGCGCTGGCCTAACCTGCCAGGGCCGGTCATACGAGAAGATCGGAGTTGAAGTAAGGACAAACGGTCATAGAGACAGTATTGGCAAAACCAGGAACCAGGCCGTACGCCTCAGAGCGCGTGTGTCCGAATTGGATCCGATCCGTCGTATATCCATACTGACCCGCGGTATGTCCAGGCCGCAAATAACGCGGAACACACGAAAGTACCTAACCGCTCGTCCATAGAAGCTAAAAACCGTCTTGCAAAAACCGGGGCGCCCAAACACGGCCTGCTTGCGCGACGCAGGCGGGCACTAACCCCAATAGGTTCCACTGGCCCAGTCTCAAACCGCTTAGTGGACGATGCTCCATCCCTGATATTCAACGAAGTATCCGGGCTCGCGGGATGACGTTACTACATCATCTAAAGGACATTGCGTCTCTGGTGTTCCTCTTTATGCGTTATACCCGCTCGGATCCAAGCAGTTGCGGATCAAAATCACCCAGATGATCCAAGAAGTCTTGTTCGCCACAAACCGCATGCCGGGGCGGGTGAAGGCTGCACAAATCGCTTCCGCATCGACCGCATCCGTCTTTTCCGCTTCACGTATGGTTTGACATAGACCGCTGGCTTCAGGCGCACATCGTGCCCAAGCGCAATCAATTCACGTGCCCAAGGTCTCAAAGAATGCAGGCAGCTTGGCACGTTTGATCTTAGTGTTGCTGATCCGGCGCCCCATGGCCGAAACGCAGTGCACCTGAAAAACGTCCTTGGTCAAATCGGGGCCCGTACTCTTTAACGTTATTGATTGGCTCCTTTCCCGGCGGTCGACAAAGACCGCACGTTGGCAAGCTTGATCTAGGCCAAGTCGCAGCTATCGACCTCTTCTGCTGATGGGAACAGGTCTATTTGACCAACCGCCGCCGGTCCACCACCAACGAAGGTCGCGGTCAAGCGGCCTCAGCACGCGCCTTGCGGATAAGGTGCAAAATGTCCTGTGCCGCATTCGGGATGTTTGTGCCCGGCCCGAAGATCGCCTTGACACCGGCATCGTAAAGGAACTGGTAGTCCTGTTGCGGAATGACGCCGCCGCAGATCACGATGATGTCCTCGGCCCCTGCCTCTTTCAGTGCCGCAACAAGCTGAGGCGCGAGTGTCTTGTGACCCGCCGCCTGAGAACTAATGCCCACCACATGCACGTCGTTGTCGACAGCGTCCTGCGCAGCCTCGGCGGGGGTCTGGAAAAGTGGGCCGACATCCACGTCAAAGCCGATATCCGCAAAGGCTGTCGCGATCACCTTTGCACCACGGTCATGCCCGTCTTGACCCATCTTGACGACCAGCATCCTTGGGCGGCGTCCCTCAGCTTCGGCAAAACCTTCGACCGCGCTCTGAATGGCCGCAAAGCCCTCATCGCCCTCGTAGGCCGCACCATAAACCCCGGCAAGCGTCTTTACCTCGGCCCGATGGCGTCCAAATATCTTCTCCATCGCCATGCTGATCTCTCCCACAGATGCCCGCGCGCGTGCGGCCTCGACGGCCGCGCCCAAAAGATTTCCACCCTGTTCCGCCTTGTCGCTCAACGCCTCGAGGGCAACCTTACAGGCGGCCTCATCGCGGCTGGCGCGGATCTTCTCAAGCCGCGCGATCTGTGCCTCACGCACGGCGGCGTTGTCGATGTCAAGGATGTCTATCTCGTCCTCTTTCTCCAGCCGGAACTTGTTGACACCCACGATCACCTCATCGCCCTTGTCGATCATCGCCTGACGCGTCGCCGCTGCCTCTTCGATGCGCAGCTTCGGCATGCCAGAGGTCACTGCCTTGGTCATGCCACCCATCTCTTCGACCTCTTCAATCAGTGCCCACGCCGCTTCAGCCAGATCATGCGTCAGCTTTTCGACGTAGTAGCTGCCCGCCAGCGGATCGACAACATTCGTCACCCCCGTCTCGTTCTGCAGGATCAACTGGGTGTTGCGCGCGATGCGGCTCGAAAACTGCGTTGGAAGCGCGATGGCTTCGTCAAAGCTGTTCGTATGCAGCGATTGCGTGCCGCCCAGAACCGCGCTCATCGCCTCGAAGGCTGTGCGGACCACGTTGTTGTAAGGATCCTGTTCCTGCAGGCTCACCCCGCTTGTCTGGCAATGGGTGCGCAGCATCATGCTTTTGGGATTCTTCGGCTCAAAGTCCGACATGATCCGGTGCCAAAGCAGCCTTGCCGCCCGCAACTTGGCCGCCTCCATGAAGAAATTCATCCCGATGGCAAAGAAGAACGACAGCCTTCCTGCGAACGTGTCGACATCCATGCCACGATTGATCGCTGCGCGCACATATTCGCGCCCGTCAGCAAGCGTAAAGGCCAGTTCTTGCACGAGGTTCGCGCCCGCTTCCTGCATGTGATAGCCGGAGATGCTGATCGAGTTGAACTTTGGCATCTCGTTCGATGTGTATTCGATAATGTCCGCGATGATCCGCATGGAAGGTTCAGGAGGATATATATAGGTGTTTCGCACCATGAACTCCTTAAGAATGTCATTCTGAATGGTGCCCGCCAGTGCGCTGCGGTCCACGCCCTGCTCTTCCCCCGCCACGATGAAGTTGGCGAGTATGGGGATCACCGCCCCGTTCATCGTCATTGAGACCGACACTTTTTCCAGCGGGATCCCATCAAAGAGAATCTTCATGTCCTCGACGCTGTCGATAGCCACGCCTGCCTTGCCGACATCGCCGACGACGCGTTCGTGATCGCTGTCATAGCCCCGGTGGGTCGCCAGATCGAATGCCACAGACACACCCTGTTGTCCCGCATCAAGGGCCCGGCGATAGAACGCGTTCGATTCTTCGGCTGTCGAGAACCCGGCATATTGCCGGATCGTCCAGGGGCGGCCCGCATACATCGTCGCTTTTACGCCACGTGTGAAAGGTCCCTCGCCGGGGATGCCGCCAAGGTGGCCGACGTTCTCGAGGTCATCCTCGGTATAGATCGGCTGAACCGGTATGCCTTCCAACGTGTTCCAAGTCAGCGCGTCAACGGATCGGCCACGCAACTCGGCCTCAGCCAGGTCGCGCCATTTGTCTTTCTTCGAAGCCATGGGGTCGTCCTCTGTCTGTCATATTGGGATGGATCACATCAGCGGTTTTGCCCGCCTTTTCGCGATCGGGATCCTGTTTCAACGTCGCCAAACCGTCCGCCCCGGCCCGCAGCCAGGACATGTCTTCGGCGTATCGCATTTTCAGTGCCGCTTGCTGCTCTGCCGTGAAGGGCATCCAGCGACCAGTGCCCCTTGGCAGCGCTGCGGCTCTGTCGCCACGCTCTGCCAGAAGCGGGCGTAAGTCTTCAAGCCGCGGCGCATTGTTGAGCCAGGTATCACAGCCCTTTTCGGGCGCAATGCAATCGGCCCCGATGCCCAGCATCTGATCCGGTCGCCCGGCAAAGTGTTCAAATGGCATCACATGGATGTCGATGTCGGGCAGCGCGCAGGCCAGATCTGTAATCACACCACGCCATCCGCGCCGAGAGGTTGCAATGCCCGCCCATTTATCTTCATCCTGCAACGGGTGTCCGCGCCCCGTACCAAAAGCTGCCGCAGACGCCCAGTACTGATCTAGACTGCGGACCGATAGGATGACATGGCTTAGTCGCTCTCCGAAAGCTGCCGCATAGCGGGCCATTCGCTCGCCAATTCCTGCATAAAGCAGACCACGCCGCAGATTGTCTCGGGTTGTGCCAATCATGTTCTCGTCGCTCACGACAAGAGTGTTCCTGCCCAATTGCGCCTCTTGGTCAAGATGCATCATGATGCGGCCGCGCGCCCGGCGAAACTGTTCCACCTCTGCACCGAAACCCATGCGCGGCATCACCCCGGACAAAAGCCCCTTTCGCGTGCGCCTGGGCCCCCACACCCCGACACCCCAGCAGCTTAGCTCGTCCACGTTGTGGTTCAGATACGCCTGAAACGAGGTCGACGCCGTCCGATGGGCGCCCAAATGCAATACGACTTTCATACTTAGCCTCACGATGTCACGCAGGGCCGCCCCAACCGGCCCGTGACGGGGATTGGCGATGACACTCATCCACGACCCCTTGCCGGCTGATTAATGTTAAAAATGACGTCGTTTTGCATCGCAATCGGTGAGAAAGCGATTACATTCACCCTCGCTGGAGGGATCATGAAATACGCTCTACCTTTTGTTTTTGCAGGTGTTTTTGCCAGTTCCATCATGGCCCAGGACACCGCTTCCGAAACCGATGAGACCATATTTCTCGGCAACGGCGTCGAGGATTTGAGCCAATTTGTGTGGACAAAACGGCCCATCATCGTCTTCGCGGAAAGCCCCAATGACCCGAATTTTGCGCAACAAATGCAATATCTTGAGGATCGACAGGACGAATTGGCCGTGCGTGATGTCGTTGTGATTACCGATACCGATCCGTCGAACCTCAGCCCGCTGAGGCGCCAGTTACGTCCGCGCAGCTTCATGCTGGTGCTGATTGGCAAGGATGGGGGGGTGAAGCTGCGCAAACCCTTCCCGTGGGACGTGCGCGAGATCAGCCGCAGCATCGACAAGATGCCCTTGCGCCAGCGCGAGATCCGCGATCGCAATTCAAGGGACAGGTCTGGATGATCTTTGGCTTTGCCAAATGCAAGGATTTTAAGGTGATGGAAAGGTGACGAAATGGCCCTTTTCTTGTAATCACGGCCAAATACACCCATATTAAGGCCAAGGCAGCGATCGAAAGGCCGCCGAAATCGAGCGAGGTTGGTAATGTCGAACGCGCAGAACAACACCCCAGAGATCCCGTATAAGCCCGAACCTGTCACGGGTCGGACCGGTCCTCGGCCGGGGTACTGACAGAAGCAGCCAAGCGCGCAGCCTCTTGTGTTGCATGATCTTTGCCCCTATCAGCAAACTCAGCGATAAGGTAATTTGCAAGGCGTCCGTATTCCAGCGCCTGCTTGCGCATCTCAATGTAATCCTCATACATCTTGATCCGCCTGTCCGGTGACAGGCTAAGAAAGCGCTGCGTGCGCATGTCCGTGATATGCGCAGACAGACTGTCGAGTTGGTTGTAGTATCGCACCACGGGATCAATCGTTACACGCGGCAGGATGTGAATCTCGGTCTGTAAAGTCTCAAAAAGACGATCGTGATGCTCCGTTGGGATGAACGGCACGAAGGTCGGATCGTTCTGCATCCGTTCGATCATCGCTGCGCCGTCGCTCTCCAGGTTGCCGTCGTTCCAAAGGTTCGAGACATTCGTTGCGATCTCTGCAAAAATCGCTCGATGTGCATCTCTAAGGCGTTCAGCCCGCAGCCGCTGGGCCGCACGTCGGTTCTGCCAGCCGTTCACAACCCAGCCCACCGCCAAAAAAAGACCGGCCACAATGGCCTGCCAGATCCGGGGATCCAGTCGGCCAAACCAGTCAACAGTGGCAAAAAACCAGGTCACTCAAACTCCATAATCACTTCGTCCACGGCAAGGCTGTCCCCTGCCCCCGCATTGATCTTGGTAACAACGCCCTTGCGCTCGGCCCGCAAGATGTTTTCCATCTTCATCGCCTCGATCGTGCAAAGCGCCTGACCCTCCTGAACCTCGTCACCGACGCCCACGTCCACTTTCACGACCAGACCCGGCATTGGGCAGAGCAGCATCTTCGACGTATCAGGCGGCACTTTCTCGGGCATCTTCGCCGCCAGTTCCGCCTGACGCGGGCTGCGCACATGCACCTTTAGATCCGCCCCCCGCGTGCGCACCCGGAAACCGGCCGTGACCTTGCCCACTTTCAGAACCAACGGCGCACCATCGACGGTCATGTCCGCCAGTTGATCGCCCGGCGTCCAGTCCCCGCTGACACGCAACGCCGTCTGATCCTCAAACGTCACGGTCGAACCTTCGGGGTCTGCATCAATCTTCACCGCGAAGGCCTGTCCTTGAAGCGACACATGCCAATCCTGGCCCACCTTGCGTTCGTGATTGTCCATACGCCCCGAAACACGTGTTCGCCGGATTTCACTGACCCGGTGCATCGCAGCACAGGCGGCGGCGACCTTGCGCAGATCCGCCCCGGCGAGCGTTACACCCTCAAATCCATCGGGGTACTCTTCAGCAATGAAGGCCGTTGTCATATCGCCGCTCACGAATTTCGAATGGTCCATGACCGCCGCAAGAAAGGGCAGGTTGTGCCCTATCCCTTCGACCTCGAACCGGTCTAGGGCCACGCGCATCGCCTCAATCGCCGCACCGCGTGTGGGTGCCCACGTACAAAGCTTCGCGATCATCGGGTCATAATACATGCTGATCTCGCCGCCCTCATAGACGCCGGTGTCATTGCGCACGACGTGGCTCGCCGCGACCACTTCTTCCGGCGGACGATATCGCGTCAGCCGCCCGATCGAGGGCAGGAAGTTGCGGTAGGGATCTTCCGCATAAAGCCGGTTCTCAATCGCCCAGCCATTCAGTTTCACGTCGTCCTGCGTGATGCTGAGCGCCTCACCATTCGCCACCCGGATCATCTGTTCAACAAGGTCCACGCCCGTGATCAACTCGGTGACGGGATGTTCCACTTGCAGCCGCGTGTTCATCTCGAGGAAGAAAAAGTTCTTTTCCCCATCTACGATGAATTCCACTGTCCCGGCAGAGGTGTAACCAACCGCTTTCGCCAAAGCGCAAGCCTGTTCGCCCATGGCCTTGCGTGTCGCTTCATCAAGAAATGGGCTGGGCGCTTCTTCCACCACTTTCTGGTTGCGCCGCTGGATCGAACATTCGCGTTCGCCCAGATAGATGCAATTGCCGTGGCTGTCTGCCAGCACCTGGATTTCGATATGGCGCGGTTGCGTGACGAATTTCTCGATAAAGATCCGATCATCGCCAAAGCTACTCGCCGCCTCGTTCTTGGAGGACTGAAAGCCTTCGCGCGCCTCCTCATCATTCCAGGCGATCCGCATCCCCTTGCCACCGCCCCCGGCGCTGGCCTTGATCATCACCGGATAGCCGATCTCGGTTGAGATCTTCACGGCCTCATCCGCATCCTCGATCAGCCCCATATAGCCCGGCACGGTGCTGACGTTGGCCTCTTGTGCGATCTTCTTCGAGGTGATCTTGTCCCCCATCGATTCAATCGCACCCTTGGGTGGGCCGACAAACGCGACACCTGCCACCTCAAGCGCTTCGGCAAATTTCGCGTTTTCCGACAGAAAGCCGTAGCCCGGATGAACGGCCTCTGCACCGCTGTCCTTGATCGCCTGCATGACCTTGTCGATCACGATATAGGACTGGTTGGCTGGCGGCGGACCGATATGTACCTTTTCGTCTGCCAACTTTACATGAAGCGCCTGCCGGTCAGCGTCCGAATAGATGGCAACCGTCGCGATACCCATCTTGCGCGCCGTCTTGATGACGCGGCAGGCAATCTCGCCCCGATTGGCGATCAGGATCTTCTTGAACATTTCACGTCCCTTTTTGTCGGTGTTTGAACGCAAAACCGCCGCAGGCCAGTTCAGGCACCACGGCGGTTTGCAGTTTATTGATGGGGTGTCGTGCGTCAGCAGCGATGCGGATTGCGTTCGCAATAAAGAAGGTTGCCCGCCGCGCCGATGGCCGCACCTGCCGCGATGTTGCCGTCCAGCACGGCCGCTGTGCCCGCGCCGGCCGCCCCGCCATAAAGCGCCTGTTCGCCGACCGTGTCACCACAGGCGGCCAAACCAGCAAGGGCGATAACACCGATAATGGCTGTCTTAATACGCATTGCTGAATTCCTTCGCTTGTTGTCTGCGTTGTAAACTTGACGCTCAACAAACAAGGAGGGTTCTGCAAGGCACGCCCGCGTGAATGCGCCGAAACTGCGATATGCCGCCTGACCCGCGCAGGATCCCGCGCACATTTCGAAACAAATAAAAAGACGGACAGCAATTGGGAAAACTGCTGCCCGTCAGGGGAAGGGGTACGGAAATGGTATGCAGGCGTTAAATGATGTTGGGGTATCAAGCCTGCCATTACACGCTGACACACAAAGTGATCGCGGTCGAATCCAAAAATATCGACGGTACTAAGATCGGCTGTTTTTCGCCTAATGCGGGAACTGTAAAGCAACTTCATGCCCGCCCTTCCTCGAAGGCTTCGGGAAAAGACGCGCGCGCCACTGCCTCGTCAATCATCAGAACCGCAGAATAATCAGCAATGTCAAAGGGATCCGTCGCCGGAATGATTTCTCTGCCAAAAAACCAGTTGAGCCGCCCAGCATCCAGATTGCCCCGCTCAAAGGGCGCAGCGCCGAAGTGCGACCAGAGCGCAGACAGGAATGCGCTGTCTGCCCGTCGGTCAAGTGGCTTGCGATCCGCAAAGCGCTCAAGCCGCTTGAGGGGTGTGACACCCTTGGGATTCGGTCGTCGGATTGTGAACTGAAAATCTGTTCCGGCCAGTCGACCCGGAAAACCGCGATGTTTTAGCACAGTACACCCCCATCACGGTCAAGGGTGTTGCGCGAGGCGGGCCATTGAGCCCGCCCCGCAGATATCTTACTTGAATTTGCCTGTGAAGACGGGCTCCGTCGAGACGGGCTCGACAACAACAACTTCTTCTTGCTCGCGTGCGCACGCGGCCACAACACCAATAAAGCCAAGCATTGCCACAAATTTGATGCTCTTCGACATCGGTTTCTCCTGTCTTTCAACCTTCGGGCTTTTGCGCGAACGCGTTCACCCAATCTTCCGGTAACGGGTTTTTGAACTTTCCCAACGCGAACAATAATCCATTGCTCTCTGAAAAGAAATCCGCCTATCGCAGGCTGCGCGGGATGTGGCCGCAAAGCATCACGTTCCATCAGAACATCTCCCATTCGCAGCGGCCATCTAGCAAACGGTAGGCATCAAAGAACTGCGTTGTTTCGGGATCAGCCTGACCAAACGGTACGGCCTTCTGCGAAAATGAGATAACGACCACATCCGCCGACAGATCCTGTTCCGACAGATACGGGATCGCCAGATCATCACAGAGCAACTGCATATCTGCACCGGCCTCGTCGTAGGTTATCGCCTCTTTGTTCTCACCAATCTCGGGCGCGATGAACCGAAAGCGGATCCAAGTCTCTTGCCCAACCGTATCGATCAGTACCTCCTTCAGTGTCACGGATTGGCCTGACGGCAAATCCGGCGCCGTCTGGGCAGCCAACGCAACGCCCAAATGGGCCAGGAACACAGCCAGCGAAACACCATGGGCAAAAGGTTTGATCGACTCGGTCACGCGCAAACTCAAAGCGGGATGTTGTCGTGCTTTTTCCAGGGCATTTGCGTCTGCTTGTTGCGCAGGCTCGCAAAGGCGCGCGCAACACGTTTGCGGGTCGAATGCGGCATAATCACCTCGTCAATGAATCCGCGCTCGGATGCAACGAATGGATTGGCGAAGCGATCCTCGTAATCCTTCGTGTGCTGCGCGATCTTTTTCGGATCGTCCAGATCCGCTCGATGGATGATCTCCGTCGCACCCTTCGCGCCCATCACGGCAACCTCGGCCGTGGGCCAGGCATAGTTGAAATCGGCCCGAAGATGCTTGGACGCCATCACCACATAGGCGCCACCATACGCCTTACGCGTGATCACCGTGACCTTAGGCACCGTCGCTTCACCATATGCAAAAAGCAGCTTCGCCCCGTGCTTGATCACGCCGCCATACTCCTGGCTGGTGCCAGGCAGAAATCCCGGCACATCGACCATAGTCAGAATTGGAATGTCAAAGCAGTCGCAGAATCGTACGAAACGCGCGGCCTTACGGGCCGAGTCGATGTCCAAAACGCCTGCCAGAACCATGGGCTGGTTCGCCACAACGCCCACCGTTTGCCCCTCAAGCCGGATGAAACCGCTGATGATGTTCTTGGCGAAGTCCTCCTGAATCTCGTAAAAGTCGCCCTCATCCGCGATCTTCAGGATTAATTCCTTCATGTCATAGGGCTGGTTCGGATTGTCCGGCACCAGCGTATCGAGCGAGGTCTCGATCCGTGCCGGATCATCAAAAAACGGTCGCTTCGGAGGTTTTGCGCGGTTGTTGAGCGGCAGGAAATCCACAAGCCGACGCACTTCGGCCAAAGCCTCGACATCGTTTTCGAAGGCCGCATCGGCCACGGACGACTTCTTCGTATGCGTGCCTGCCCCGCCAAGCTCTTCCGCCGTCACGTGTTCGTTTGTCACGGTCTTCACCACGTCGGGCCCTGTCACGAACATGTAGGAACTGTCTTTGACCATAAAAATGAAATCGGTCATCGCCGGGCTGTAAACCGCACCACCAGCGCAGGGCCCCATGATCACACTGATCTGTGGCACCACGCCTGACGCCTGAATGTTCCGTTGGAAGACTTCGCCATAGCCCGCAAGGCTGTCGACACCCTCCTGGATCCGCGCGCCACCGGAATCGTTTATCCCGATAACGGGCGCCCCGTTTTCAACAGCCATATCCATGATCTTGCAGATTTTTTTGGCGTGCGTCTCACTGACCGAACCACCTAGTACGGTAAAGTCCTGACTGAAGACATAGACCATACGGCCATTGATGGTTCCCCAACCTGTCACAACGCCGTCGCCCGCCGGTTTCTGGTTTTCCATCCCGAATTCGGTGCAGCGATGCGTGACGAACATGTCGAACTCTTCGAAACTGCCCGCATCCAGCAAAAGCTCGACCCTTTCGCGCGCCGTCAGTTTGCCGCGCCCGTGTTGCGAATCGATCCGCTTTTGCCCGCCGCCCAGGCGTGCGGCGGACCGGCGGCCTTCAAGCTCGTTCAGAATGTCTTTCATGATGATCCCCGCGTTGTTTTTGCTCTCTTATCAATCCTGTCGGCGCAAGGGAAAGCGCGTTTTGGAATATTTGCAAACCTCATAGAAGTAAGGTGATGCAAAAAGCAAATCTGCAAACTTTGCCAAGTTGCACGAGTCCCGTAGACCTTTGGTGCAAACCTGACTAAATCCCTTGCATGCCCACCACTCCGGCGGTCCAGTTCTTCGACCGCACCACCCCGCCGCATATTGTAACGCTGATCCTGCTCTCCGGGATCTCGGCTGCGGTCATGAACATGTTCCTGCCCAGCCTGCCGGGTATGACCGCGCATTTCGATACAGAGTATCGGCTGATGCAATTGTCGGTTGCACTTTATCTCGCGGTTAGCGCCGTGCTGCAACTGGCGATTGGACCGATCTCGGACAATCTGGGGCGCAGACCCGTCTTGCTGGGCGGGATCGCGCTATTTCTGCTGGCGACATTGGGTTGCATCTATGCGCCAAGCGCCGAGGTCTTCCTGTTCTTCCGCATGTGCCAGGCCGTCATCGCAGTTGCAATCGTGCTTAGCCGGGCCGTCATCCGCGACCTCTATGACCAGGATCATTCAGCCTCAATGATCGGCTATGTCACCATGGGCATGGCGCTGGTGCCCATGATCAGTCCGGCAATCGGCGGCTTTCTCGATCAGATCTTTGGCTGGCGCGCCAACTTCTGGGCCTTCTTTGGATTCGGTATCGCAGCCCTCCTTCTGGTCTGGTTCGATCTGGGTGAAACCGCGCGTTCGAGCAGCAAAACTCTTGCCCAGCAGTTTCGCGAATACCCAGAATTGCTGCGTTCTCCGCGCTTTTGGGGCTACTCTCTTGCCTCTGGCTTTTGTTCGGGGGCCTTCTTCGCCTATTTGGGTGGCGCACCCTTTGTCGGCTCCGAAGTCTTTGGGATGAACCCTGCGACGCTGGGCGTCTATTTTGGCGCCCCCGCTATCGGCTATTTCTTCGGCAATCTTGCGACAGGCCGTTTTGCCACGCGCTTCGGCATCAATAGAATGGTGCTCTGGGGCAGCTTCGCCAATGTTCTTGGCACTGTCCTGTCATTGATCATCTTCCTTATGGGCAGCGGCACACCCCTCAGTTTTTTCGGGATGATGACGCTTGTGGGCGTCGGCAACGGGCTGGTGATTCCCAACGCTACTGCGGGCATGCTCTCAGTCAGACCACACCTTGCGGGAACTGCTTCGGGCCTGGGTGGAGCGATTATGATCGGCGGTGGCGCCGCGCTGAGCGCCCTTGCCGGTGCCGTCCTGTCGCCCGAAACTGGGGCGATACCGCTTTTGTGCATCATGGCAGGCACAGCGGCAGCTGGGCTTGCCGCGATCGCGACTGTCTTCTACCGCGAACGGCGCCTCGGCATCGCTTGAAGGCACCACTCTTGGCGGGTTTGCAAATCTGATCTAAAAGGCTGCAAAACTGCAAAGATCACAAGGCAGCCGATGGCCAACCCAAAACTCTATGCAGGTGCGAAGCTGCGCGAGGTGCGCACGCGCATCAGTCTTACCCAAAAGGACTTTGCCGCCAAGCTTGGCGTGTCGCTGCCCTATCTGAACCAAATGGAGAACAACAACAGGCCTGTCTCAACCTCCGTCCTGCTGGGGCTGGCCAAGGAGTTCGGGCTCGACATCGCCGAGCTCGATGCGGGCGACGGCGAGCGCCTTGTCAGCGACATGCGAGAAGCCCTGTCCGATCCGATCTTTTCCGGTGATATGCCCCCGCTCGCCGATCTGCGACTGGCCGCCTCCAATGCCCCGTCATTGGCCCATGCATTTCTTGAACTGCACCGCAGCTATCGCCAAACGCATGAACGCCTTGCCTCACTGGACGAGGCGTTGGGCCGCGAAGACGCCCGGGCCCGCCCCAGCCCGTGGGAAGAGGTGCGCGACTTCTTCCATTATTGCGACAACTACATTGATGCTGTCGATCGGGCCGCCGAACGCTTTGCAACGGCTGAGGGGCGCCATCAGAACATGCGGGTTGCGGCCGTGTCCGCACTGTCAAATATCGACGTGAGGGTCGTCTTCGAGATGTCGGACACCATGCGCCTATATGATCAAGGCGGGCGGATCTTGCACATCTCGGACCGGGCCACCCCCGAAACACAGACCTTCCAGATGCTGCTGCAGGTCGCATTGCTGCGACAGGACGCGCTGCTGGAGGCGACACTGGATCTCGCTCGGTTCCAAAGCGAAGAGGCCCGCGGCATTGCCAAGATCGGTCTTGCGAACTACTTCGCCGGCGCAGCCCTCATGCCTTACGCGGCTTTTCAGGCAGCGGCCCAAGACAGCCGTCACGATCTGGAAGTGCTCGCCTACCGCTTCGGCGCCTCGATCGAGCAGGTCTGCCATCGCCTATCGACCCTGCAACGGCCCGGTGCGAAAGGCATTCCGTTCTTCTTCGTGCGGGTCGACCAGGCGGGCACGATCACCAAGCGCCACTCTGCCACACGCCTGCAATTCGCGCGGTTCGGCGGGGCCTGCCCGCTCTGGAATGTGCACCGCGCCTTCGAACAGCCGGGTCAATTCCTACGCCAACTTGCCGAAACACCGGACGGCGTGCGCTATATCAGCCTGGCCCGCGACGTCTCAAAGTCACCCGGTCGCTTCGGGGCACCCCTGCGCCGCTTTGCGATCGCCCTCGGCTGCGAAGTCAAACATGCACGCGACCTCGTCTATGCCGACGATCTCGACATCAGCCGCAGCACAGCGTTTGAGCCAATCGGTATTTCCTGCCGCATCTGCGAACGCCAGAACTGCCATCAACGCTCTGTCCCACCGCTGGAACGAAAGCTGCGGGTTGATCCAAACGCGCGCGGTGTCCTGCCCTACCAAGTCAGCTAGCGCTGCTGAGTTTCCCAGTCCGGATGAATCCAGGGCGTGTCGTTAGACGGAGCCAGCGGCGTGCGACCCAGAACGTGATCGGCCATCTTCTCACCAGTCATGATGCTGGGCGCGTTCAGATTGCCATTCGTCACCTGCGGAAAGACCGACGAATCCACAACCCGCAATGCTTCGGCCCCGATCACGCGGCCTTGCGGGTCAACCACCGCGCCTGGGTCATCGGCCCGCCCCATCCGGCAGGTGCCGCAAGGATGATATGCGCTTTCGGCATGTTCCCGAATGAAGTCATCGAGTGCCGCGTCCGACCGCACGTCCGCGCCCGGCTGGATCTCGTGTTTAACGAAGGGTGCAAAAGCCTCCTGCGCGAAGATCTCGCGGGTGAGACGGATACAGGTGCGAAAATCCTCCCAATCAGAGGGATCGGACATGTAGTTGAACAAGATCCTCGGTGCCTCTGCCGGGTCGGAGGACCTTAAGGTGACCCCCCCGCGCGAGACCGAGCGCATCGGCCCCACATGCGCCTGAAATCCATGCCCTTCGGCCGCTGCCTGCCCGTCATAGCGGACGGCCATGGGCAGGAAGTGAAACTGAATGTCCGGATACTTGACGCCGGCCCGTGATCGGATGAAACCGCAGCTTTCGAACTGGTTAGAAGCACCCAGACCCTGCTTCAGCATCTGCCACTGACCGCCAATCGCGGCCTTGCTGACGAGGTTCCAGTGCTTGTAAAGGCTGACAGGCTGGGATGCCGCCATCTGAATGTACAGCTCAAGATGATCCTGCAGGTTTTGCCCCACCCCAGCGCGATCTGCCACGACATCAATCCCATGTTCCGCCAGATGCGCGGCAGGGCCAATGCCCGACAGCATCAAGAGCTTCGGTGAATTGATCGACGAGGTCGCAAGGATCACTTCGGCCCGCGCCCGGATCACTTCGTGCTTTTTCCCGCGAGAGATCTCGACGCCTTTCGCGCGCCCTTCCTCGATCACAATGCGCCGGGCCAATCCGCTGACCAGTGTGCAGTTGGCACGCTTGAGAGCTGGACGAAGATAGGCATTGGCTGCCGACCAGCGTCGCCCCTTGTGGATCGTCGCATCAAAGGGGCCGAAGCCTTCTTGCTGCTGGCCATTGTAGTCCCCGGTTACGGGGTATCCCGCCTGCGCACCCGCGTCGACAAAAGCCTGCACGAGTGGGTTCTTCCCCGGCCCCCGGCTCACATGTAATGGCCCGTCCGTGCCGCGCCAGTCTGGATCACCACCGCGTCCGGCATCGTCCCAGGCTTCCATCCGCTTGAAATAGGGCAATACATCCGCATAAGCCCAGCCATCCGCGCCCATCTCGGCCCAAGTGTCGTAGTCGCAGGCATGGCCGCGCACATAGACCATCCCGTTGATCGAGGACGAACCACCGATCACCTTACCGCGCGGGCAAGCAAGCCTGCGTCCACCCAGATGCGGTTCCGGCTCGGTCCGGTATCCCCAATCGTATAGGGGCATGTTCATTGGATAAGACAAGGCCGCAGGCATCTGGATGAAGGGGCCCATATCGCTACCGCCATATTCGATGACGATGACGGACTTGCCCGCTTCCACGAGGCGGTATGCAACAGCACAACCCGAAGAGCCCGCACCGACGATCACATAATCCGCTTCCATCATGCCGCGCTCAGATATCCGATGAAAAGCGAGATGAAGGCCCCCAAATGCACCACCATGATCGCCTTGTCCTTCCATATAACGCCAACCGCGAACCAAAGGACAATCCAGGCAACGAAGGTATAAACTTTCCAGGGTGTGTAGTTCAGGCCAGTCAATCCATACCCGATCAACTGGATGATCTTGGCGATCCACTTGACCACATCGACAGTGCTTGTTGAGGCAACTGCATGATTGTTGTGATCCATATTCAGAACGGTGCCTCAAGATCGCCCATGCGGACATAGACTGATTTGAGCTGCGAATAGTGTTCGATGGCCGCTTTGGAGTTTTCGCGCCCCACCCCCGACAGTTTACTGCCGCCAAAGGGGGCTTCGACCGGCGCGTCGTTATAAGTATTAATGTAGCATGTGCCCGCCTCGAACGCCGCCGCGATGCGGTGCGCGCGGGTCAGATCGCGGGTGAAGACCCCGGCAGCAAGGCCGAATTCCGTTGCATTTGCACGCGGCACAACCTCGGCCTCATCATCAAAATCCAGGACCGCCATGACTGGGCCAAAGATCTCTTCGCGCGCGATGGTCATAGTGTCGGCCACATCCGCGAAAACCGTGGGCTGCAGGTAAAATCCGTTGCGATTCAGCCGTTTACCACCACAGACCAGCCGCGCGCCTTCTTCCTGCCCCTTGGCGATGTAGCCAAGTGCGATCTCCATCTGGCGTTCGCTCACCATCGGTCCAAAGCTGGTCTTCGGGTCTTGCGGATCGCCGATGACTGCCGCCTCCAACCTCACAGAGAGACGATCAAGAAACGCCTCCTTGATCCCGCCTTGTACAAAGACCCGCGTGCCGTTGGAACAGACCTGGCCAGAGGAATAGAAGTTACCCAGGATCGCCCCGCTGACCGCGTTTTCCACATTCGCATCGTCAAAGATGATCAGGGGGGATTTGCCGCCCAGTTCCATCGTAACATTCTTGATACCTGACGCAGCAGCGGCATAGACCTTACGGCCCGTCGGGACCGATCCGGTGAGCGATACCTTGGCCACGCGATCATCGGCGATCAGCTTGGCACCGACATCGCCCAGCCCCTGTACAACATTGAAAACGCCGGCTGGCAGACCCGCTTCGGTCAGGATCTCGGCCACTTTCAACGCACAAAGGGGCGTGGTCTCGGACGGTTTGAAAACCATCGTGTTTCCACAGGCAAGCGCAGGAGCCGCCTTCCAGCAAGCAATCTGTGTTGGGTAGTTCCACGCGCCGATGCCCACGCAGACGCCAAGCGGCTCGCGTCGGGTATAGACCCAGTCATGGCCCAACTGGATATGTTCGCCTGTCAGCGTCGCGGCCATTCCGCCGAAATACTCCAGCGCATCTGCGGCCGACGTCGCGTCCGCCACGCTTGTCTCCTGATATGGTTTGCCGGTGTCAAAGGTTTCCAGAACGCTCAGCTCGTGGTTTCGCTCGCGCATAATGTCCGCCGCCCGTCGCAGGATACGCCCCCGTTCGGTGCCGGTCATTGCGGCCCAAGCGGGCTGCGCCGCCCGCGCCGCCGCCAAAGCGGCGTCCACCACCGCGTCGGTCGCGCTGTGAACCCGCGCGATCTCTTCTCCCGTTGCTGGGTAGATCACTGGGATCGCGGAACCGCCTGCATTCTCATGATAGGCACCGTTCACAAAGTGGCTGGCTGTAGGCTGTGTTGTCATGTGTCCATCAAAACCAATGCTTGTTCTTGTCTTCCGAAAGAGCGGCGGTGCTCTCCAATTGCAATCCGGGCAACACCACATCTACACCGCATTTGGCCAAAGTGCCGTTCGCCCATCTCTCAGCCCCATTTGAGGCGGATCGTCAATCCACACCTCAATCCGTTTGGGCGAGAAAACTGTTAAGCAATGGAAACAGTGCCCAATTGTGCGCGGCGCGAGCGCTGCTTCATTGCCGGAACTGACTTTGTGAATGGTCTTCAAATCCATTCACTCCCCCCGCGGGAACCGTTTGCTTTCTTCCAAAACGTTCAGATCCATATGATTGCGCATGTATCGCTCCGATGCCTTTTGCAGCGGCTGATAGTCCCACGGATAATAGCCACCCTGTCGCAGCGCCTCGTAGACCACCCAACGGCGGGCCTGGCTCGCGCGGACATCCGCATCATAGGCGTCGAGATCCCAACGGGCCTCGGACTTTGCCCTTAACGCGCTGAGTGTTCCGGCATGGCCCGGGTCATCCGCAAGACTTGTCAGCTCATGTGGATCGGCCTCCATGTCGAACAGCTGATCGGGATCCAAGGCACAACGATTGTACTTCCACCGACCATAGCGCAACGACACAAGCGGGGCGTAAGAGCCTTCAGCGGCGTACTCCATCGCCACCGGGTCGGTCCGCTCTGCACCCTGCCCCAGAGGCACCAAGGACTGGCCCGTTGTCCAGGGGGCCACGTCCTGCATGCTCACGCCTGCGAGTTCACAAAGCGTCGGGCAAACATCAATCGTGCTGACAGGGGCCTCGACCAAGCCCGGTTCCATCGAGGGTCCCGCAATCATCAGAGGCACCCGCGCAGAGCCGTCATAGAAAGACATCTTGAACCAAAGGCCCCGCTCTCCCAACATGTCCCCGTGATCCGAGACGAACATGATGATCGCCTCCTGTCGCGTGACCTCCAGAGCGGCCATTACTTCACCGATCTTGTCATCAAGATACGAGATGTTGGCAAAATAGGCCCGTCGCGACCTGCGCACATTATCATCCGTGATCTTAAAGCTGCGCCAGTCATTGGCGTCAAAAATCCGCTGCGCATGGGGATCGTGTTTCTCAAAGGCCATCGCGGGCACCACCGGATCGAGATAGGCGCAATCGGCATAGAGATCCCAGTACTTCCGCCGCGCCACGTACGGATCATGCGGATGCGTGAAGCTGACGGTGAGGCACCACGGTCGGTCGTCGAGCCCGCGCGCCAGATCATAGACCTTGCGCGTGGCGTGGTAGGCCACTTCGTCGTCATACTCCATCTGATTGGAGATTTCGGCCACACCGGCGCCTGTTACCGAACCCATATTGTGATACCACCAATCGATCCGCTCCCCCGGCTTGCGGTAATCCGGGGTCCAGCCGAAATCGGCCGGATAAATGTCGGTCGTCAAGCGCTCTTCAAAGCCGTGCATCTGGTCGGGACCTACGAAATGCATCTTGCCCGAAAGACAGGTCTGATACCCTGCGCGCCGCAGATGATGCGCGTAGGTGGGAATGTCGGAACGGAATTCTGCCGCGTTGTCGTAGACGCCCGTCTGGCTCGGCAATTGGCCGGACATGAAGGCCGCCCGCCCTGGCGCACAAAGTGGCGAAGCGGTGTAGGTATTGGCAAAGCGCGTTGAGCGTTCAGCCAGCTTGCGCAGGTTCGGCACATGCAGCCAATCGGCAGGTCCATCCGGAAAGAATGTGCCGTTGAGCTGATCGACCATGAAGATCAGGATATTCGGGCGTGTCATGAGATGCGTTCAAACTTCAATTTCGCGCACGCTAGGCCCATCTGGCCGGTGTCGTCAAACTCAAAGCTTGGTCGCGGGCGCGGGTGGTGTGACGGCTCTGCCCTTAAGCACCGCCTCGCGCCAGGTGATAAAGCTCACCGAGCTAAGGATCACAGCCCCCCCGATGAGCACCCAGACATCCACGGGTTCGGCAAAAACCAGCGCACCGAGCAGGATCGCCCAGACAAGCTGTAGAAAGGTCACCGGCTGGGTTAAGGTCACGGGTGCTGCCGCGAAGGCCAGCGTCATCGTGTAGTGGCCCGCCGTGGCAAAACACGCGACCAGGAACAAAAGCCCCAGATCAGTAAGGCCCGGCTGTACCCAATCGGCTGCGGCAAAGGGGGCCAGACCCAGTGTGACGAAGATCGACAGCATGGCGACAACCACGCCCGGCTTTGCCTCATCTGCCAGAACCTTGGCGAGAAGGTAGGATCCTGCGAAGACGATTGCGGCAACCAACATCGCGACATGGCCCAGCTCCACCTCGCGAAAGCCAGGTCGCAGGATGATCGCCGCGCCAATAAGCGCCATCAGAACCGCAGCAATTCGACGCGCCGCCAAGCGTTCGCCAAGGAACAATGCAGCACCGATCGTCACATAGACCGGGGCAAGGTAATTCATCGCCGTCACCTCGGCGATTGGAATGCGGGTCATCGCGTAAAACCAGAGGATCACGCCGCCCGCATGGAAGAACCCGCGCAGCCCGAATAGACGCCATTGTCGGCCCGTCAGGCGGATCTCACGCAGGCCGGGGATCATGGGCAGCAGAAAGATCAACCCCATGATGTAACGCAGAAAAGCTGCCTGTGCGGGCGGGATACCCGGCCCCATGTATTTCACGATGGCGGTCACGGCGACAAAACACAGCCCCGTCACCAGCATCCAGAAAATACCGATCAGGGGTTGGGATCGCTGCGTCATGCGCGCATCAACACGCAGTTGTGGGGGAGTTTCAAGCTAGAGAAGCAGAAGTTTCACGGCGATCGACCACATCGTCAGGGCAATCACGGCATCAAGCATCTGCCAGGCCCGCGGATTGGCAAAAAACGGGCTCAGCAGCCGCGCGCCGTAACCAAGGCTGAAGAAGAAAACAAAGCTGGCAATCATGGCACCAAGCGCAAAATGCAACCGGTCTGGATACTGCGCCGAGATCGAGCCGATCAGGACAACCGTGTCGAGATAGACGTGCGGGTTCAGCCATGTCAGCGCCAGACAGGTAAAAAGAGCCGAACGCAGGCTTTGCGCAGCCTGTCCCTCCATGGCCAAAACCGCCCCGCCCCGCCAAGCCGAGCGGGCATTGCGCCATCCATACCAAATCAGAAACCCGGCGCCGCCAAAGCGCATGGCGGTCTCAAACAATGGCACGGCCTCAGCCAATGCGCCGAACCCGGCAACACCTCCGGCGATCAGAAGAGCATCAGAAAACCCGCAGGTCAGGCACAACCAGAAGACATGTTCGCGCCGCAAGCCTTGCCGCAGCACGAACGCATTTTGCGCACCGATGGCGAGAATCAACGAAAACCCAAGTAAAAAGCCAGGAAGGAAGGAGAGCATCACACACCAAAGTTCAATTATCGGGCTTTGACTAGCGGCCACCTCGACATTAATCCAATGAAAGACTCGAATACAGGATAAGACCAGCTAATGCAGATTTCGCCTGAACAGCTCGCGGCCTTGTCCGCGATTTTGCGCAACGGCAGTTTCGAGGCCGCCGCGACCGAACTGAACGTCACCCAATCAGCGATCTCTCAACGGATCCGTCAGTTGGAGGACCGGCTGGGCCTGACCCTGATCAAGCGCGGACAGCCATGCACCGGCACAACGGCGGGACAGCGCCTTGCCAAACATGCGGAGGATCTGGCGCTTCTTGAACGTCAGGCACTTGGCGATCTGGGGCTCAGCGCGCAAAGCGCACCCCGCCGCGTGACGATTGCCGTCAATGCTGACAGTCTGGCCACCTGGTTCGCGCCCGCCCTGGCGGATATCGGAGATCTGCTGTTTGACGTGATCATCGACGATCAGGATCATTCCGCCGACTGGCTGCGGCGCGGCACGGTTTCAGCAGCTGTCACAGCTGCGGGTCAGCAGATATCCACATGTGATGTGCATCCACTTGGACAGATGCGTTATGTCGCAACCGCCAGCCCCGCTTTCATCGCGCATTGGTTTGCAAAGGGCATGACAAGCCAAACAGCCGCCCGCGCGCCCATGCTTGTTTTCAACGAAAAGGACGCCCTGCAACATCGCTGGCTAAATCAGGAACTTGGCGCGGATATCAGGCCGCCCACTCAGCAACTGCCCTCCACACATGCCTTTGTAGACGTTTGCCTTTTGGGCGGTGGCTGGGGGCTGAACCCAGAACCCCTGGTGCGAGATCATCTGCGGGCGGGCAGGCTTCTGGCCCTTGGTCAAAGGCCTCATCTTCACGTCCCGCTCGACTGGCAAATCAGCCGCGCAATGGCTCCTGCCCTGCAGCTGCTGACGCAGTCTGTCAGGACTGTTGCGCTAAACACTCTGCAACACGAAGTCGCGGGAATGTGAAGGGTATAAACTTTTTCACATTGATCTGATCAAACGTCATTGGCGTAACCCGTTCGAGTTACCATATGGACGAATAAGAATAAGAAGGATGCGAAGTCATGCTTGATGATGTCCAAAAGATCGACCTGACGAAACACGATCTTGAAATGATCAGTTCCGCCCTGCAGACGCAGGAAAAGATCCTGTCGGTGCAAAGCCGGGCAGGCGCGGATACCGCGCGCATGCGCCTGAATGATCTCAAAGGTCTGATGCGTCGGTTGAACCGCTTTGCGCCCGATCCCAAAGCTGCCCCGTCCCAAAAGTGGAGCCAGATCGCAAGATCGCTCTTCTGCTAAGACGAACTTAGTCGCATCCGAAGGCGCCGTCCGGACCGTCCGGGCGGCGCTTTGCGTTCAGGCAAGCTGCGCCATGACCTCGTCGCTCGCCTCAAAATTGGTCGTCACCCGCTGCACGTCATCGTCGTCTTCCAGTGCATCGACCAGCTTCATCAGCTTTTCCATTGCATCCAGATCCATCTCCGTCGTCGTGATCGGCCGCCAGGTCAGGCGTGTGCTTTCACTTTCGCCCAGCTCTGCCTCAAGCGCGTTGGACACTTCGTTCAGATCCGTATCCGCACACCAGATGATGTGTCCACCTTCGCTGCTTTCGACATCTTCGGCACCCGCCTCGATCGCCGCCATCATCACTGTATCCGCATCGCCCACATCAACCGGATAGATGACCTCGCCCTTGCGGTCGAACATGAAGCCCACGCTTCCCGTCTCGCCCAGATTCCCCCCATTCTTGGTGAAAGTTGACCGCACGTTTGAGGCTGTCCGATTGCGGTTGTCGGTCATGGCCTCGACGATCAGGGCGACGCCGTTGGGCCCATAACCTTCATAGCGGATTTCCTCGTAATCCTCGCCATCCCCGGTCTGAGATTTCTTGATTGCCCGTTCGATATTGTCCTTGGGCATGGATTGCGCCTTGGCCTCTTTCACGGCGAGCCGCAGGCGCGGGTTCTTGTCGGGGTCCGGATCGCCCATCTTGGCGGCGATGGTGATCTCTTTCGACAGCTTCGAGAACAGCTTGGCCCGCAGCTTGTCCTGCCGTCCCTTGCGGTGCTGAATATTCGCCCATTTTGAATGGCCCGCCATGGCTGCCTCCTCTCACGTCTTAGATTGCATGATCCTATAAAGCAGCCGCCACGTCGCGTTCAAGCCGATCAACACCCTGCTCCTCCGGGGCAAGCCAGCCCTGATAGCGCACGATCAGCCCGATACCCGGCAGCGCGATTGGTACGTCAAAGGCAAAGCGATCTGCCGCCACATATTCCCGCGCCGCAGATCTGGGCAAAGCCCAACTTGGCAGCTTTATCGGCCCCAGCCAGCCCTTGCAGACTTGCAATGTCAGCGCCTCGCCATCCCACGTGACCACTAGCAGAAACCGGAAAGGGCCGAACTTTTCGAAAACATGCCCCGGACCGGACCGGCTTAACCGCGATGTGAAGCATTGCCCGCCAAATTCACGCACCCAATACTCGCCCGTCTTGGTCCTGTTCATCGACACCCGCACAGCCACACTTTCCGTGGCTTTCGGGAACCCAAAAAACACGCACACCAATCGCGCCGCGGGATGCTTTCCGCGCGTCACGCGGGCCTCTCCTGCCGCTGCCTGGGCCGCTTCGACATTGTGCATGTCGCGCAAGGGTTCGGGCAAATCTTTCCACCCTGTCCCAAGCGCCTCGGCAAAGAGCGACGGCGTGGTCATGGCCGCAAAAGCCGCCGTTGCACATCCGGATCCGGCAAGCTGCAGAGATCGACCTGCCGCGACAGCCGATAGCGATTGCGCGCGATCCGCAGATAAAGCCAGTCCTGCCAAGGGCGCGGCAGAAACTGCAATGCGCGAAGCAGACCAGAGGCGCCACCCAGGCGGGCGCCCACACGAACAATCGCATCCATCGAGGTGTAAGCGTAGCCATCTTCAAGAAACAGCCACGAAGTCGGATCTTCCGGATTCATGCCGTAGTGCCGCAAAAGAGCGGCCCCAAGCGGATCCTGCATCGGGATGATCCTGAACGCCAATGACTTGTCGCTGCGTGCAATCCAGCGCGCGCCCTTCGCGCACAGACCGCATCGCGCATCCATCACCGTGCGCGGTCCGCTATCATCGAAATCGGGCAAGGTACTGTCGGCGCGGTAGGAAAAGCGGGGATACTCATTCAAATTCATAAGTAAGACTTAGGTTGCGGGCCCGTGCGCGGCGATAGGCCATGCTGTCGCGTGGCTTGCCAAATGCGGGCCAATCGGCTCTGACAATGCTAAAAGAACGCGCGGGGCGGGCATGACGACAGATCAGATTATCCTCTTCACCTTATTCGGGCTCGTGTTCGGTCTGCTGCTTTGGGGGCGCTTCCGCTATGACGTCGTGGCGTTCTCCGCGCTCATGATCGGGGTGGTTCTGGGCGTCGTGCCAGCGGATGACGCCTTCTCCGGATTTGGCCATCCCGCGACGCTGGTCGTAGCGCTGGTGCTGGTTGTCTCGGCAGGTCTTGTACGCTCGGGTGCGGTATTTCTGATCACCCGCACGCTGGTCGATGCCTCGCGTGGGCTTGGGGCACATATCGCGCTGATGGGCGGAATTGGCGGCGTGCTCAGCGCCTTCATGAACAACGTCGCGGCCCTGGCCCTGCTGATGCCCGTTGACATCCAGACCGCGCGGAAAGCGGGGCGCGCGCCGGGCCTTAGCCTCATGCCCCTGTCCTTTGCGACGATCCTTGGCGGGATGGTCACACTGATCGGCACGCCGCCCAACATCATCATCGCCACCATCCGGGAAGACAGTCTGGGCGAACCCTTCCGCATGTTCGATTTTGCCCCCGTTGGCGGGGCAGCCGCCATCGCGGGCCTGACCTTTGTCGCGCTTGTCGGCTGGCGGCTGATCCCGGCGGAGGGTGACGCGGCAGAAGAGCTTGAGGACCTCTCGCAATACATTGCCGAGTTGACCGTGCCAGATAACAGCAAGCTGATCGGCCAGCGCGTCGGGGAGTTGACCGAGACCGCCGAAAAGACCGACGTCGCAATCATCGGTCTTCTGCGGGACGGCAAGCGCCGCTATGGCCGCGCGATGAATGCCGAATTGCGGGCAAGCGACGCACTGGTGCTCGAAGCAACACCCGACGCTTTGGACGAATTTCGCGCGGCCCTCGGTCTGGCCGTCGCCGATGCGCGGCGGGAAGAGGCGCTGAAAGCCAGCGGCGAAGGCGTCGAAGTCATCGAGGTCGTCGTCCCCGACACCTCCCGCCTCGTGGACCGCACCGCCCAGGCTATTGGGCTTGCCTGGCGACAGAACACTGTGCTTCTGGGCATCTCCCGCGAAGGGCGCCGCATCACCAAGCAGATCCGCAAAACGGCAATCCGGCCCGGCGATATCTTGTTACTGCTCGTCCCCCGCGACACTGGCCCAGACGTGACAACCTGGCTCGGTTGCCTGCCGCTCGCCGAACGCGGGCTGTCCGTGACAGACGACAGCAAGGTCTGGCTCGCCATTGGGCTTTTCGCCGGGGCTGTTTCCGCCGCCAGCTTCGGGCTGCTTTATCTGCCAATTGCCCTTGGCCTCGTCGTCATTGCTTACGTGCTGACCAGGATCGTCCCACTTTCCGAGCTTTACACCCATATCGAATGGCCCGTCGTCGTCCTTCTCGGCTCAATGATTCCACTGGGGGCCGCTTTGGAAACCTCCGGCGGAACCGAACTGATCGCAAGTTGGCTTGTGACACTGACCGATGGCCTGCCCGCCTGGGCCGTCCTCACCGTTCTGATGATTGTCACAATGAGCCTCTCGGACGTGCTCAATAACACGGCCACCACCATCGTCGCCGCGCCCGTCGGCATCCAGATGGCGCAAAGCCTGAACGTGTCGCCGGACCCGTTTCTTATGGCTGTGGCCGTGGCCGCCTCTTCGGCCTTCCTCACGCCCATCGGTCACAAGAACAATACGCTGATCCTCGGACCCGGCGGATACAAGTTCGGCGACTACTGGCGTATGGGCTTGCCGCTTGAGGTCATCGTCATCGTCGTTTCGATCCCCGCAATCCTCGTCTTCTGGCCGCTCTGATCCCCAGTGACCGAACGTCAACCATTGTGCGTGCGCCCGTCCCGACACTAGGCTCGCGCCAATCGGGGGAGGAGATGCCGCTTGGAAACGCTGATCAACGTGGTCCTGCCGCTGTCACTGGCAATCATCATGCTCTCGCTCGGCGTGGGCCTGACCGTCTCGGATTTCACCCGCGTTTTGCGCCGCCCCCTTGCCTTTGCCATCGGCGCCGTCAGCCAGGTTATCCTTCTGCCGGTCGCCGCCTATCTCGCCATCCTGATCTTCGCACCGCCACCTGTGCTGGCCGTTGGGGTGATGCTGCTCAGCTTCTGCCCCGGCGGCGTGACCTCCAACATGATCTCGAAACTCAGCCGTGGCGACGTGGCGCTCTCGGTCAGCCTGACAGCCGTCATCAGCCTGCTGGGCATCCTCACGGTCCCGATTCTCGCCGCCTGGTCGGTCCAGCATTTCATGGGCGACGCCGCCCCAGACGTGACGATCACATCGCTCGCCATCGCCGTCTTTCTTATCACCACCCTGCCCGTGCTCACCGGTGTGGCCACTCGCCACTACGCCACCGCATTCGCCCAGCGAATCGAGCCCGCGCTTTCCACCCTCGCGACAATTCTCTTCATCATCATCGTGGTCGCGGCGCTTGCCGCGAACTGGCAACTTTTCCTCGACAACATCGCCATCATCGGCGAGGTGCTGGTTTCACTCAACCTGATGCTGCTGATCCTCGGCCTCGCGCTTGCCACACTGGCCGGGCTTACTTGGAATGAGCGGAAGACGATATCCATCGAAACCGGCATTCAGAACGCAACCCTTGGCATCACATTGGCTGCGCTGATCTCGGGGGAAGAGGGTTTCGGCGAGATGGCCATACCCTCCGCCGTCTACGGCATTACAATGTATCTTTGTGCAGCCCCCTTCGTGCTCTGGTTCCGCCGCAAATAGGAGACCGCCAATGGATCAAGCAGACGCAATCATCGTGGGCTCCGGCCTTGCTGGTCTTGCCGCCGCGGCAGAGCTTGGGGATCGCGGCAAATCTGTGGTCATCGTCGATCAGGAGCCTCGGTCTTTCCTGGGCGGCCAGGCCTTCTGGAGCCTCGGCGGCCTGATGATGGTCAACACACCCGAACAGCGGCGCATGGGCATCAAGGACAGCCGCGAACTGGCCCTGAACGACTGGATGGGCAGCGCACAATTCGACCGCGACGAAGACGCGTGGCCCCGCAAATGGGCAGAGGCCTATGTAGATTTCGCCGCCGGAGAGATGCGCGAATGGCTCCACAATATGGGCTTGCGCTGGTTTCCCATCGTCGGTTGGGCCGAACGCGGCGGATCATACGCCGACGGGCACGGCAACTCAGTCCCGCGCTTTCACCTCACTTGGGGCACTGGCCCCGGCGCCATCGAGCACTTCGTGCGGCGCTGTGAGGAACATGAAAAAGCGGGCCGCATTACCTTCAAATTCCGCCACCAGGTTGACCGGATTGAAATGGAGAATGCCGGCGCCAAAGGCGTTTCTGGCACGATCCTCGCCGAGGACACATCCGAACGCGGCCAGAAAACCAATCGCGATGCTATCGGAGAATTTGCCCTAAACGCGCCTTCGGTCATCGTAACTTCAGGCGGGATCGGCGGCAATTTCGACCTCGTTCGTAAGGTCTGGCCCGTGGATCGCCTCGGCCCAGCCCCAAAAAGCATGGTCGCGGGCGTGCCCGCCCATGTGGACGGGCGGATGATCGACATCTCCCAGGCCGCGGGCGGCCACGTCATCAATGGCGATCGCATGTGGCACTACACCGAAGGCGTGCAGAACTGGGATCCGATCTGGCCCGCCCACGGCATTCGCATCCTGCCAGGGCCATCTTCGATGTGGTTCGACGCGGAAGGCAATCGTTTCGCGCCACCTGCCCTGCCCGGATTTGACAGCACGAGCACGCTCAAGATGATCCTGGACACCGGATACGAATACAGTTGGTTCGTGCTGACCCAAAAGATCATCGAAAAGGAATTCGCGCTTTCGGGTTCAGAGCAGAACCCCGATCTGACCTCAAAAAGCTGGTGGGAGGTGATCAAGTCCCGCCTGCTTTCTGGCGGCGGCGCCCCGGGTCCGGTCGAGGCCTTCAAGGAGAAAGGCCAGGACTTCGTCGTTGCACAAGATCTATCCAGCCTCGTGCGTGGTATGAACCAGGTTGCTGGTGGCAATCTCATTGAAGAGATGAAACTGCGCGCCCAGATCGAAGCGCGTGATCTGCAAATGGACAACGCCTTTTCCAAGGATGCACAGATCATGGCGATCCACGCCGCCCGGAACTATCGCGGCGACAAGCTCATCCGGACGGCCAAACCGCACAAGATTCTCGACCCTGCGAACGGCCCGCTGATTGCCGTCAAGCTGCACATACTCACCCGCAAGACTCTGGGTGGACTGCAAACGAACCTCGACAGTCAGATGATCGGGGCCGATGGCCATGTCGTGCCGGGGCTCTTCGCAGCAGGCGAAGTCGCGGGCTTCGGCGGTGGTGGCTATCATGGCTACAACGCGCTTGAGGGCACGTTCCTTGGCGGGTGCATCTTCTCAGGTAGGAATGCCGGACGCTCTGACGCCATCGCTTAAGCTCAGCTTGTCCGGCAAGGAGACCGTGCGCTGCTTTAAAGGGGCCTTTTGTGCCCAACCCACAGACATAATACTGACGTTTTACCGACATCATACAGATCGCTGTTTCGACTTGTTTTGTTGCGTTAACGTCGAGATGCGCAGTTTTTTGAATGGCGCCATGTGTCGAATGAAGGATCCGATCCGTTCTGCTTAACCGCTCTTGCGGGCCACAACAAAATGCCCACGGCTTCGCTTGTTATGTTCGCCCGACTCCACGATTTCGAAGCCCGCCGCACGGATCTTCGCCTCCAACTGCTCTGGCCGCAGAAAAGTGACGTAAGGCGCCTTGCCGATCCATTGCAGAACCGGGACGGCCATGCGGATCAGCGGATTGTCCTCGGCCAGGCAGACTGTCTTTGATACAAAAAGACCGTCAGGCCGGAGCACCTCATGCACGCGACTAAGTGTTTCGGGAATGTCTGGCAAAAGATGCAGAAGGCTGAAGGCAGTCACCACATCGAACCCGCTGTCAGCAAAATCGCGAAGTTGCGTGTCGCTCACCGCGAAGGTGACGTTTTTTACCGCGGCGGCATCTGCCTTTTCCTTCGCGATTTTAGTCATCTCTGATGAGATATCGGTCGCCGTGATATGCGCCACTGCATCCGCGAGGTGCAAGGCGGTGGTGCCTGTCCCACAGCCGACTTCCAGCATCTGATCACTGGCGTTCAGATAGCTTCGGGTCCGGTCCAGCGTATGCGCGTAAGCGGCCGGGTCGGCGACCGGAGAGGCCGCATATTTCCGCGCTATGCGGTTCCAGAAAACATCCGACGCTTGCATGGATCTCTCCTTTTCCGCGCTGGTGAAACAATTGACATCTTTGCCGAAGTCATGGTCCGCAGGCAATAAGACGACCTACGAGGCCTGCTTTCCCAGGCGCTGGCGTCGACGCAACCGGCGCCGTCGGTTCCAATTCTTGGCGAGGCCGACGACAGTCCAAAGTGACCCCCATCGACGCGTATTGTGCACCGTCTCGGCCGAGTTCCTTCGCCGAGGGCTGTAGCGCACCGCATGTTCGGCCCAGATACCGTTCAGCAACGCCGTCCTCCGGGCCATGTACCCCGTGGCAGAAGCCCGCGCTGTTTTCGGATCGCGCTTCACGCAGCGCACAAGAAATTCGGCCCCCCGCGTCTCGGACATCTCGACGATTTCGAAATCTGACAGTCCAAGCGCCTGACAATCCTCAAAAAGAAGACGGAATGAGGAGGGCGTAAAGACCGAACAATGCGCGTCTTTGTAATCGGAATCCGAACCCATGCCCTGCCAGTCAGACCACAGATCCTGCAATTCGGCGTTGTTCTCCATCATAGATGGCGGGGTGGAAAACACGATGGCCGGGAAATTTTCCTTGCCGGCCTCCGTCAAAGCCGCGAAATCCGAATGAAACGCGAAAAGCTGGCGTCCATTGGGCTGACTACGGTCTTCGTGAAAAGCCTCCAGCCAATCGGCGATCAATGTGTGCGGGCGGTAGTAGTCGAAACAGGCCCGACCGTCCGGCACCGCCATGATAAGCATCCCGCCGGGCTTGAGAATGCGCTGACAGCCCTGCAGGAACTTGATCGGATTTGGCAGATGCTCAAAGTTATGCGAACTGATTACATAGTCGAATTGCCCATGATCGACCGCATCCACAAGCGACGCGATCTCGGTCGCGCTGCCGACGTAATCCACGGGTTCAAGCAGCGGATAATTTTCCTCTGGGATTTCGGGTGTCGCCCTTGCCCGCTTCATCAAGGTATCGTCGTCAAACACATCAAGGGACCGGATGTTGTAGCCTTTCGACTTCGGCACAATCGGTTTGAACCAGGGTGCGACCTCGAGGCCGAGCATGGATGTGTCGATACCTTTCAGCAGAAATGCATGTCGATCCATGGGGCCGTCCGTCCAGAGTTATCTTTCATCGCCAGAACCATACGGTGCAGAATGACCCGCGCAAGGTCGCGGATTACAGCGGCCAGATAAACGGGATGAACGCCGAAGCCAACAGGCCGACAGTCAGGTTCAGCGGTATCCCGACTCTCAGAAAATCCGTGAACTTGTAGCCCCCCGGCCCGTAGACCAACATGTTGGTCTGATAGCCGATGGGGGTCGCAAAGCTCGCCGATGCCGCGACCATCACCGCCACGACCAATGGGCGCGCATCAATACCGATGGCGATCGCCAAACCAATCGCGATGGGGGTGACGACAACGGCCACGGCGTTGTTCGAAACAAGCTCGGTCAAGACCGAAGTGAGGAGATAGATCGCCCACACGATCAGGAAGGGTGGCAGCGTTTGCAGCAGGGGGGCTATCGCCTCGACGATCAGCATCACCGCACCCGAAGCCTCAAGCGCAGCCCCGACAGCCAGCATGGAAAAGATCAGCGCAAGCAGGCGCCCATCAACAAATGAGAACGCCTCATCCGCGTCGATGCAGCGCGTCAACAGAACAATGGCCACAGCAAGGATCGATAGCAGAAAGATCGGGGCGATGCCGAAAGCAGCCAGGATGACGATCGCTAAAAGCGCGCCTACTGCGATTGGGGCGTGGCCACGTCGGAAAGCCCTTTGCGTGGGTTGCGATACATCAACCATGTCCATATCGGCCGCCAGCCTCTGGATGTCTTCCGGTGCGCCTTCGATCAGCAGCGTGTCACCGACGCGCACAGTCAGATCGTCAAGCTGAGTGCCGATATTCTGATTCCGACGGTGCACGGCCAGCGGATAGACACCATACCGGCGCCGCAGGCGCATCGCACCAAGCGACCTGCCAACCATGCGGCAACCTGGCGTAATCAGAACCTCGACGGTTGTGGTCTCAACTGCCGAAACCTGGTCCACACGGCGCAATTCCTTGTTGCTCTGCAGGCTCAGAAGCTCGGTCATCTGTGTGCGCAGAACGACTCGGTCGCCCACCCGCAGTTCTACCCCCTTGAGATTGCGTCGCAAAGATTGATCACCGCGGATGACATCGATCAATCGGACACCTTCGCGTTTGAACAACTGCACGCCCGTGACCTCACGCCCGATAAGGTTGCTGTCGGGCGGGATCACGGCCTCAGTAAAGAACTTCATCTTGCTGCGATCAGACAAGAGCCCCGCAAGACTGTCCCTGTCGCGCAGCAATCGCGGGGCCACAAAGCGCAGATACACCATCCCATAGGCAACCAGCACGATCGCCAAAGGTGTCACTTCGAAAATGGTGAACGGAGCAAGGCCCTGTGTCCGCGCCACACCATCCACAAGCAGGTTGGTAGAGGTCCCGATCAGCGTGAGCGTACCACCCAAGATTGCCGCATAACTCAATGGGATTAGCAGCTTGGAAGGGCTGAGGCCCATGGTTTTAGCCAATTGGATGAAAACCGGGATCATGACCACAACAACTGGCGTGTTCGAGACAATGGCTGACGAGATCACGACAAAGCTGATCAGCATCGCGATGGCGATGGCCGGGTTCTTGCGCGCCTGACGATCAGCGAGGCCCGTGAACGCCTCAAGCGCGCCCGTGCGCACAAGCGCGCCCATGATGATGAACATGGCCGCAATCGTCCAAGGCGCGGGGTTCGAGAGAACCGCCAGGGCCGCTTCATAGGGCAGGACGCCCATCACCAGCATCACGGCAACGCCTGCGATGGCCACGACCTCGGTCGGAAAGACCTCACGCAGGAACAGAACGAACATGACCAAGACGATGCCAAGGGCAACCAAGGCACTTGCGGTTTGCGACAACGAGATGAGGCCCATGAACGCTTCTTCGTGCCAAGTGAAGGTCAGACCGTACTGTCGCCCATTGTCTTTGTCTTTTCAAGATTTTGCTTGGGTTGACGTGGCTGAACCACGTACATCCCTATCAGCATTAGACCAAGGGCTGCCCACACCGTCGAAGTGTAGGCCTCGCCCAGAATGACCCGCGCCCAGAAGATCCCGAAGAGCGTGACCAAATAGCTGATCTGAACAGCAAAAACCGGCCCGGCCCGGCCAACAAGCCAGACATAACCTGTATAGGTCAGCACATGCGCCGTCGCATTGGCGAGCATTGCGTAGTCTGGCAAAGCGTAAGGCGGCAGCGGATTGATCCACTGGTCGGACCCTATGGCCAGGGGCAAAGCAATCAAGGTCCCGACCGCCGAGGCCCCCCAAAGCACTTCGATCGCATCCAGCCCCGCAGTGCCCCACTTGGCGACGTAATTGCCCTCAAAAGCGTAAAACAGCCCGGAAATCAGCCCGACAAAGACCCAAGCCGTTGGGATCGAACCGCTCATATCCGCGTTGGGCAGCACGATCAGCAACACGGCGGACAATCCCACGAGAAGGCCGACCAGTCGGCGCATCTCAAATCGGTCGAGAGACAAGGCAAGTGCGATGGGAAAGGCCCACATCGGGATCATGCTTAGAAGGATAGACAATATCCCTGATGGCAGATGCACGGCTGCCTGATAGCTGGCCGAATTGGGCAAGACCGATCCGATCATGGCGATGATCAGATAAAGCCGAAGCTGTGCGGGCCCAAGTGGCAGACGCTTGCGCAAGGCAAGGCCGATCAGGCTCATCACGCCAAATCCTATGGCGAGTTGCCAGAACAACAGGCCGAAATGCCTGTATCCTTCACTGACAGCGATTTTCGTCAGTGGCTGCGTTATCCCCCACCCGGCGCCAAGCAATGCCAAAGCACCGACATTCAGGGCAAGGTCGCGGCGTGTCACGGACCGGATGGCGGCAATAGCCCGCCCTGTCGTACTGGAACGATGCGCGTGGCCGCGCCACTTTTGTCATCGGTCTCAACATAGATGCCCGAAAGCGTGGCCTCTCCCACGGCGGGGGTGAACCTGTCCTTGGGCATTCCGGTGATAAAGCGGCGCAGGGGCTCGTCCCGGTGCATTCCGATGACTGAGTTATAGTCGCCGCACATACCGGCATCTGTCAGATAGGCGCAGCCCTTGGGCAAAACCATCGCATCAGCCGTCGGAACGTGCGTATGGGTTCCTACCACGAGACTCGCACGTCCATCACACCAATGACCCATCGCCATCTTTTCGGAAGTCGCTTCACAGTGGAAATCAACCACAATTGCGTCGACCGCGCCGTTTAGTGGGTGAGATCGGAACACAGCCTCCAGGGCCGAAAACGGATCATCGAAAGGGCGTTTCATGAAGACCTGCCCAAGCGCCTGCGCAACCAGCACTTTCTTTCCTGCTGCCGAGAAGACATGCGCCCCTTTGCCAGGGGCCGCCTTTGAAAAATTCAACGGCCGGATAATGCGCGGCTCCTGTTCGATAAATTGCAGCATGTCTTTCTGGTCGAAAGCATGGTCACCCAGTGTGACGCAATCTGCCCCTGCGTCCAGAAGGGCCGTCGCATGAGCGCCTGAAAGGCCCATGCCAGAGGTCGCGTTCTCGCCATTGACGACCACAAAATCAAGCAACCAGTCCTCGCGCAAGCGCGGAAGATGGGTCGTGATGGCCTGGCGACCGGCGCGGCCCATCACATCGCCAAGAAACAAAATCTTCATGGATGAAGGCCTAGGGCCGCCTTCCATCTTCGGCAAGGGCCGCGGCGAAATAATCCGCTGCGGCCAAGAAAACTAAACCTGCCTCAAACGCCCGAATTGATGTCTGGCCAAAAGAAAGCCGCTTCGTTCCGCTGTCCGTAGATGTCGGATCCTGCAGTGCCAGTGAACTGGTTGACTGCATCCGTACCAACCTCCGAGGTGGCACTGATGATGTCAAAACCTAACTGCACGGATGCATGGACCCATCCGGGCGGCAGATCTGCCTTCAGAAGACAGGCGGCAAGGATCGTGATGGTCAAAAAAATCTCTCGGTAAAACATGAAAATCTCGTTTCATAGATGCAGAGGAAAAATTATTTTTCTACTTTGCATAATTATTGTTTTACATTAATTTCTGCAAGCAGATTTTTGGCGCTGGAGCAAAGAATGACAGACCAAAACCCGATCGTGGAGAAAATCCTCAGAACGGCAAGTATCGGCATGTGGGCCAGCACCATTGCCGCAGGTATTTGGCCGTTCATTATCTTTTACTATCTCTACTTTGCTCAGACCGATCCAGATTGGCTGGCAGCAGAAGTTCGCAACAGCCTGGAGGGCGACAACCTCCCCGAAACGTGGAGCAGGTCGAAGGCCGCACTCTTCAGCATACCGATGCTGGCAACCACTATTCTTGAGGTCATCACACTCCTGAATATCCGAAGGATGTTCATTGGCGTGCGGCGAAAAGGTGTGTTCACTATTGAGACGGCCTCCACCCTAAAACGCATCAGCTGGCTAGTGATTGCCCTCGCACCTGTCGGGATCTTCGCTGCAGTTTGGACGAACGCGATCGCACACTTCACGACTGATCCTATCCACATCTCTGTCAAACTCGGCGTGAACAACTCTGACTTGCAGGCGATTGTCATCGGGCTTGTCGTCCTATCAGTCGGGCACATGATGATGAGCGCCGTCGAGATGAAACAAGAAAATGCAGCCTTTGTCTAAGCTGGCAGGCAGGACAGACCAATGCCGATCATTGTGACGCTGGACGTGATGATGGCCCGTCGCAAGATCCGAGGCAAGGATTTGGCAGATATCGTTGGGATCACAGAGCAGAACCTTTCCCTGCTGAAATCAGGCAAGGTCAAAGGCGTGCGGTTCGAGACGCTGGAAAAGATATGCGCTGCGCTCGATTGCGCGCCCGGTGATCTTTTGGAGTATCAGCCAGGCGAGGACTAGCCTTTCAAAACGCCTTGGTCGGTGACGATCATGTCAAGCATCTGGTCCGTTGGCTCAAGCGGCAAGGCGCTGGCTTCCTGCGCCGCATATGCAAAGCCGATGGCGAGTGTCGGCCGCGCGGCCCGCAGCGTTTCCAGCGTTCGGTCGTAGAAGCCGCCGCCATAGCCCAGCCTGCCGCCCATACGCGTGAAGGCGACCAATGGAACGATCAGGATCTCTGGCACAAGGAAGTCATCGATCTCCGGCACTTTTGCGCCAAATGGCCCCTCTCGCAGGGGCCCCTCGGGTGTCCAACGCGAGAACTTTAGCGGCACACCCTCCCCCTGAATCACCGGCACCGCGACGGGGCCATGTGCGGCGGCTTCCGCCATGGCTGGCAGCGGGTCGATCTCGGTCCGGATCGGCATGTAGCCCGCCAGAGGCACACCCCGGTAGTCCGCTAGAACGGATGAAAGTGTGGCGCCGCCTGTGCCGGTATCGGCTGCCTTGGCCGCCTTGCGTCTGGCAAATGCAGCCGTTCGCGCCATGGCCTTTTGGTCCGTCACAGCAGAACGACCGCCGCAAGACCAAGAAAGGCGAAGAAGCCCACAACATCCGTAACAGTGGTCACGAACGCCCCTGATGCCAGGGCCGGGTCGATACCGATACGTTCCAGGATAACGGGGATCACCGTGCCGGCGAGGCCTGCCACGATCATATTGACGACCATTGCCGCGGCAATGACATAGCCCAGCGCGGGCGAGCCAAACCAGACCACGCCGATGATCCCCATGACGACGGCGAAGACGACACCGTTGATCAGCCCAACGAGAACCTCACGCCGAATGACCCGCCAGACATTCGATCCGGTCAGGTCTTTCGTCGCGATCGCGCGGACTGCAACGGTGAGCGATTGTGTGCCCGCATTTCCGCCCATAGACGCAACGATCGGCATCAACACGGCCAAAGCCACGATTTGCGCAATCGCCTCTTCAAATTGCGCAATGACAAGCGATGCAAGGACCGATGTAATCAGGTTCACGGCGAGCCAGGGAACGCGTTGCCTGGTTGTTTCGCGGATGTTGTCGTTCAGGCTCGATTCCTCACCGACACCGGCCAAGCGCAGGATGTCTTCTTCGTGTTCTTCATCCAGGACAGCCATCGCGTCATCTATTGTGATCTGGCCGATCAGCCGCCCTTCGTCGTCCACCACCGGCGCAGAGATCAGATGATATTGGTTGAAGGCATAGGCCACGTCGCCCTCGTCCTGTGAAGCAGGGATGATCTGAAAGGTGTCTTCGATCAACGAGCTCAGTGGAACCTCCCTGCGGGATCGCATCAATTTGCCCAAGGTGACGGTGCCCACCGGATGCAAGCGCGGGTCAATAAGCACCAGGTGGTAGAATTGGGTTGGCAAGTCATTTTCATTTGCCCCGCGCAGATGATCGATGGCCTCACCGACATTCCAGTGCTCGGGGGCCATGACGACTTCGCGCTGCATGAGCCTGCCAGCGGAATATTCCGGATAGCTGAGGGCTTGTTCGACCATGGCCCGATCCGCATCGGGCAAAGCATCGAGAATGACTTCCTGCTGGCTGCCTCCCAGATCTTCAACCAGGTCGACCACATCGTCACTATCAAGTTCACGCACCGCGTCAGCCAGAACATGCGGCTTGAGAACGGCGATCACCTCTTCGCGGATGCCCTCATCCAGCTCCGACAGAATGTCGCCGTCAAATTCGCGGTCGTACAGGCGGATCAAACGAGAGCGGTCAAAGGCATTGATCTGTTCGAGCAGGTCGGCGATGTCGGCCGCATGTAGCGGCTCCATCAATTCGATCAGCTGTGCGCGGTCCTCAATATCAACCGCATATAGGATCGCTGAGACGTTCTTTTTGTCGAGATGATAGCCTGTGTCTTCGGGGTTCGGAGCTTCGGTCAATTCCGATTGATCGGTCATCGCTCTACCCCTTGATCGCACCTGCCCAAATCATAGCAGCGGGGCCGCAAAGGACAATGCCGCGTGGCATTTTCCGCTTTGCTTCCACATGTTTGGATGATCAATAGACAGAATGAGCCATGCTGAAGTTGTCTGCGGCGATCTGCTGCTTTTTGATGGAAATCCGACGCGGGATCCGTGGCAAGAGACCGTGCGGATTGCGACGGATGGCGCTCTGCTGATTGAAGACGGCGTCATCAAGTCCATTGGCGCGCCGCGTGATTTTCCGGATCTCCCCCGGCATGATCATAGGGGCAGATTGATCTGCCCGGGCTTTGTTGACGCCCACGCACATTATCCGCAAACGGCGATCATTGCGAGCTGGGGCAAACGGCTGATCGACTGGCTGAACACCTATACCTTTCCGGAAGAAATGCAATTTGGTGACCCCAAATATGCGGCGGAGATCGCCGCGCTCTACCTGGATCTGTTGTTGGCGCACGGGACGACAAGCGTTGCGAGCTATTGCACGACCCATCCGGAAAGCGTGACCGCGTTTTTTGAAGCTGCGGCGGAGCGAAAAATGGCGGTGATAGGCGGCAAGACCTGTATGGACCGAAATGCACCCAACGGCCTGTGCGACACGGCGCAATCGGCATATGACGATAGTAAAAGGCTTTTGGATCGGTGGCACGGACGCGACCGGGCGCGCTATGCGATCGCACCACGGTTTTCGCCGACATCAACGCCGGAGCAACTCCGCGCCCTTGGTGACCTTTGGGCTGAATGTCCCGATTGTCTGATGCAGACACATCTGAGCGAGCAGTTGGATGAGGTCTCCTGGGTGCGCGGACTTTTTCGCGAAGCTCGCGACTATCTGGACACTTACGAGGCGTTTGGTTTGCTGGGCTCTAGGGGCGTTTACGGCCACGCAATACATCTTGAGCGGCGCGAAATCGACCGTCTTGAAGAGGTCGGGGCCGGATTGGTCCACTGCCCGACGTCGAACACATTTATCGGGTCAGGCCTTTTCGATATGCGGCTTTCGAGGCGTATCAAGGTTGGCCTCGCTACAGATACGGGCGGTGGATCCTCCTTTTCGATGCTTCGAACGATGGCCAGCGCTTACGAGATTGGGCAGCTTTGCGGCAATGCCCTTCACCCCGCAGAATTGCTGTGGATGGCAACGGCGGGATCAGCGGGTGTCCTGCACCGAGGTGACGAGATCGGGACAATCGCAGTCGGTATGGCGGCGGATCTCTGCATTCTTGATCTGCATTCGACACCCGGAATCGCGCAGCGCGCAGCGCGAGCAAACGATGTCTGGGACGCGGTGTTTCCAACGATCATGATGGGGGACGAGCGCGCCGTGGCGGAGGTTTGGGTCGCTGGATCAAGGGTTAGGGCGGGCTGAAGCCCGCCTTACGGGCCATCTATCCTATGAAGTGTGTGGATCGTTTTGGGGCCGGTGGATCTAGATCCACCTTACTTCTCGGACAGGATGACGACGTTCTGGGCCTGCTTGGCAATGACGCTTTGAAGATCGATTGTCGTAATGTGCCCGTCGCGGACAATTTGACGTCCTTCGACAAAGAGATCGCGCACCGTCATCGGCCCAGTGAGAAGCAGGGAGGCGGGATCCCAACTGCCCGCACTGTGCAGGCCTGACACATCCCAGATCGCCAGATCTGCGCGTTTGCCAGATGTGATTTGCCCAACATCGTCACGGGCGAGTACTTTGGCGCCGCCGCGCGTCGCAATCCTGAGCGCTTGGCGCGCGCTCATCGCGTCGGCACCATACGCCACACGCTGCAAGAGCATGGCCTGCCGGGCCTCCGCGATGAGATTGCCCGCGTCATTGCTTGCCGATCCATCGACGCCCAACCCGACCGGAACGCCCGCGCCTTGCATCGCCTTGACCGGCGCGATGCCCGAGCCCAGTCGACAATTGGAACAGGGACAATGGGCCACGCCTGTGTCTGTTTCCGCAAAAAGGGCGATTTCACTTGGGTCAAGCTTCACGCAATGCGCGTGCCAGACATCCGGGCCAACCCAACCGAGGTCCTCGGCGTACTGGCCCGGTCTGCAACCGAATTGCTCCATCGAATAGGCCACGTCCTCATCGTTTTCAGCGAGATGAGTGTGCATCATCACCGCCTTGTCGCGTGCCAGAACCGCGGCATTCCGCATGAGGTCCCGGCTGACAGAAAAGGGAGAACAGGGCGCTACACCCACCCGGCACATCGACCCCTTGGACGGATCATGGAAGCGATCAATCACCCGCAGGCAGTCTTCGAGGATGGCCGTTTCGTCTTCGACAAGGTTGTCGGGCGGCAGACCGCCAGCACTTTGTCCGATGCTCATGCCACCCCGTGTGGGATGAAACCGCATGCCAAGTTGTGCAGCAGCTTGAATGGTGTCGTCCAGAGTCACACCGTTGGGAAAAAGATAAAGGTGATCCGACGACAGCGTGCAGCCAGACAAGGCAAGCTCGGCCAGCCCGATCTGGGTGGCGACAAAGATCTGCTCCGGGGTGATGCACGACCAGATGGGATAAAGCGCCTGAAGCCAGCCGAACAACAACGCGTCTTGCGCAGCCGGGACCGCGCGGGTCAGCGTCTGGTAGAGATGGTGGTGCGTGTTGACAAGGCCCGGCGTGACAACACATCCGTCAGCCATGATGATTTCGCCTTTTGTGGACAATTCAACACCAACGTGAGCAATGACACCGTCGCGGATGAGAATGTCATGTCCCGATAACTCGTCTCCGGCATCGTTCATCGTCAGGACGACATCTGCATTCCGGACAAGGAGCTCTGTCATTCAAAGGGCGCCAAGCGGGCAAGTGCGAGCGCATGAATGTCAGGGTTTGCAGCCGCAACAGCGCGACCACCCCCCTTGGCCGATCCACCGGACCAATCGGTCACAATGCCGCCCGCCGCCTCAATCAGCCCGATCGGTGCCTGAATGTCATATGCCTTAAGGCCCGCTTCGATAACCAGATCGATCTGCCCCGAAGCAAGCAGCGCATACGCATAGCAATCCATGCCATAGCGGACCAGCTTCACATCGGCCGCCACCGCATCAAAGCCTGCCTTGTCCTGCACAGTTCCAACCTCCGGGAAGGTGGTAAAGAGGATGGCGTCCGAAATAGACTTTGTGTCGCGGGTTTTCAGATTTTGCGTGCCGTAGGGCCCCTGGCAGACTGCATACTGCCCTGCGCCGGAAAAGCGCTCACCGATATAGGGTTGGTCAATAACGCCCAGTACGGGCCCGTCATTCGTGCTTGCCGCAATCAGAACACCCCATGTTGGCGTGCCTGCAACAAAGCCTCTCGTACCATCGATCGGGTCGAGAGCCCACGTGATATCAGTAGATCCGAGATGCGTTCCGAATTCCTCACCCACTATGCCGTCATCGGGCCGCCGAGCTGCCAAAATCGAGCGCATGGCTCTTTCTGCCGCGCGGTCTGCGCGCGTTACTGGATCGTAGCCCACTGCATCTTTGTTTTCGGTACCCAGCCCCTCTTGTCGGAAATACGGCCTTATAGCCGCACCTGCAGCATCTGCCAGCAGGTGCGCCACATGAAGCAGATCATCCACATCATACGCCATAAGAAAAGCCCTGCCAGAGGCAGGACCAAGGCGCAAGAGCCGTGGTTGTTATCAGGCGACGTCGCTTAGAACACGCGCCAGCTCAAAAAGACGGCGTCTTTGGTTCTCCGGTATCGAATAGTATGATCGAACGAGATCCATCGCTTCCTTGTCACTCAGAAGATCGGCTGGAACCAGGCTGGCCACATCCTTTGGCTTCGCCTCTTGCTCCGATTGAAGGCCATCGAAGAAAAACGCGACCGGCACCCCCATCGCTTCGCCAATATCCCATAGGCGCGATGCGCTGACCCTATTGGCGCCGGTTTCATACTTCTGGATCTGCTGAAATTTGATCCCGACCATATCCGCCAATTTTTGTTGGGTCATCCCAATCAACCAGCGCCGCTGGCGGATACGTTTCCCGACGTGAACGTCGACAATATGTGGCATTCTGTTCCCTAACTTTTTCAACGCCCAGAACGACCCCACCCAGTCGATGTGAAAGGCGCGCGCATGCGCCGTAATATGCATACGCCAGACATAATGATAAGGACATAATAATGTCAGTGCGGATAAATATCAACGGCCTCTGCTCTCCACATGATTGAATTGTATTCAGACGTATACCGGTTAAGCTCAAGTCATCTTTCGATTTTTTAGAAATTCTTCAGATCACGAACCCTGTAACATGCTGTAAGAATCAACCTTTGCGAGCACTATTTTACGTCTCCAACCGTATAGAGATTGTTTGAAAACCAAGCATTTACGTGGCGATTTCAACTGCCGCGAACAAGATCTTCTATGGTTCTTAAATCGGGTATAGCGCTGAAATTGGCGAACTTTTGCTCATATGATGATCAATTCATCGCCTCTATCACGAAGCCGCGAGAACGCGAACCTTATTTGAGCCGACACGTACAAAGGCACGGCGAAGGTATTCAGCGAGAGAATCATGAAGCTCTCCCCGCAACGTGGCGGCACCGTATAGGTTGATCCGCTGAAACGGGAGTTCCGGCAGCGCGCCACCGTGATCGATCCGGTCAAGATGTGGCGGTTCGGTACCTTCGATCATGGTATGCACCGCCAGATCCGCCGAAACCGTCGCCTCGATGGTTCGATCGCTATCGGTTTCAACCGCCAGTTCCCAATCGATCCGAGCCTGATCCAACGCCTCGACCACATGAGGCCGGAATGTGCAATGCCGTCCGAAGGCAAGGCGCAGGGGGCGCTGACGCCATGCAGATCCTCCGGGCGCGCCGATCCAGCAAAGCGGGCGCACGCACAATTCCTCCCCATTGTCGTCGATGCCCGTTTCCGTAGTCAGAATCATGTCGCAGGCCCCGCGTCCGAATTCGGCTTTCAAGGCACGGGTGTAAGATGAGATCAACTGTACCTTCACTCGGGGGAAGGCTGCATGAAATTGTTTTAGCACCATCGGGATCGCCGGATAGACGATGTCGTGCGGCACGCCGAGCGTGATTTCCCCTTCGAACGCTTGATCGGTCAGCCGTGTGACGGCTTCGTCGTTGAGGACGACCATGCGCCTTGCATAGAAAAGCAGTTGTTCCCCTTCCGCAGTCAGCGCAATGCCGCGCCCACTCCGATCGAAGAGTTTAACATCCAGCAACTCCTCCAACCGTTTCAACTGCATTGAGACGGCAGATTGTGTCAGGTGCAGAAAACCTGCCGCCCGCGTGACCCCACCGCTTTCTGCAACTGCCACAAAGGAACGCAGCGTCGTGACATCCAGATTTCTAAGCATCACAGATCCTGATATTTTAAATCAAAAACATTCGCTTTTAAGATATGTCAGATCAAGCCATATATATCAAGGCTGGTGATGCCAGCCCGCGTAACCATTCCAGATGATGAGGCATAGCCATGGCATTTATTGACCGCAGTTCGTCCGAATACGGGCACATTCAACGACGCCGCGCAGGCATCGCACGGCTGCTGGATCTTTGGCGGTCGCGTCGCGCACTGTCCCGACTCGATGCGTTGGCTTTAGATGATGTCGGATTGTCCAAAGAAGAGGCCCAAATCGAATCAAATCGCCCCATTTGGGATGTACCGGCAACTTGGAAACGATAACCATTGGGCTTTTGTGGCAAAAAAGGTCAATTTGCCCCACAAGCAAGGGCTGAAAAGCCTTGAAACAAAGGGCCCTCCGACCGATATTCTTTCGTGACGCGCGGATAACTGCGCGAGAAACGTTTCAGTTGGAGGTCTTAATGGCTGACGTGAAGACGATCCGGCAGACAACTGCCGGGACGCGCGCCGCCCAAATCGATGCGGGTCTGCGCGCCCACATGAACAAAGTCTACGGGACGATGTCCGTAGGCATGTTGATTACAGCGGCGGCCGCTTGGGCGATCGCAGGATTGGCGGTAACATCCGACCCGACAAATGCAACTATCGCATTGCGCGAAGGTCAATACCTGACTGGATTGGGCGAAGTTCTCTACACAACGCCCCTGCGTTGGGTCGTGATGTTTGCACCTCTGGCATTCCTGCTTTTCGGTTGGGGCGCTTTAATGCGTCGCGGATCTTCCGCAACCGTGCAGCTGGGCTTCTTTACATTTGCCGCGGTTATGGGCGTCTCCATGAGTTCGATCTTTCTGGTGTTCACACCGTTCTCGATCACTCAGACATTCCTTGTGACGGCGATTGCCTTCGCTGGACTTAGTTTGTGGGGCTACACCACGAAAAAAGACCTGAGCGGGATGGGCACGTTCCTCATGATGGGCGTGATCGGTTTGATCGTGGCAATGATCATCAACCTGTTCCTGCAGTCAGGCCCGATGATGCTCGCTATTTCGGCGATCGGCATCCTGATCTTTGCTGGCCTGACAGCATTCTATACGCAAGACATCAAGAACACCTATGTTGCGCATGCGCATCATGGTGATCAGGAGTGGATGGATAAGGCAGCGATCGATGGTGCGCTGAGCCTCTACATAAGCTTCCTGAACATGTTCCAGTTCTTGCTCATGTTCATGGGTCAGCAAGAATAGCAGCTGCATATCTTTGCAGAACAAGGGCCGGTCATGTCGACCGGCCCTTTTTTGTTCAGAACAGGGATCAGCGCATGACCATCATCAAGACTGGTTCGGCGCGAACGGATACCGGTGGCGTGGGTGATACGCTTGGCACCTTTCAAACAGAGCTTATTAGCGACAACGACAGCCTCACGCAGTTCGCAGCCTTTATCGAAACGCTCTCGCCCGGCTCTTCCTAGCAGCACAATCATTGGTACGCGGCTAAATACGATGTAATCCTGACACTCTCAGACGCCCCCTCGTTGATTGATGACAACGTTGAAACGACGCTTAGCCCTGGCGACGCAACAACCTTGCGGGTAGGTGTTCAGGTTGGTCATAACCTGCGCAACGACAGCGATAACGATGCCCGCTACGTCGCAATCGGCACATACGCTCCAGAAGATCAGATCACCTATCCACGCTGGACCGTCTCCTCTACCGCGACCGGGTCGCAGGCACCCGCCTGTACGAAACGCTTGACGGTCAACCCAGCACCGAACCTGACCGGACCATCAAAGATCGCGAAGCATGCGTAGGGACGGAAAGCTGATCCCTCCCGCAAGCGGCACATCCATCGGTCCGATGGTCCTAAACCCAACCGAAGTGTAGAAGGCCTGTGCCGTGTAGGTCGCCCAGCACTCCATGCAGATCACACCAGACGCGCGCGCCTTGTGGAAGCTGCGCTGCATCAAAGCTCGCCCGATGCCCCGACGCAATTGGCGGTCATCAGTCACAACATGGCGAATATGGCCTAACCTTGGTTCCTTGCGGTCTCGCGTCCAGCCGCCCGCGCCCAGAATCTGCCCGTCTTCTTCGGCAACATAGTATGTCCCGCAAGCCAGCAATTCGGGCCGGGCGCGGCTGATGATCGGAAGGGCTGTGACCAGAACCGAGGGCGGATAGTCCGCCTTCAACAACTTTGGATAGGTTCGCGCCAAAAGAGCATCGACAGCCCCCAAGTCATTCGGTGTGGAGGGGCGAATCGTATATGTGTCAGATTCTGTCTTCATGATGTTCCTCCAAAGCTCTGCCGAGCCGCTTTGCCATTTGCTGAAGGTCTGCCGAAGGTACGGACAGGTCACGGCGCTTCAAGACAGAGACCCGATCAAAGTACCTTAGCGACGTCACATCGCCTGTATCGTGCAAGGGGATGAGATGGGCATGGCAATGTGGAACATCATTACCCGTAAAGACGAAACCCACCCTTGGCACGCCAAAAATCACTTTCTGCGCACGCGCAAGCCTTTGCCCCAACCGGACGATCAAACCTATCAAAGGCTCAGGCAGGTCATCGAAATAGCTGTAGTGCCGCTTCGGAATGATCTGCACATGACCAGGACGGATGGGCTGATGATCGGCGAAGACCATGACATCATCGTCCTGCCAAACGATATGGGCGGGCGCACGCCCGGAGACGATATCGCAAAAGTCGCATGTCATTGGGTCGTCCTTCCTATGCAATTGCAAAGAAAAAGGGCCGCGCCTGGCTGGCGCGACCCTTTCGGAATAAGCGGTGGAGGTTGGCTTACTTGATCTTGCCTTCCTTATATTCCACATGCTTGCGCGCCACGGGATCATACTTCCGTACCGACATCTTTTCGGTCATGGTGCGTGCGTTCTTCTTGGTCACATAGAAGTGGCCCGTGCCTGCAGTCGAGTTCAGGCGGATCTTGATTGTGGTCGGCTTCGCCATTCTTGCTTCTCCTCGGGTCGCCGCAGCGCATGCGGCGCGAAATCCTGAAACTCGCCTTCTAACGGGGCGGCTGACAGAGTCAACGTCAAAACGGGTAAAACGCGCGGAGGGCCTGTAAGCCGGATTCTGTCCAAGGGTTGCCCCTCTGGATGATCATTCCTCTTGACCTGCGGTTGCCCGCAGGCCTCTAGCTGCCAACCCGGACCTGCTGGGGCGAAAGCAGCCCCGGCGCGAACGCCGCGCGATCCCTATTCGGCATTGCTCCCGGTGGGGCTTGCCATGCGACCTCTGTTGCCAGCGGCCCGGTGGGCTCTTACCCCACCATTTCACCCTTGCTCTGCAGGCAGAGCGGTTTGATTTCTGTGGCGCTTTCCGTCGGGTTGCCCCGCCCGGGCGTTACCCGGCACCGTTGCTTTCTGGAGTCCGGACTTTCCTCTCGCTCGGGTTGCCCCGAACAAGCGACCATCCAGCCCTCCGCGCGCGGCTTCTTTGGCGCGAATGGACGCCTGCGTCAATGCGGTCAGGTCCAAAGGGCCGTGTGGCCAAGCGGTGTATAATCCGCAGGCTGCAACGGACCAGTGGCCCAAGGGCGATAGCGCAATCGGACGGCAGCAAGCAGCATCTGATCGTCTACCGGGGCCGTGTAACCCGCGTACTCGGCGACCCGACGAAAGGTTTCGAAGCGAGGATCAGAAGGTCCGTCATCATAACCTCGGCGCTTGGCCAGCCCTACCCGTTCAAGCCGCATCCAGTCGAAATATGGTCCGGGATCCATCTTGCGGCCGGGGGCCATGTCGGAATGACCAATCACACCGGAAGGCGCGATGTTCCAGCGTTGCATGATCTGGGGCAACAACTCAACCAGCGCCTTCATCAGGGGTTCAGGAAAAGAGGATTGCCCGTCATTGTCGAGCTCTATGCCGATGGACCGGGAATTCACATCCCCCTGCCCCATCCATTCACCTTGGCCTGCATGCCAGGCGCGTCGGTCTTCAGGCACCATCTGCACGATCTCGCCCTGCCGAGTGATGAGGTAATGCGCTGAAACTTCAGCCGCCGGATCGCAGAGCCGCTCAATGGCCGCCTCGGCCGTTTGCATCGCGGTAAAGTGTAGCACAATCAGGGACGGCACCTGACCACGGCGCCGTTCGCCGCAATTGGGCGACCGGACCGCCCTAACCTTCATCTCAGCCAGAGGACGCGCGCCGGAAGGGCGTTGGATCCCAGCTGCAGGCAAAACCGTCGCCATCCGGGTCAAGCCCCTTGCGGTCGCGTTGCGGCCCGCCACGAGCAAGAAAGTCGATCTGTGCCTGATCGTTCGACGCATAGGCCGCGCAGTTGCGTTCGAACTTGCTTTGCGCGTTCAGACCCACGCGGCGATAGACGCGGGTTCCCCTGGGATGGGACGTGCTGAGCGCATAGGCCACGATGTTGGGCTGCTGTGCGCCGGACCGCCGAGGGAGGGCTTCAGGTGCGACTACCTCATATTGCTGACGGTTCGCCGCAAGCCGCGCAGCATCGCTTTCGATCGACTGGCGCTCCGACACCGCATCAAAATCCTGTTCATCCGAGATGCCGGGATTATCGATCAGGACCGGTGGTGCATTTGACGGGCTCGCATTCACGACGGCTACACCCGAATTTGCGGCAGTACCCGCGCGCTCATCAGCGTCGTTAAACTGACTGGTTTGCACGCTCGCAGTCTGTTGGGGCGCCGTGCCGAGATACTCTTCCTGGCTGGGCTGGCGCGCAACGCTGACCGTTCGATTAGGTGTCGTTTGTCGCTGCACCGCAACCGATTGGTTGGAGGAGGGCGGCAGAACGGTCGTTTCAACACTTGGCCCGACCGGGACGGGGCGCGAACTTTGCAGGGCAGCCTCACGGGCGCGCAGAGCCTCATAGGATGTCTCAAACCCCACGCCCGTGCCTGGGTTCGCCGTGCCGCTGAAACCGCTATCCGGGACGGCAGGTTGACAGGCCGCCAAGGCGGCGCATGCACAGGCAAAAATACTGAAACGCAAGATCATTCTGCTTGGCCTCTTTTTGTTTTGCCGCCCTTTTACCACCATTTCGTGGGCTTTGCCACAAAGCCTACAGCGCTTTCGAGACCGTAGGCGATGTTGAGCAGATCGCCTTCCTCCCAAGGACGCCCAATCAGCTGAAGGCCCAGAGGCAAGCCTTGCTTGTCAAGCCCAGCAGGCACCGCGATGCCAGGCAGCCCCGCCATGTTGACAGTGACAGTGAAGATGTCATTGAGATACATCTGCACCGGATCGTCGCTCGCCTCACCAAGACCGAATGCGGCAGAGGGCGTTGCAGGCGTCAGGATCGCGTCGATACCTTGTGCAAAGACATCCTCGAAATCCTTCTTGATCAGCGTCCGCACCTTGCGGGCCCGGTTGTAATAGGCGTCATAAAATCCTGCCGACAGCACGTAGGTGCCGATCATCACACGGCGTTTGACCTCATCGCCAAAACCTTCTGCACGGGTCTTTTCGTACATCTCGGTGATACCATCGCCCTGATCGAGCTTTGCGCGATGGCCATAGCGCGCACCATCATAGCGGGCGAGGTTCGAAGACGCCTCGGCCGGGGCCACGACGTAGTATGCGGGCAAGGCGTACTTCGTGTGAGGTAACGAGATATCGACCATCTCGGCACCAGCTTCTTCGAGCATTTGGCGCCCTTCAGCCCACAACGCCTCAATCTCTTCCGGCATCCCGTCCAAGCGATATTCTTTGGGAATCCCGATTTTCTTGCCACGGACATCGCCTTTCAGCAGCGCCTCAAAATTCGGAACGGGCAGATCAGCGGATGTGGAATCCTTGGGGTCATGTCCACACATCGCTTCAAGCATGATCGCAGCGTCGCGCACCGATTTGGTCATCGGCCCGGCCTGATCCAGTGAGGATGCAAAGGCGACAACACCCCAACGCGAGCAACGCCCATAGGTCGGCTTGATCCCTGTAATCCCGGTAAAGGCAGCCGGTTGGCGGATGGATCCGCCCGTATCCGTACCTGTGGCAGCCAGACACAGGTCAGCTGAAACGGCACTTGCCGACCCACCGGAAGATCCGCCGGGCGTGAGCGCCGTGTCGTCGTTGCCCCGCCGCCAGGGGTTCACTGCGTTACCGTAAACGGATGTTTCGTTCGACGACCCCATGGCGAATTCGTCCATGTTGAGCTTACCCAACATGACTGCGCCTGCCTCAAAAAGTTGGCTGGTGATCGTGCTTTCATATTCGGGCTTGAACCCTTTCAGGATGCCGCTGCCCGCTTGGGACGGCACGCCCCTGGTGCAGAAGAGATCTTTGATCCCAATCGGCAGACCACACATTGCGGGCGCATCGGGCCCCATCCGGGCATCAGCAGCGCGTGCCTGATCCATCGCGATGTCTGGTGTGTGGTGGACAAAGGCGTTTAATGCATCGGCCGCCTCAATGGAGCCAAGACAGGCTTCTGTCAGATCGACCGATGTCGTGTCACCGGCCCGCAAAGCGTCGCGTGCCTCGGCCAGACCAAGTTTGTTCAGATCGCTCATTCGACCACCTTAGGAACTGCAAAAAAGCCCTCCCGCGCATCGGGAGCATTGGACAGAACCTTGTCCTGCTGGCCACCATCGGTGACGTCGTCAACCCGGCGTTTGAGGCGCTGCGGTGTGACGGATGTCATGGGCGCGACACCTTCAACGTCGACCTCATTCAATTGTTCGATGAAGCCGAGGATCGTGTTGAACTCTGCCGCCAGGGCTGGAAGCGCGTTGTCTTCCACTTTGATACGGGCCAGTTTCGCCACCCGTGCAGCCGTGTTTTCATCTATCGACATTGAACACCTTCGTCTGAACAAAAGCGGCTTTAGCGCTGTGCGGTCCCAGCTTCAAGGCAGATCCGGACGCGATTGGACATGATGACGTCGATAAACCTCGATCATCCAACCAAGCATCAGACCGTTCAGGCAATGCCAAAGGAAATGCGTGCCGATGGGGACGGCGGCACAAAATGTCTCATCAACACTCCGCGCCAGCAGCGAGACCAGCAGAATGCCCGCCCCAGTTGCCAGCCCGCGCGCTGTTTGCGCGGCAGAAGACCAAAGAAGTGCCGCATAGATCAGGATCAGCGTCGGCACGGGCATGTACCCGGCAGAAACGCCGAAAACGGGCACATAACTCCACAACGGAATGGTCAGCGCTGCATAGGGGATGAACGCCGCAGTAAGCGCCAATGCAGGCCAGGGACGCATCATCCAGACATGCAGATTGATCGCAAAGATGTAGACCAGGATGAATAGCAGGATCGGTGTTGTATCGGCAATCGCTGCCCAGACCTGCCCGTGCGTGTGGAAAAGATAGCTCCCGATCCCGATAGCAAAGAGGATTACACAAAGCGACCGAGCCAGAGGCAATCGCGCCGTTCGGCGCCACATGACGAGGGCCGCGATGATAAAGGCGAGGTTCGTGACGGCGTTGATCGGCTCCGACCAGTAGCTTGGGTCGGTCCGCTCGCAGTAGGAGTCTATGTGGCGCGTCAGCTCTTCCATGGATCACCGTTCGACAATACGTTCGGGCAACGGGCAAGGTTCGCCCATGGTGAAGATAGGGAGATCGATATGAATATCATATGGCTGGGGCACGGATCATTCCGGATCGAGATCGAAGACAAGGTTCTTCTCATCGATCCGTGGATTGACGGCAATCCGGTCTTTCCCGACGAAAAGAGGGAAGAGGCGATTGTCGGGGCGACAGATATCCTGGTCACCCATGGCCATTTCGACCACATCGCAGATGTTCCGGCGATCTCCAAAGAAACCAGCGCACCGGTCCATGGAATGTACGAACTTGCCAATCATCTTTTTGGGGAAGGTGCTGTCGAGGGCAATGCCTTTCAACGTGGGGGCACAATCTCGCTTGGCGCAGTGGAGGTCAGTCTGGTCCCCGCAAGCCATTCCTCTTCAGCTGGCGACGATCGGCAGAACACCGGATGCGAGACTGGCTTCATCATCAAAGGCGAAGGCCATACGATTTACTTTTCCGGCGATACCGGGATCATGGCGGATATGGACTGGATCGGAGACTATTACAAACCCGATATCGGCATCCTGTCGGCCGGTGGTTACTTCACAATGGATATGAAGGGCGCCGCTTATGCGGCCAAGCGATACTTCAGTTTCTCCACTGTTATCCCATGTCACTACAAGACATTCCCACTTCTTGAACAAAGCGCAGATGCCCTGAAAGACGGGCTGCCCGGTGTCAACGTAATCGAACCCGAAGTGATGATGCCCATCGCGCTGTAGACTATGCGCGAGATGCAAAATTAGACAGCTGGCGGGCAAGCCCGCTACGCCGCCTCAGTTCTCCCACCACCCACAAACAGAGTTTAACGGGGCACCGAGCTTGCTACGCCTTTGTTACCGGTCTGGTCGAAACCGACCTGACCCGGTTTTGAGCCGGGGAAGAAGTTGTACGCATATGTCCGTTCATGCCAGGTCGCTTTGCCAAGCAGTTTTTTTGAAAGCGATCGATACCCAGCCAAATGGTGGCGCGGCGAGCGCCTTTGAACCGAGGCGCTGTATCAAAGCAAACCTGTTGACGGCGACCATGGCGGCTCTGAATTGAGCGATGTTATCGCTCTGCGCAGGCATCGCGGCAAACGTCACGGCCAACAACGACCAAAAAGACCACATACTCTTGCTCCTTTTGAAGGTCGTTACGGATCGATTGTTCAATCGGAATGCTTTGATACCCAACTCAGGCGCCAGCGGACGCTAAATTGGCTACCACCCCTCCACGATCGGGCCGGGCAAAGATCCCTATCGCAGGTCCCGAAAAAAGGCCTGCAGCAACGCCTGCGCTTCGGACGCACCAATCCCGTCATAGATTTCGGGAGCGTGATGGGCCTGGGGATGCGTAAAAATCCGTGCTCCGTGCGCAACCCCGCCGGATTTCGGATCATCGGCCCCGTAGTAGAGGCGCGCGACCCGCGCCGCAGCAATCGCACCAGCGCACATCGCGCAAGGCTCCAGCGTCACATAAAGATCATGCCCCGGCAAACGTCCTGACCCGGCCGCGGCGCAAGCCGCGCGAATGGCAAGCATTTCTGCATGCGCCGACGGATCGTTCAATTCCCGGGTTCTGTTCCCCGCTTTGGCCACAAGCGCGCCGTCAGGCCCGATGATCACAGCGCCAACAGGAACCTCACCGCGCTGACCCGCGGCTCGGGCTTCCTCCAAAGCGATCTTCATGTAGGAGCGAAACGTCATGCCCTCACCTGCCCGCTTTCGCAGCCCCGCGCAATCGGCTATGCGACCGGCATGACCAGTGACACCCCCAAAGGCGACCGTATCGCTAAGGTTCTGGCCCGCGCGGGCGTTGCCAGCCGCCGCGGCGCGGAAGAGATTATCATAGCCGGTCGGGTGACGGTGAACGGCAAGGAAATCGACACTCCCGCCCTAAACGTTCTGCCGACAGACAAAATCACATTGGACGGCAAGCCACTGGCCGACCCCGAGCCCGAACGCCTCTGGCTTTATCATAAGCCAGCGGGCCTTGTGACGACAACGAAAGACGAACAGGGGCGCAAAACGATCTTTGACGCCCTGCCCGAAGACATGCCCCGGGTCATGAGCATCGGCAGACTTGATCTCAATTCAGAAGGTTTGCTGCTGCTGACAAATGACGGCGCTGTCAAACGGAGGCTCGAACTGCCCTCGACTGGATGGTTGCGTCGCTACAGGGTCCGCGTAAATGGACGGCCAGACGACAAGACACTCGCGCCCCTGCGCGATGGCATCACAATCGAGGGCGTGCGCTTCCAACCGATGCAGGTAAGTATCGACCGCCAGCAAGGCGCCAATGCCTGGCTGACCATCGGTCTGCGCGAGGGCAAAAACCGTGAAATCCGCCGGGCGATGGAAACGGTGGGCCTGACCGTCAATCGCCTGATCCGCGTTAGCTACGGCCCGTTCCAACTTGCGGACCTGAAATCAGGTGCCGTCGAAGAGGTCCGACGCCGCATCGTACGCGATCAACTGGGTCTTGATCCCCATTCACCGCCCCGTCCCAAACCACGGCGCGGCCCGCGCAAAAAACGATCAAGGTAGAGCTGAACGCGCCAGATATGTGTCCCGAGGTAGGAATTTCCCCTTGTATGCCTCGTTCCACATCACAAATCTGGAGACTAAGGCTGGCAAGGGCTTGCCGGGCCCATAGACGGCCATGCTGGCATAAGTTGCACAGCCCGATTATAACGGCGTGGCTGCCAGATTGGGCCCCGGGGGAATTTGATGGAGCCAAACACGTTTCAAAAGATCGCGTACGTGGCATTGATCGTGTTGCTGTTCGGTGTGACGACAGGTTGGCTCGGGGGGCTTTGATGGCTAAGCGTTTTGGCGGAAAGCACAGCCCGCAACCTCATGACAGCGCAGAACCCACGCAATTCGACAGGGCGCGTGTGAGCCCCGTAGGCGCACGTGCGAACCTGCTGTTCATTCCACCGGTGGTGCTTTTGTTCATGTCATTGGGCCAAGGTGCGCTTTCCCTGGTCTTAGGTCTTGCAGGGTCCGGCGTTCTCGTGCTGGCCGCATGGCTCTTGCGCGGCGGGCTCGAGGCGGAAGCCGCCTACAACGAACGGAAGGTGGCGCGACGCCCTGCCCTGCCCCGCAAGATGCTGGCCTCCGCCCTGACCGGTATCGGGGTCGGGCTTGCCGTGATCTCGCATCTCAACATAGCGGACGTGATATCGCCGATCCTTTTCGGGATCTGCGCAGCCGCTCTGCATCTCGCATCTTTCGGCATTGATCCCCTGAAATCGAAGGGCATGGAGGGCATCGATACCTTCCAGCAGGACCGCGTCGCGCGTGTGGTCGACGATGCGGAGGCTTACCTCGATGAGATGAGCGATGCGATGCGCCGGGCCGGCGATCGCCAGATGGAAAGCCGACTGGAGCGTTTCAAGACCACTGCACGTGACCTGATACGAACGGTAGAAGAAGATCCCCGAGATCTGACCGCTGCACGAAAGTACCTTGGCGTCTATCTGATGGGAGCGCGCGACGCGACGGCCAAGTTTGCCGATGTCTACAGCCGTACGCGGGACGCCAAAGCGCGTGAGGACTACGCGTCGTTGCTGGACGATCTTGATCAGAACTTTGCTGCGCGTACCCAGAAACTTCTGGTCGCCGACCGCAGCGACTTGGCAATCGAAATCGACGTCCTGCGCGATCGACTTCAACGCGAAGGGGTCCGCATTCCGAACCCTGAAGAAACGTCATAAGATAGGGAACTCATCGTCATGTCCGATACAATCCGCCAAAAAGCTGAACAGGATCTCGCCCTGGTTGAAGAGGTCACTGCAGTTGTGCTGCCCGAACCCGCACAAGCGACCGACATTGTGCCGCTTGAAAAGGCGGACGCGCCCGTCGGTGCAGAGATCCGGCGTCGGATGGACGAACTGGATATGACAGACACCCAATCCATCGTGTCCTTCGGATCCGCCGCACAGGCAGAATTGCAAGAGATCAGCCAATCGATGCTGTCCGACGTGCGCAACAAGGATGTTGGCCCTGCCGGGGACAGTCTGCGCAACATCGTGACGACCATTCGTGGCTTTTCGGTGAGCGAGCTGGATGTCCGGCGGGATAGATCCTGGTGGGAAAAACTGCTGGGCCGTGCTGCGCCTTTCGCCAAGTTCACCGCGCGGTTCGAAACCGTACAGAACCAGATCGACAAGATCACGGACAATCTTCTCAGCCATGAACACACGCTGCTGAAAGACATCAAATCGCTCGACATGCTCTACGAGAAGACATTGCAGTTTTACGACGAACTGGCGCTTTACATCTCGGCGGGCGAGGAAAAGCTCAAAGAACTGGACGGCACGCATATCCCTGCCAAGGAGGCCGAGGTAAAGGCGGCCCCCGAAGATGATCAGGTGATGAAAGCGCAAGAACTGCGCGATCTGCGCGCTGCTCGGGACGACCTGGAGCGACGCGTGCATGACCTCAAGCTGACGCGGCAGGTGACGATGCAATCGCTTCCTTCGATCCGGCTGGTGCAGGAAAACGACAAAAGTCTCGTGACCAAGATCAACTCCACCCTCGTCAACACCGTCCCGCTTTGGGAAACGCAACTGGCACAAGCGGTCACAATTCAGCGTAGCCGTGAGGCAGCGGAGGCCGTGCGCGATGCCAACGATCTGACGAACGAGTTGCTTACCACCAACGCGGCCAACCTCCGCGAAAGTAACAAGGTCATCCGCGAAGAGATGGAACGCGGCGTCTTCGACATAGAAGCGGTCAAACAGGCCAATGCGGATCTGATCGGCACGATCGAGGAAAGCCTGCAGATTGCCGACCAAGGCAAGGCCAAACGCGCCGCCGCCGAAGAGGACCTCAAGAAGATGGAGGCTGAATTGCGCGACACGCTCGCTGCCGCGAAGTCTCGCCACGATGGGGTCGGTGATACGGCGGCTACGGCCGTTCCGGGGTAAGATGACATGCGGCCTAAGCGGGGGCATAGGGCAAAGCGCAATGGTCTTGGTGCGCTAACGTTGTCTTTGGCGTTGACGGCCTGCGATGAATTCGGGCCGGTCGATCCTGTTCTGACACCAAAAGCAAGACCGGACGGTGCTGGACAGACCGAGCCGGATGCCCCGCGCGCAACGTCCGAGAAAAGCGCGAGTCTGCGCAGCTACCTGATCGAGGTGCAGTCTTCGCAACTGACCCAAGGTTTGCTGCGCCAAGATGGCGGCGGCCCGGACACACCCTTCACCGCCGAGATGCTGGCCAGAAACTTCATCAATATCGCGTTCTTCTCCGAATATGGCCGCAGCAATGCAGGCCGCCTGAACCGCTGGGACGAACCGGTGCGCATGGCCATCGCCTTCGGCCCGTCTGTGCCTCCCTCACAACGTATGCGGGACCGATCCGACGTCGTGAAGTTTGCAAACAGGCTGTCGCGCGTCAGTGGCCACCCCATTTCGGTCGGGGGCAACCCGAACTTTCTCGTGATCTTCGCCGGTGAGGACGATAGGGCAGAGACGTTGGACCGCCTGTCGAAAACCGTGCCGGGTTTTGAGAACGTCAATACGAACGATCTGGCAAACCTGCGCGATGACATCTACTGCGCCGTTGTCGCTGACGATCAGGGCGAGGCGCCCAACACTTACACCCATGCCATTGCTGTGATCCGCGCCGAGAACCCGGATCTTCTGCGGCTCTCCTGTATTCATGAAGAACTGGCCCAGGGCCTTGGCCTGCAAAACGACAGCCCGCAGGCCCGCCCGTCTATCTTCAATGATGACGACGAATTCGCGCTTCTCACCAATCATGATGAAGCGCTTCTGAAAATGCTTTATGACAGCCGCTTAAGGGCTGGCATGACATTGAACGAGGCCCGCCCGATCATCCGCCAGCTTGCTGCGGAACGGCTGGGCGGACCCTCGTGATGCGGGCGGTTGTCAAAGCAACAAGATATGCAAGATCCAAGAACCGGAGACGATAATGGGCATTTTCGATTTTCTGAGCGGCGAATTCATCGACGTCATTCACTGGACCGATGACACCCGTGACACCATGGTCTGGCGGTTCGAACGTGAGGGGCATGAGATAAAGTACGGTGCAAAGCTGACAGTGCGTGAAGGACAGGCCGCAGTCTTTGTGCATGAAGGGCAACTGGCCGATGTCTTCACTCCAGGGCTTTACATGCTCGAAACCAACAACATGCCCATCATGACGACGCTGCAGCATTGGGATCACGGCTTCAAAAGCCCCTTCAAGTCCGAGATTTACTACGTCAACACAACCCGCTTCAACGATCTGAAATGGGGCACCAAGAACCCGATCATCTGTCGCGATCCGGAGTTTGGCCCGGTGCGTCTTCGGGCCTTCGGAACCTACTCTGTGCGGGTCAGCGATCCGGCGAAGTTCCTGGTCGAGATCGTCGGCACAGATGGCGAATTCACGATGGACGAGATCAGCTTCCAGATCCGCAACATCATCGTACAGGAGTTTTCCCGCACCCTTGCGCGCGCAGGTATTCCCGTCCTCGACATGGCGGCCAATACGCGCGAACTGGGACAATTGGTTTCCAAAGAGATCGAAGGTCAGCTCACGGAATACGGGCTTGCCCTGCCCGAGCTTTATATCGAGAACATCTCACTGCCCCCTGCCGTTGAAGAGGTGATGGACAAGCGCTCGTCCATGGGCGTGATCGGCAACCTGAACGAATACGTGCAGTTTCAGGCGGCCGAGGCTCTTGGCCGCGAAGGGGCCGGTGCCGCAGCGTTGCAAGCGGGCCTTGGTGCCGGGCTCGGAATGCAGATCGGCCATCAAGCGGCCCAAGCCTCTGGCCCCTGGGGCGCGTCCAGCGCGCAAACGGCGGCCATCGCGCCACCTCCGCCCCCTGTCGAACATGTCTGGCATGTTGCGGAGGGCGGCCAAACAAAGGGCCCGTTCTCAAAAGCGCAGATGGGCCGGATGGCCTCTGCCGGAGAGATCACGCGCGAGACCTATGTCTGGACCGCCGGGCAGGATGGCTGGCTGAAGGCAGAAGACGTCATGGAACTCGCTCAGCTCTTTACCATATTGCCACCACCGCCACCCGGGGTCTGAGATGACCCGCCGTCGAGCCACGATCGTCCTACACTGGGCCAATGTCGTGCTTTTGTCTCTGCTGATCGCGGGGGGCCTCCAGCCTGCTGTGGGGCTTGCCTTTGCCGCGACAGGGTTGGCGATGACGGCAATTGCTTTCATCCGTGGATTGATGTCGGGACCTGGGCCAAAACTCGAAGGGGTCATGCGCAGCGCCCATCCGATCCTGGCTTGGGTGATGTATGCGTTTCTGGGCATTACGGCCTTGAATGTCGCATTGGCCATCTTCGGTGTTATGCCAGAGGACGCCGCAGGCCGCTTGGTGCTGGGCCTTTTTGGTGTCATGTGGCTTCACGCTATTTTTCACCTTTGGCGCCACACTGCGCTTGGTGACGGCGCGCTGCGTCGGATCATGCCCCGCGTTTTTCATGACGCCCTATGAACGAAGCTGCCGCTCCCATGACCGAACACCGCTTTCCCTGCGACAATTGCGGGGCCGATTTCAGGTTTGATCCTGCAAGGGCACTGCTAAGCTGTGACCATTGCGGAAATACCGCACCTCTGGAAGGCATCGGCCGATCGGTTCCGCCGATCAGGGAACTCGATCTGCGCCAAGCCTTGGATGAACTACTACCGCTGGCCGAAATCGAAGTGACCCGCGTATCCACCTGTCCGAATTGTGCCGCACAGGTGGAGTTCAACGCAGATGTTCACGCCGCTGAATGTCCGTTTTGTGCAACGCCCGTCGTGACCGATACCGGCACACACCGACACATCAAACCCAAGGGTCTATTGCCCTTCGGCCTGACAGAGAAAGACGCGCGCAATGCCATGACCGACTGGCTGGGCAGTCTTTGGTTTGCGCCAGGCGGTCTGCAGGACTATGCTCGCAAGGGTCGTGCGATGCAGGGAATTTACGTCCCTTACTGGACGTTTGATGCCGAGACACGCAGCAGCTATTCAGGTGAACGTGGCACGGTCTACTACGAAACGACCACCGTCATACGCGATGGAAAACGCCAGCAGGTCCGCGTGCCTAAGGTACGTTGGCGCGGGGCACGCGGGCGGGTGTCGCGGTTCTTCGACGATGTGGTCGTGCTTGCCTCCAAAAGTCTGCCAAAGAGGTTCACGGACGCCCTGGAGCCCTGGGATCTGAGCGAACTTGAGCCCTACCACCCCGAATTCCTCGCGGGTTTTCGGGCGGAGGGATACACGATCATGCTGGAGGACGGCTTTATCGAAGCGCGGAACTATATGGACCGCGTGATTGAGCGGGATGTAAAGTTCGACATTGGCGGGGACCGTCAGCGCATCCACTCGGTCGATACGAAAATCGGCAGGCTGACGTTCAAGCACATCCTGTTGCCAGTTTGGCTGGCGGCCTACAAATACCGCGGTAAAAGCTATCGTTTCGTGGTGAACGGCAGAACCGGCAGGGTCCAGGGTGAACGCCCCTATTCAGCCTGGAAAATTGCAATCGCAGTGATTTTTGGCCTGATCATTGCAGGGATCATCGGATTTCTCGCGGCGCAGAACCAAACTGCGCTATGACACGCAATGAGGCCATCGAAGCGCTGTCCCATCTTTGGGGCGCAATCCAGACATTCACATTCCCAGATGGTCGAAGATGTTTCTGGGCATGTTGCGCCCCTGAAAAGGGTATCTGATAGAGGCAAATTGCCTCAAAATCATAAAAGCTTTGCATTGCCCTGCGCCCGATCTGGAACGAGACGACACGTTGCCGGGGCATCTCTTGGTCGATCTTTGGGGGATCCGCCACCTGAACCGGTCATAAGCTCTTGAGACAAACGGAATGCTCCAAAGCAATAATCCCATCAGTGCGGCAGATGCCGAGGCATTGGCCAACTGAATCAATGCGATCTCATTTGCGACAATGCTGCTGATCGACGGGTGCCGTCCGGAAGATGCGTTGCATCCGCATCGACAGCCTTACAACCGGCCACGGCGCGGTCGACTAAACCCCTTGCACCCCAAATGACAAGCGATCATTCATACGGCTATGACTGCCGAATACGAATGCCTGACCGATATTCTTGACGCACGGTTTTCCTGCAGGGGTTTTCGGCCCGACCCTGTCAAAGACGAGATCATCAATAAGATCGTCTCGTCCGCGCGCAAAGCGCCGTCCTGGTGCAACGCACAACCCTGGCAACTCATCATCACCAAGCCAGATGAAACAGACCGGTTTCGCGACGCGCTTTATACAGCCGCGTCGAATACACCACCCGCACCGGATCTAGACTGGCCGAAGGGCTATCCCGGCATCTATGGCGACAGGCGGCGGACCTGTGGGTTTCAGCTTTACGATGCGGTTGGCATCGAAAAGGGTGACCGAGCAGCCTCAGCCAGGCAGATGATGGAAAACTACCGCCTGTTTGGTGCACCGCACGTGGCGATCCTGACCAGCCCTGCGGATCTTGGATCCTACGGTGCGATGGATTGCGGCGGATTTGTCACGGCTTTCATGCTGTCGGCGCAGGCAATTGGTTTGGCCAGCATCGCGCAGGCTGCCATCGCGGCTCAAGCGCCATTCGTGCGCGAACATTTCGGCCTGCCCAAGGACCGTTTCATTCTGTGCGCCATCTCATTTGGTTATGCCGATCCAGACCACCCCGCCAACGCCTTCCGAACGGAACGGGCCGAGGTCGACGACATCATCGACTGGCGCACCTGATGCGGGCCTTGATCCAAAGGGTGTCGCAGGCACAGGTCAACGTGGACGGCGCGATGATTGGCCAGACAGGACCCGGCCTTCTGCTTTTCGTATGTGCGATGCCGGGCGACGACTATGACACGGCAAAGGCGCTCGCCGCAAAGATCGCGAAGTTGCGGATCTTCAAGGATGCCGAAGGGAAGATGAACCTGCCTCTGCTGCAATCGGGCGGAGGGGCCCTTGTCGTCAGCCAGTTCACACTTGCCGCCGATCTATCAAGGGGCAATAGGCCAGGGTTCAGCGGCGCCGCGAAACCGGACGAGGCAGAGATACTGTATCTTCAGTTTGCCCATTGCCTGCGCGATCTGGGCATTCCCACAGAAACCGGTAAATTCGGCGCTGACATGGCTGTCAGCCTCACCAATGACGGCCCTGTCACCATCTGGCTGGACACAGCGTCATGACGCTGCTGGAGCTTTGGCAGAAAGGTGTCGATGCCGTCCGGGGCGCAACTACCGTCGCGGCAGCCCTGCAGGAAACAGCATTGGCCGAGCCGGATCAAATCATCGCGGTCGGCAAGGCAGCGACAGATATGGCGCGGGCCGCCCATAGTGTATTTCCCCGAACACCCATTCTGATTGTCACGAAAGACGGACACGGCGCCGGTGCACCGGCCCACGCCCGCGTGATCGAAGCTGCGCATCCCATACCGGATGCGCGGTCTTTGGCGGCGGGTGAGGCTCTGCTGCAAACAGTGACGCAGATGGATGCCAAGGCGCATTTGCTGATGCTGGTTTCGGGCGGCGCGTCTTCCCTTGCCGAAGCACTACCAGATGAGATGAGCCTAGAGGCTCTCGAATCGCATACAGAGGCGATGCTGGCCTCTGGCGCGGACATCCATGCGATGAACGCAAGACGCAAAAAGGTCTCTTTGATCAAGGGTGGCAAGCTGCTGTGCCGTTTTCGGGGGGCATCTGTCACGACCCTTGCCATCTCGGACGTCGAAGGGGATGATCTTGGCGTGATCGGGTCTGGTATCGGGGCGACCTCCGCCGACCCCAGCTTTGCCTTTTCTGCGCAGATCATCGCCAGCAATCAGATCGCGCGCCAAGCCATTGCTGACGCCAGCCCCAGCCCCGTCCTGACCAATGACGAAACGCTGTATGAAGACGTTGCGACGCTCGCACCGACGATTGGCAAGCAAATCCTCAACGCCGGATCAGGTCTTCACATTCTGGGCGGCGAACCGACGGTGATCCTGCCAGACAATCCCGGCCTTGGCGGACGCAACATGGCCTTGGCGCTCAACCTCGCAAGGGAAATAGCAGGGCAAGACGGAATCGAAGTGCTGGTGGCCGGAACGGATGGCACCGATGGCCCGACGGATGCCGCAGGGGCTCTCATCACTGGTAAGACGTGGGACGACAGCGCGACCGACGCATTGGCCCGCGCCGATGCCTATCCTTGGCTCGAATCCAAGAATGCACTGGTGAAAACGGGGCCGACGGGAACAAACGTCATGGACATTCTGCTGGCGCACCGAAACTGAACCCAGATGAACCAGAACACGCTTTTTGACATCACCGAAGAACCCGACCAAGCGATTGTGATGAAAGACGGGACGCGCCTGTCGGCCCGTCTGTGGCGCTCGGTCACGGATCAGCCGGTGCCTGCCATTCTTGAATACCTGCCATACCGCAAGCGCGATGGCACGTGCGCACGGGACGCCCTGACCCATCCCTATTTCGCCGCGCGTGGCTATGCCTGCTTGCGGGTCGATATTCGTGGCAATGGCGACAGCCATGGGCTGATGGAGGACGAATACACCCAGGCAGAGCTTGACGACGCCGTAACGGTCATCAACTGGGCCGCCCAGCAGGAATGGTGCAACGGAAACGTTGGCATGATGGGCATCAGTTGGGGTGGATTTAACAGCCTTCAGGTGGCCGGATTGGCGCCGGAACCTTTGAAGGCGGTCATCACGCTTTGTTCCACGGTGGATCGGTTCAACGAAGATATCCACTACAAGGGCGGCTGCCTTCTGAACGAGAATCTGGGTTGGGGGGCAACGATGTGGAGCTATTCATCCCGTGCACCCGATCCGGCTCTGCGCGGAGATTGGCGCGAGATCTGGCTAGAACGCCTTCACAACGAACCGTTTCTGCCCGCGACCTGGCTGCGTCACCAACGCCGCGACGCCTATTGGCGGCACGGATCGGTCTGCGAGGATTTCGGCGCGATCAAAGCGAAGGTTTTGGCCATAGGCGGTTGGGGGGATGCCTACAAGAACACAGTGCCAGCGATCGTGAAGAATATCGATGGCGCCAAAGGAATCATCGGGCCGTGGGTGCACAAGTATCCGCATTTCGCCGTGCCCGAACCCCGGATTGGTTTTTTGCAAGAAGCCCTGCGCTGGTGGGATCGCTGGCTAAAGGACGTGCCGAACGGGGCGGAGGCCGACCCGGATTATCGACCCTATCTGATGGACGGCGTGCACCCGGCCACATGGTATACTGAACGGCCGGGCGCCTGGCTGAAAGATCCGGGAACAGAAAGGCGAAGCTATCATCTGACGGACAGTGGCCTGACCGATCAGCCAGCGCGGATCGAGAAAACCATCGCCTCACCACAGCATTGCGGGATGGATGCGGGTGAATACTGCGCAATCTGGCTGGGCCCGGAACTGCCGGGCGATCAGCGCGCGGACGACGCGATGTCGGTCAGCTTCGAGACCGACCCGCTCGCCGACGACACATCCATTGTGGGGGCGCCCGAAGTTACGCTTGTTCTGGCCAGCGACCAAACCTGCGGGCAGATCGCCGTGCGATTGGGTCATGTACATCTCGACGGCTCAACCACCCGGATCACCTACGGCGTTCTAAATCTTGCGAACACATTTGGCGTTAACACCAGGGCGCTGGAACCTAGTGTACCCAAAACATTCGTTCTGTCTCTGGACGAAGTCGCTTATACGGTCCCGGCGGGTGATCGACTTCGGGTGTCTATTAGCAATGCCTATTGGCCGCTTATCTGGCCGTCGCCGAAGTCGACTGCCTTGACCCTGACCGCCGGGTGCATCGACCTGCCCCTGCTGACCTCGGCAAGATACTGGAGCTTCGCAGAACCAGAGACTGCCGCACCCTGGGCCACTGAAGAATTGCGCGCCGAAAATCATCTGCGCAAAACCGAGATTGATCACGTCACCGGCACCGTCACCCTTCGGATCGAAGACGATTTCGGCAAGGTCCGCGATCTTGACCATGGGCTGATCCACGGATCAAAAGTGCGCGAAACCTGGAGCATTCATCCCGACGATCCGCTGTCAGCCAGTGGCATGTGCCACTGGACGGACGAGATCGAACGCGACGACATCCGATTGCGGACCGAAGCCTGCTGCGACATGACAAGCGACGCAACTCACTTCTATCTCAGCGCGACATTGAAGGCATTTGAGAATGAAAACGAGGTTTTCTCAAAGGAAATCAATGAGAAAGTCGCCCGAGATCACATCTGACACATGCTTGTCACATCGCCGGGATTAGACCTTGCACCCGACCGACAATTGCGCAAACCTTCGACCAGATAGAAGAAAATTGCGCATCAGACGCAAAGCAAACCTCACGGGGAGATCCAGAAAATGTCGAACGAACTTGAACACCTGTCCGCCAAGGTAACCGCAGGAACGATGACGCGCCGCGAATTCATGAGCCGCGCTGCGGCCTTGGGCGTAACCGCCGCCGTCGCCTCCACCATGCTGGCCGATGCCGCAAAAGCCGCCACACCCGTGCCGGGCGGCACCTTCCGCATGGGTGTTCAGGGTGGTGAAAGCACCAACAGCCAGGACCCGGCGACCTGGGCATCGGATGTGCCGATAACCATCGGACGGCTTTGGGGCGAGACCCTTGTGCGTGTAATGCCCGATGGTAGCCTCGAAGGGCTTGTCGCAGAAAGCTGGGAAGGTTCGGCCGATGCTTCGACCTGGACTTTCAAGATCCGCGAAAACTGCATGTTCTCGAACGGCAATGCCGTCACTGCCGAGGACGTGATGAAAACGATGGAGCGCCATTCGAACGAAGAGTCGAAGTCGGGCGCCTTGGGCATCATGCAAGGCATCAAGTCGATGTCTGCTGATGGCATGAGCTTCGTCGTGGAACTCGACGGTGCCAATGCCGACCTCCCATACCTGATGGCCGATTACCATCTGATGATCCAGCCCGGCGGCGGTTTCGATAACCCGACAGCGGCCATCGGCACTGGCGCGTATGTCATGGAAGACTACGAGGCGGGCGTGCGCGCCACAGCGACACGCCGTGACGACTATTGGGGCGGCGACCAAACCCAAGTCGCCCATTATGATCGGATCGAATTGATCGTGCTCAACGATGCGACGGCACGGACGGCAGCCCTGCAATCCGGTCAGGTCGACGCGATCAACCGGGTCGAACCGAAGGTGGCCAAGCTTCTGGACCGCGCGCCAAACGTCAACGTGGTCAATGTGTCAGGCCGAGGGCACTATGTCTTTATCGCGCATGTGGACACGGCACCCTTTGACAATAACGACCTTCGCCTGGCGCTGAAATACGCGATCAACCGCCAAGAAATGGTCGACAAGATCCTGCAGGGCTACGGTGGTATCGGGAACGACATGCCGATCAACGCGGCCTATCCGCTGTTTGACCAAACGATCCCACAACGCGAGTTTGACCTCGACAAGGCGCGCGAACATTACGAAAAATCAGGTCATGATGGCTCGCCCATCATTCTGCGCACCGCCGACGGGGCCTTTCCCGGTGCGGTCGATGCAGCCGCCCTTTTCCAAGCCTCCTGTCAGGCGGCGGGCATTCCACTGGAGATCAAGCGCGAGCCAAACGATGGTTACTGGTCCGAGGTCTGGAACAAGCAGCCCTTCTGCGCCTCTTACTGGGGTGGCCGCCCCGTGCAGGATCAGATGTATGCCACAGCCTATCTTTCAAGCGCCGATTGGAATGACACCCGCTGGAAGCGCGACGATTTCGACGCGATGCTTCTGGAAGCCCGGGCTGAACTTGATGAGGTCAAACGCATGGAAATCTATTCAAAGATGGGTCGCATGTTGAACGAGGAAGGCGGGCTGATCCTGCCGATGTTCAACGACTTCATCGACGGCGTGTCCTCCGAAGTGCAGGGTTACGAGGGCGATCCAAACGCGGATCTGATGAACTACTACGCCTTCAAAGAGACGTGGAAAGCCTGATCGGGCATGCATCCCGTCCTTAGTCTGATCGCCCAGCGCCTTGTGCTGGGCGTCCTTCTCCTGTTCGCCGCCTCTGTCCTGATCTTTGCCGGCACGACAATCCTGCCAGGAGACGTCGCGCAACAGATACTCGGGCAGGCTGCCACTCCAGAGAGCCTTGCCAATCTGCGCGCAGAGCTTGGTCTGAATGATCCGCCCGTAACCAGGTACTTCGGCTGGCTTGGGGGTGTCTTGCAGGGTGATCTGGGAACCGCGCTGACCAACCAGCGCGACATCGCGGAAAGCTTGGGCCAGCGGCTGTCCAACACGCTTTTCCTCGCTTTCTGGGCAGCACTGATCTCGGTACCTCTGGCTATCCTCCTGGGTCTCACCGCCGTGCGTTACAAGGATCGCTGGCCAGATAAGCTGATCTCAGCCGTCACGCTGGCTTCGATCTCGATCCCGGAATTCCTGATCGGTTATGTACTGATGTTCTTTGTGGCCGTGCAACTTGGCTGGGCGCCGTCGGTTGCGATGATCAATGACAGTATGAACTTTGGCCAGAAGCTCAATGCCATCGCGCTGCCAGTGGCGGTTCTGACGCTCGTGGTGCTGGCACATATGATGCGTATGACCCGTGCCGCGATCCTGAACGTCATGCAATCGGCATATATCGAGACGGCTGAACTCAAGGGTCTTTCGACCTTCGCGGTGATCCGCAAACACGCCTTCCCAAACGCCATCGCGCCTATCGTGAACGTGGTGATGATCAACCTCGCCTATCTGGTGGTCGGTGTGGTGGTGATAGAGGTGGTCTTTGTCTATCCAGGCATGGGGCAGTATCTGGTCGACCATGTCTCCAAACGCGACGTGCCCGTCGTGCAGGCGTGCGGTCTGATCTTCGCCGCCGTCTATATTGGGCTCAACATGATCGCCGACATCGTGTCGATCCTCGCAAATCCCAGGCTGAGGCATCCAAAGTGAATCTTTCTGCAAAAAAACTTAATTTGCGCAACCAATCGTATGCGTCGGCATGTGCAGAGGGGCGCGTATCCGCAAGTTGTGGCATCAAGGCATGTTGAAAAATATCCCACTCTCGGCACTGATCGGCCTTTTTTTCACCGGCCTCTATTTTCTTATGGCCATCTTCGCCCCGCTCGTCGCTCCCTACGGTATGGCCGAAGTTGTCGGAGATGTGTGGGAGCCCTCCTCCGCCGACCACCTCCTTGGCACCGACACGATCGGGCGCGACCTGCTCAGCCGCATGATCTATGGCGGCCGCACAACGATCTACATCGCCACCATGGCCACGGCTCTGTCGTTCATCACGGGCTCGATCCTGGGCTTTGCCGCCGCTGTCTCGGGCGGCTGGGTAGATCAGGCACTCTCGCGCTTTGTCGATCTCATCATGTCCATCCCCTCACTGATCTTCGCACTTGTCGTGCTCTCGGTTATGCCAGTCACCGTTACTGTCCTGATCCTGGTTATGGGCCTTTTGGACGCGACACGGGTCTACCGGCTTGCCCGCGCAGTCGCCGTCGACATCTCTGTCATGGAATATGTCGAGGCCGCCCGGCTCCGCGGTGAAAAACTGACATGGATCATATTCCGCGAGATCCTGCCCAACGCACTCTCGCCATTGGTTGCTGAAATGGGACTGCGCTTCATCTTCATGGTGCTTTTCGTCTCAACGCTGTCCTTCCTTGGTATCGGAGTGCAACCACCGGGTGCCGATTGGGGCGGGATCGTGAAGGAAAACAAAGAAGGCATCGTCTATGGCATCGGGGCAGCACTCTACCCCGCCGTGGCCATCGCGACACTCGCCATCAGCGTAAACCTTGTCGCCGATTGGGTCCTCAACCGCACCACTTCACTGAAAGGCGGTCGGGGATGAACCTTGATGCCAGAAGGGTCGGTGGGCGGGCGTATTTGGCGCAGCCAAACAGAGCCGCCACCGCCCCCCGCAAAGGACCGCGCTCATGACCATGCCGCTCGTTGAAGTCCGGGGGCTCAAAATAGGTGCCACAATCTATCCGCCCGGCGCAAAACCCAAGGCGATCGAAATCGTCCACGGTATCGATTTCGACCTCGGACCCGGTCAGGTGCTGGGCCTGATCGGTGAATCCGGTGCTGGTAAATCCACTATTGGTCTTTCCACCATGGCCTACGGGCGCGGGGGCGTGCGGATCACCGGTGGAACGGTCACGATCAACGGTCGCGACATCCTCAAGGCCAACCTGAGCGAACTGCGCAAGCTGCGCGGCGGTGAGGTCACCTATGTTAGCCAATCCGCCGCTGCCTCCTTCAATCCTGCAAAGCGGATCATGGAACAAGTGATTGAGGCGGCTGTTTTGCAGGGAAAATTCAGTAAGCGTGACGCCGAACAACGCGCCGTCGAACTGTTCGGCAAGCTGGGGCTTCCTGATCCGGACAAGATTGGCAACCGCTATCCCCACCAGGTTTCCGGCGGACAATTGCAACGCTGCATGACGGCCCTCGCCCTCTGCCCGGAACCCGACCTTGTGGTCTTTGATGAGCCCACGACGGCGCTCGATGTAACCACGCAAATCGACGTGCTGAAAGCGATCAAGGACGCCATTCGCGATACCGGCGTTGCCGCGCTTTACATAACCCATGACCTCGCGGTCGTGGCCCAGGTCAGCGATGACATCATGGTGCTGCGCATGGGGGACATGGTCGAGTATGGCAGCACGGACCAGATCATCAACGCGCCAAAAGAAGAGTATACAAAGGCGCTCGTTTCCGTCCGCTCCATACAACACCCCGAAAAGGCACCGGCCGAGCCTGTCCTGAGCGTCAGGGGCATCACCGCGCGCTACAAGGGCCTCAATTTCGATGTCCTGAAAGATGTGACGGTCGACCTATCGCCTGGCCAAACCCTTGCCGTTGTCGGGGAGTCAGGCTCTGGCAAGTCTACGCTCGCCCGTGTCATCACTGGGCTTTTGCCCCCCAGCGAAGGCGAGATCGTATTTGACGGGCGCGCCCTCTCGCCCGACCAGCCTTCGCGCAGCCCCGAGGATCTGCGCGAGTTGCAGATGATCTATCAGATGGCCGACACCGCGATGAACCCGCGCCAGACCGTGGGTACCATCATCGGTCGCCCACTTGAGTTCTACTTCGGCCTCAGAGGTGAGAAAAAACGCCAGCGGATCAACGAATTGCTGGACGAGATCGAGATGGGTAAAGGTTTCATCGACCGCTACCCGGCCGAACTTTCGGGCGGGCAGAAACAACGGGTCTGCATCGCCCGCGCACTTGCCGCCAAGCCCAAGTTGATCATCTGCGACGAGGTGACAAGCGCGCTGGACCCGCTTGTCGCGGATGGCATCCTCAAGCTGCTGCTCCAATTGCAAAAAATTGAGGATGTGGCCTATCTCTTCATCACCCATGACCTCGCCACGGTGCGCGCCATCGCCGACAGTATCGCTGTTATGTATCAGGGCCGTGTGCAGCGCTACGGACCCAAATCCGAAGTGCTCAGCCCGCCTTTCGACGATTATACAGATCTGTTGCTGTCGTCTGTCCCGGAAATGAAACTGGGCTGGCTGGAAGACGTTATCGCACACCGCAAGATGGACAGCGCGGGGCATTGAAGCCATCGCGCGCACCAGGGTTAACGCGCGGATTTCCTCAACGTCCACGAAACCCCCAGGCTAGCAACAAGAACAAGGCGTTTTCGCTGTCTGTCTTGCGTCGGTAACACGTCGGTATTGCGTCTGTGCCGATGTCGGCCCGCACGGGGTTAACCGACCGCATGGGCGTTTTTCTCAACCAGCCCTAAAGATGGCTTTGACCGCTTGTGCGAAGCGCGGCTCCCCCTATCTTTAAGTTCAATAAATCGAACACCGCCAGCTCCAGCCAGTCCTGTTCCGCGCATCCGTGCGGCGCCTTGCGTCTGCATCCCAAATGGAGACTGACCGCGATGATCGGCAACCTTATCCCCTACGGTATCATGCTGGTGACTGCGGGCTGTGCGCTTTGGCGAGGAGCGCCTTACGCCACGCTGCCCTTTCTGGGTTTCATGTGCCTCTGGTATACGATCCGCATGATCTTGACTCGGGGGGATGACAAACCGGTCGTCGACGAAAAGGACGCCCGCCGCGAGCGAAGCCTTGTCATTCTGGTTGGTATTGGCATGGTCTATGTGCCGATTGCTGTGCTGGCTGCACCCATCCTTGATTTTGCGGCTTACGACGCCCTTCCCGGCCAAATCGCACTTGGTTTCCTGGTGGGACTTCTGGGCGCATACATATTCTGGCGGTCCCATGCGGATCTGGGCAAGAACTGGTCACCGCATCTTGAACTGCGCGAGGGGCATCATCTGGTGACAGGCGGAATTTATGCATGGATGCGGCATCCCATGTATACGGCGATTTTTCTGATCAACGGCGCGCAAATGCTGATGCTGACCAACTGGATCGCCGGGCCTTTGGGGCTGGCGACTTTCATCCTGCTCTATCTTGCCCGGATCGGGGCGGAAGAGGAGATGATGCGCGAGAGCTTTGCGGAGGAATGGGAGGTCTACGCCGCGAACACTCCCCGGCTGCTGCCACGGCGCATGCGGTGATCGGGCCGCCTCATCTGAGGTCTCAGCCCGTTCTTCGAAGAACCGAAGACGATCAATGAAAGGATCACGCACCTACCCCGTACCGCCCCGCATCTTCGGTTCGATCCCGGCCTGGCCGTCGATGCAACCTTTTTCACCGAGCTCATTGCAACAGAGCAGAGTGCTTCTGATCCAGACGAACGCATTTGTGCTGAGTGATGCGTCACGCCAATGGTCGGGATTGAGCAGATGTAGTCCCGCCGGGACGATCCCATGTGGAGCGGCGTCATTTCGGGATTGCGGCGCTTGTATTCCCGCGCGACCGCCGGATCTAGGGCAGATGGTGTCAGATAAAGGTGCTTTCACCAATCCGGACGGACGCGAGCGGCCGGTAGCGCGGATCGGCATCCTGCCCAGTCTCCAAGATTGCTTTCCGTAGCTAAGTCTGCTTGACAGCTTTTGATCTCGGCAGCACAACTCCGATATGACGGATGATGCAAACGTAATATTGTCGCTCCTGCCGACCAGATTGAAGGTGGCGCGGACAGAAAAGGGGCTGTCATTGGACGCAGTAGCCAAGCTTTCGGGCGTGTCCCGCAGCATGGTCAGTCAGATCGAACGGGGGGAGTCCTCTCCCACCATCGCGACGTTGTGGAACCTCACACGGGCGTTACAGGTCGATTTCGCCGGGTTGCTGGAAGACACGCCCGAGCAAAGCATTGAGGTGTTGCGCAGCGCCGCTGTTCCGATGATCGAAAACCGCGGAACGGGATGTTCCATTCGCATTCTCTCGCCACCGGAGGATGCTGGTCGGCATGAGGTTTACGAACTGCGCTTTGACTCTGGCGGTGTTCTGGACAGCTGCGCCCATGCCCGTGGCGCGCGGGAGCACCTTTCGGTTATTGACGGCACGCTGACAGTGACAAGCGGCGACGGGATGGAGCGACTGGTGGCCGGAGATACAGCTCGGTACCCGGCGGATGTTGACCATGCCATCCGCGCGGAAGGCCCGGCCCGTGCTTTTCTTGTGGTCCAAGATGCATGATCTAATAACGGATATTTGTCCGTTATACTGAAATCCTCTATTTCGGAGAAGTATCCGTTATGATACCACTTGGGAAATGGAGGCCCAAATGATCGATTCCTTTTTGACCCATATCCGCGATACGCTCATCGAGATCGAGGCGGAGGGCCTCATGAAGCGCGAACGGCTCATTTCTTCGCCGCAGGCCGGCGAAATCATGGTGGGCGGGCGCGAGGTGATCAACCTTTGCGCCAACAACTACCTGGGTCTGGCAGACCATCCTGATCTGATCCGCGCGGCGCGGAACGCAATGGACCCCAAAGGGTTCGGCATGGCCTCGGTCAGGTTCATTTGTGGAACACAGGATCTGCATCGCGATCTCGAAGGACGGCTGGCGCGGTATCTGGGCAAGGACGACGCGATCCTGTTTGCGGCTTGTTTCGACGCAAATGGCGGGCTTTTCGAGCCGCTTCTGGGACCGGAGGACGCGGTCGTGTCGGATGCGTTGAATCACGCGTCGATCATCGACGGGGTACGGCTCTGCAAGGCAAAGCGGTACCGTTATGCGAATTCCGACATGAACGATCTGGAAGGACAATTGAAGCAGGCACGCGAGGATGGTGCGAGGTTCATCATGATCGCGACGGATGGCGTGTTCTCGATGGACGGTTATCTGGCGAAACTGCCAGAGATTGCTGCGCTGGCGGAACGCTATGACGCTTTGGTCATGGTGGATGACTGCCACGCGACGGGCTTCATGGGCCCCAAGGGTGCGGGGACGCCCGCGTATTTCGGGGTGGATGTGGACATCCTGACAGGCACGCTGGGCAAGGCCCTTGGCGGGGCCATCGGGGGATATATCGCGGGACCGCAGCCGGTGATTGACCTGTTGCGGCAGCGGGCGCGGCCATACCTCTTCTCAAATTCCCTGCCCCCGTCCATCGTGGCAGCGGGGATTGAGGCTATCCGGCTCATCGAAGAAGGCGATGACCTGCGCGCACTGCTATTCGAAAACGCCGCCTATTGGCGGGCCGGTCTGGAGGGTCTCGGTTTCGATCTGCTGCCGGGAGAGCATCCAATCATCCCCGTCATGCTGGGAGAGGCGCAATTGGCGCAAGACATGGCGGCGCGACTCTTTGAGGAAGGAGTTTATGTTAGCGGGTTTTTCTTTCCCGTCGTGCCGCGCGGGCAGGCGCGCATCCGCACACAGATGAATGCTGCGCTGACGCGAGAGGCGCTTGATCGAGCGCTTGAAGCGTTTGAGACAGCGGGCAGGGCCGTTGGGGTGCTGTCATGAAAGCGCTGGTTAAGGCAAAGCCCGAAGCGGGGCTCTGGCTGCAAACAGCGCCCCGGCCGGAAATCGGGCCGGATGACGTGCTGATCCGGGTGCGGAAGACCGGGATTTGCGGGACAGACATTCACATCTGGAACTGGGATGACTGGGCTCAGAAAACGGTGCCAGTGCCGCTGATTACCGGCCATGAATTTGCGGGTGAAATTGTCGAGGTCGGGCGCGACGTCGAGGGGCTGAAGGTCGGGCAACGCTGCAGCGGTGAAGGCCATCTTATCGGGCATCAGTCGCGTCAAAGCCGGGCGGGCAAGTTTCATCTGGACCCAGAAACCCGGGGGATCGGCGTCAATGAACAAGGGGCGTTTGCGGAATATCTGCGGCTGCCCGCGTTCAATGTGGTGCTCCTGCCGGATGAGATTTCGGACGACATCGGGTCGATCCTCGATCCTTTGGGCAATGCAGTGCATACGGCGCTGAGCTTTGATCTGGTGGGCGAGGATGTGCTGATCACAGGCGCGGGCCCGATTGGGATTATGGCAGCTGCGGTTGCACGCCACGTGGGTGCGCGGCATGTGGTAATCACGGATGTGAACCAGGACCGGCTGGATCTGGCAGCGCAGGTTGCTGACGTGGTGCCTGTGAACGTTGCGCGCGAAGATCTGCGGGATGTTGAGGGCAGTCTCAAGATGACCGAAGGCTTCGATATCGGGCTGGAGATGTCGGGCAATCAGGCTGCCTTGGATCAGATGGTGGAAACACTCGTGATGGGTGGGCGGATCGCATTGCTGGGGATTCCGCCGGGCAAATCACCGGTGGATTGGAGCCGGATCGTGTTCAAGGCAATCACGATAAAGGGTGTCTACGGACGCGAGATCTTCGAGACCTGGTACAAGATGATCGCGATGTTGCAAAACGGATTAGATGTGTCGGATGTGATCACGCACCGATTTGCGGCGGATGAATTTACGCAAGGTTTTGACGTCATGAGATCAGGTCGGTCGGGCAAGGTCGTGCTCAACTGGAGCTAAGTTGGGCGTGTCGCCCAACTTAGCCTTCGGGTATTGTGGCTTGCATCGAAGGCCGTTCGGCGAACCGTTCATACCAGGCGGCCAGAGCATTGCGGCCTGTCCGCCAGTTTCGATCCTCGTGACGCAGATCGAGATAACCCAAAGCCGCGCCAACGCCGATCTGGCCGATATCGAGTGGCCCGTTCAAATGTGCCATCCAGCGCGCATTCAGCGCATCAAGTCCGCGCGCGACCTTCTCCCACTGCCCTTCAAGCCAGGCCGCGTTCTTACCCTCGTCCCCGCGGAACCGGATCTCGTAAACCATCAACACCGCCGCTTCCATGATACCGTCGGCCGTCGCTTCAAGAACCAGCGTCTCCCATGTGTTTTGCGGCCGATAAAGTCCGGCCCCGGCCCGATCATCGAAAAACCGGCAAATCACCCGGCTGTCATAGAGCGTCGGGCCCTCATCCCGCATCAGTGCAGGGATCTTGCCCAATGGATTGGCGGCGGCCAGTTGCGCTTCGGTCCCGCCGACGGCGGCCGTAACCTGAACGGTCCCCACCGCATCGGTTTGACCCGTTTCATGGAGCAGCACAAGCACCTTGCGCACAAAGGGTGATGGCCCTGACATCAGAAGTTGCATAGCACTCTCTCTCCCATGAATTTCGCCTGACCCTAGGCGTCGCGCATATGCTGCGCAAGGGGGCCAAGGCCGGTCCCGATGCCACCCGCTTCGACAGCATCCGCCGCCCGCAAGCGCACATCAGGCTTATTTTGATTGAGCTTCCACGTCCCTTCGACCGCGTCGATCCGCAATCGAAAAGGCAGGATCTGGCGCATCATCTTCTCGAGCACCGCAGGCGTCATCTTGTCAGTCTTCCAGGGCGTCTTGGGCAAAAGACGGTTCTCGAAGAAGGCCGATTGCCGATCCAGCATGTCATGCATGGCATCGGCAGCAAGCGGCTGAAGAATGCCCCGAAGATGCACGGCAACGTAGTTCCATGTGGGCACCTGATCGGGAACCGCATACCAGTCTGGCGAAACGTAGCTGTCAGGTCCAGCAATCGCGATGACGGCTGGAACTTCTGCCTTCAGGCGCGCGATCGGGTTCGACCGGACGAGATGCAGATCGGCAGTGCGTCCGTCATCGTCCAGCAGAAAGGGCACGTGGCTGATGAGCGGGGCTGCCTCTGCGCCGTTTACAGCCAGAACACCAAAAGCGCGGTTTCGTGCGAAGGCCAGATTCTGCGCGGTCTCGGCCGTGCGGAAAGCGGGGTTCGGATGCATCGGGCTGTCCTTTTTAGGGCGCGTGCGTTGGTAGCTGAGACAGGACAGCGAGGCTAGCCCAGATAGGCGCGCAGCGCGGGCGGAGGATGATCCAGGGTTTGCGCCGTTGGCGACGGGGGATGAGCCGCGCCTTCATCCACAAAGACGATGTCCGTGGCGATGCGCCTTGCATCTTCGGGCGAGTGTGTGACCATCATAAGGCCTGCACCGGTTTCGTTCACAACGTCCTTAACCAGATCCAGCATATCGGCGCGCAACGCAGGGCCCAAGGCGGCAAAGGGTTCATCCAAGAGCAGCAGCGGACGGGCCTGCAAAAGCACCCGCGCAAGGGCCGCTCGGCTGATCTGTCCACCAGACAGCGACGCTGGTTTGCGCACTCCGAACCCCTGCAGGCCAACGCGGGCAATGGCCTCATCAACATTGGCCCGTTCGATGTCCGAAAGGCGCAAACCGGGGCGCAGGCCGAGCCCGACATTCTGAGCCAGCGTCAGATGCGGGAACAGATTGCCGTCCTGAAAGAGCATCGCCATGCCACGCTTATCGGGGTCAGCGCCGGTCACATCGCGCCCCTCCATAAGGATCTGCCCGGATTTTAGCGGGACGAACCCGGCAACGGCCCCGAGCAAGGTGGATTTGCCGGCGCCAGACGGACCGATTATGGCAATGCGCTGGCCCGCGCCGACCTCAAAATCCGCGCGTAGCGTGAAGCCGCTGAGGTCAACGTGGAGATTACTCAGCCGCAGCATGGCGCCCCAATCTGTCGCAAATCCAGAATGTCAGCAGGGCCAGCAAAAGCAGGAGGAGGGCGGCACCGGAGGCCGCATCCAACTGGTAGCTGCCCATCAGGCTATACATTGCCAGAGGCAGCGTACCGCGTTCGGGATCGGCGAACAGGGCGATCACCCCAAGATCCCCAAGCGACAAGGCCATGCCCAGGCCCACGGCAAAGCCGATCTGCGGTCTGAGGCGCGGCAGGATAAGGATACGCCACAAAGAGAAGCGCTTGACACCAATGCTTTGGGCGAGTGGGCCGTAGCCTTCGACCGCATCGCGAATCGCAGGAGCGAGAAGGCGAAGGGCGAAGGGCAAGGTCATCAACGTGTTGACGGATGCGGTGACAGGCAAGGCGGCGCTGCGCGGATCGACGAATGGGTTAATCAGAAGGAACGCTCCCGTGCCGATCATCAGGGGTGACAGGGCCAATCCCAGAACGCCGATCGTTTCAACCCCGGATCGCTTGCGCCCGGCCATCCATCCGGCCAGTGGCAGGGCCAGCGTCAGCATCAACGCGACGCTCAGGACGGCGACCCAGATGGAGGTCAGCGTCGCGCTCCAGATGCTCGAAGGCAGGACAAAAAGGCCTGGAAGTCCGCGCATAAAGATGGCGAGAAGTGGCAGAATGAGGAAAGCGGCACCCAGCACGATAATGACCGCGTCGCGCAGACGAGCGCGGCGGCCATCCCATCGGATCTGCTTGCGGTCGAGGCCCCGGCCTGTGTCAATAGACGGAACCAGCCAGACGGCAATCACGGCTGCGAATCCGGCCATGGCAAGCTGCAAAAGTGACAGAAAGGCTGCGCGTCCAAGATCGAATTCGAAACGGAAAGCCTCATAGATCGCAAGCTCGGCCGTGGTGGCACGTGGACCGCCGCCGAGTGTCAGGGCAACGGCAAAGCTGGTCAGGCAGAGAACGAAGATAAGGGCGAAGGCACCCGGCACAGACTTGCGTAGGACGGGCCATTCGAGCACGCGGAAAAACGTCCAGCCGTCGAGGCCCAATTGCCCGGCAAGACGAAACTGTTCGGCGGGCACGGCTTGCCAGCCCTGCAAGATCAGGCGCGTGGCAAGCGGGAGATTGAAGAAAACGTGGGCCAGTACGACGCCATGAAATCCGTAGATCGAAATGGGTTCCAATCCCATGGCGACAAGCAGAGTGCTGACCCAACCGCCCCGCCCGAACACAGCCAAAAGGCCCAAGACGGCGACGATGACGGGCAGGATGAACGGTGCGCCCAGCAGAATGACCAAGGCCTGGCGACCCCGGAACTGACGACGCGACAATGCACGGGCCAGCGGGATCGCAAAGCCGACGCTTAACGCAGCCGACCAAATCGCCTGATGCAGGGTGAACCACAAAGCCGCGCGGTCGCCCGGACCAAGGCGAAAAGTGCCGCCCTGCAGGACAACAGCCAGTGTGACGGCCCCAAGCACGCCAACGATGGTCAGCGCGGCAAGGGGACCGCCGAACCGGCTTAGTTGGAGAGGGCCGACAGCCATTCGGCCAGAGCGTCCTCACGCATGGCGGCGGCATCATCCGCGGACAAGAGGAGGCTCTTTTCCGGCGTGATGAGCGTTTCAAAGCCATCGGGGAGACCTTGCGCCGGTGTCACTGCGGGATACATCCAATTGGTCGTCGGGATGACACCCTGAAAGGCGTCCGTGACCATGAACTGCAGGAACCGATCTGCAAGATCGGGCTGATCGCTGCCTGCAAGTTTGCCTGCGACCTCGATCTGCATGTAGTGGCCTTCTTCAAAAAGTGCGGCGGTCTTGCTGTCATCGTCCTCGGCGATCAGATGGTAGGCGGGCGAGGTCGTGTAACTCAGCACCATGTCAGCCTCTCCGTCAACGAACAGGCCGTAGGCTTCAGACCAGCCTTTTGTGACGGTAACGATGTTGTCGGACAGGCCCTCCCAGATCGCAGGAGCTTCGTCCCCGTAGGCTGCCTTGACCCACAAAAGCAATCCAAGACCAGGGGTTGAGGACCTTGGATCCTGAATGATGATCTTGGCCTCCGAAGCACCCAAATCCCTGAAGTTCGAAGACACTTCCATGTCGGTCTTGTGAACGAAAGCGAAGTAACCCCAGTCAAAGGGCACGAAGGTTTCGTCGGTCCAGTCGATGGGCAGACTGTAATCGGCGGTGACGCTGTGAGGGGCAAAAAGGCCGGTCTCCAGTGCAGCCGCGGTCAGGTTGGTGTCTAGGCCCAGGACAACATCCGCATCCGTCCGGCTGCCTTCGAGCTTCAGCCGGGCCAACATCGCGGCACTGTCGCCTGCACCCACGAATTGGAGATCACAGCCGCAGTTTTCCTCGAACGCGGCCTCGACCACGGGGCCCGGGCCCCATTCGGAGACAAAGCTGTCATATGTATAGACGGTCAGGACAGGGGTCTCGGCATAGGCGCTGGCGCCAATGATCGAAGCCGCTGCAAGGGTAAGAATACGCATAGCGTTCTCCTCAGATTGCAGGCGGCGGGATGAGGTATGGGCTGGTGCCCTCACCTTCCCTCCGCCGGTGTTAACCGGTTCAGGTTCAACGGGTTCGCCGTGCGGCATCTCAGCTCTTGGTCAGAAGCACCCCGAGGTATGGCAGACGCTAGTCATTCAGTGAAAGAGGGGCAACCGGAAAGTGCGGGCTCAGTCGTTCTGCCGAGAGCTGCCCGGCATGCCCAACGTTGTCTCGTTGGATGGGGCCCAAAAAGGCGGCCCCTAACGCGTGGCCGAGCCCCAAGGCGATCTGAGCGGCAAAAGCCGAAACCGCAGAGAGCACGGATAGGAGAATGACGCCGGTGGGGATCCTTTGCGGTCCCTCACATGCGGCTCCGTCGTGGATGGTCAGGAACGGCGCTTGTTCCCGTGCAGCGCCCCGGCTAAAGGGCTGTTAGAGGAGCACATTATGTCGATCAACAGCTTTGGTCATCTGTTTCGAGTGACAACCTGGGGCGAAAGCCACGGGCCCGCTTTGGGGGCGACGGTGGATGGCTGCCCGCCAGGCGTGCCAGTGGATGAGGCGGCACTTCAGGTTTGGCTGGACAAGCGCAAGCCCGGGCAAAACAAGTATACGACGCAGCGGCGCGAGCCCGACCAGGTGAAGATCCTGTCGGGCGTTTTCGAGGGTCAGACAACGGGCACGCCGGTGCAGCTGATGATCGAGAACACGGATCAGCGGTCGAAGGACTATTCCGAAATCTCCGAGAAGTTCCGACCGGGTCATGCGGACATCACATATTGGCAAAAATACGGGATAAGGGACTATCGCGGCGGCGGGCGATCCTCGGCCCGGGAGACAGCAGCGCGCGTGGCAGCAGGAGGGCTTGCGCGAGCAGCACTTGCTGAATTTGCCCCGGAAATCGAGATTACCGGCTATATGACAAGGATGGGCGCTCAAGAAATCGACCGCACCCGCTTTGACCGGGATGAGATCGGGCGCAATCCTTTCTGGGTGCCGGATGCAAAAACGGCCGAGAATTGGGCGGACTATCTCGACGGTTTGCGCAAGTCGGGCAACTCCGTCGGGGCGATCATTGAGGTGAGCGCGCGGGGCGTACCGGCGGGACTTGGTGCACCGGTTTATGGCAAACTCGACACGGATTTGGCAGCAGCAATGATGAGTATCAACGCGGTCAAGGGCGTCGAGATTGGCGAGGGTATGTCGGCCGCCATGCTAACCGGGGAGGCCAATGCAGATGAGATCTCAATGGGACCGGACGGCCCGGTCTATTCTTCAAACCACGCGGGCGGTATCCTGGGCGGTATCAGCACGGGGCAAGAGATTATCGTGCGCTTTGCCGTGAAACCGACGTCATCGATCCTGACACCGCGCAAGACGATAACGAAAGCGGGTGAAGAGACGGAGATTGTCACCAAGGGCAGACATGATCCTTGTGTTGGCATCCGGGCTGTACCGGTGGGGGAGGCGATGATGGCCTGCACGCTGCTGGATCATCTGCTTCTGCACCGGGGGCAGGTCGGGCAGAACCGAGGGCAGATCGGGTAACCTCAAACCGCCGGATCTGTCTGAGAGATGTGCTTGAGGCGCTGGCGGATCGTCTTCGCGGCGGAACGGAAATGACTTGGGCCAGACGCCTCAGCCCAACGACCAGTGGTCCAGGGATTGTAGGCACCTTTCATGGGTCCGGCGTACAGGGCATCCTCGCTCAACGTCTCTAACAATGCAAAAAACCGGTCGTGTCGATCAACCAGCATGTCACGGGCGCCCCGCCAATCAAGATCGGCCTGACGGGCGCGTAGATCGGCATTGTAGCGCCTGAGTTCGTTCCATTTGTAGCCCTTGGCTGGAAAGTCGACGCGCTTGCCCGCTTGACCATCGTGATACCAGCCCAGAAACAGGTCGATCCAGTGCGCGCGATGCCCTACGATATCCTTGATCGAGATGCCCTCTTCATCCTTGGTCAGGGCGACAGCAACCGGGATCGGCTTGATCAGCTTTTCAAGCTTGGCCCATTCTTTCCGTGTGACTGCAATAAGTTCGGACTTCGACGTGGCTGGCATGGCGAGTTCCCTCAAAGATGGGATTAGCACGATACTATCAACCCATGATTGATCTAAATCAATCTCCGCCACCTTGTCATTCATAACGTTAGGGCGCATGGCTCTGGCATGCAGCAACCCTCCACGCAGAACCGCCCTGCATTGGCCATTGGGCTTAAGCTGACGGCCGTCTTCTTTTTCATTGTCATGGCGGCCATGATCAAGGCGGCCACGCAGAGCATCCCTTCGGGCCAGGCGGTGTTCTTCAGGTCCTTTTTTGCACTGCCGGTCATTATCATCTGGGTGGCCCAGCGAGGTGAAATGCGCGAGGCGCTGATCCCGCAGAACCTCATGGGGCATGTCTGGCGAGGGCTATTCGGGACGAGTGCGATGGCGCTGACTTTTGCAGCCCTTGGTCTTTTACCCCTGCCCGAAGTCACGGCGATCGGGTTCGTTACGCCGATCTTTACGGTCATCCTGGCTTCGGTTCTTTTAGGTGAGACAATCCGGGTTTTCCGCCTCACAGCGGTCGGGCTGGGGCTGATTGGCGTCATGATCGTGATCTGGCCGCGTCTGACGCTTGGCGCGGGTGATGTCAACAACGTGGCCTTTGCCGGGGCGATGATGGTGATGATGGCATCAATGCTGCGGGCGCTGGTGCAGATCCACATAAGGCAACTTGTAAAAACGGAACATACGGCAGCGATCGTCTTCTATTTCTCGCTCACGGCCTCGGCCCTGTCACTGCTGTCGCTGCCCTTTGGTTGGGTGGTTCCGGATCTTTGGGCCTTGGGTCTGCTGGTCGGGGCTGGCCTGTTGGGCGGTATCGCGCAAATTCTGGTCACGGCAAGCTACCGCTTCGGATCCGCTTCCATGCTGGCGCCCTTCGATTACGCATCGCTGATATTCGCCACAATCCTTGGCTATTTCCTCTTTGCCGAAGTTCCGACCTGGACGATGGTGGGCGGGGCAGCGTTGGTGATCTTTGGAGGGTTCATCATCCTGTGGCGCGAGCGCCATCTGGCGGCAGAGCGGGCAGGCGCGAAGGCGGTGACCGACCCCAAGGCCTAAGCTGTGCTAGACTTTGAAAAGGTGCGGAAGAATCACGCCTTCAGGGAGGAGACTATGAAAAGAACAATCATCGCCGGATTGATTTGCGTCTTTGGTTCGGGCGGGGCCTTTGCCCAATGCACGCCATCGAAATGGGGGGCCGACGACGAGATTGGATCAGCCAACCATGTCACACCCGAACGGATCATGGCGGCAAGCGGCTTGATCAAACAGGGCAAAGCGCATCCTTTGGGTATCGTGATCGGATCAGAAACACCGGCTTTTCCACCCCGGTCGTTGTCCCTGCAGGTCGTGCAACCCAACCAACAGGGTGGCCAGAAACTGTCCGCATTCGGGTATGAGGGAAACTACAACGATGACATAATTCAGACCTGGGTGGGCATTGGATCGCAGCTGGATGGGCTGGGACATCTGGGCGAGGCAGGCAAATATTACAATTGCCTAGATGAAAAGGAGATCTCGGCAATTACAGGCCTGACCAAGCTCGGCACTCATGCGGTGCCGCCACTGGTCGGGCGGGCCGTCGTACTGGACATGACGGGCGACAAGGACGCGCTGGCTGCGGGCGAGCATTTCGGACAGGCCGAGATTGAAGCTGCGGCCGAAGCGCAGGGTGTCACAATGGGTGCGGGCGACATCATCCTGTTCCATACGGGCTGGACCGAGACCATGCTGGAAAGCGAACCCACAGCCTGGGTGTCGGGCGAGCCGGGCCTAAACAATGCGGGTGCGGAATACATTGCCTCGCTTGACCCGATGGCGGTGGGTGCTGACACTTGGGGCCTGGAGCCGATCCCGGCACCCGACGGCGACAAGATCTTTTACGGGCACGTCACGCTGCTGATGAAAAACGGGATCTACATTCTGGAGACGATGGATACCGGGCCGCTTGTGCGCGACGGGGTAACGGAATTTATGTTCGTGCTGGGCCAGCCGCGCATCCGAGGCACCGTTCAGGCGATGATTAACCCGATTGCGCTGTATTAAAGTATTGGGGCGGGCGACACGCCCGCCTTACTGACCTTCCTCCCCGGCAAGGCGCGTAAGTATGGTGGCACTTTCGACCCTGCCTTGGTGAGCGCCATCCTCAACAATGTTGATGGCCATCACCCCTTCAGAGACCAGTGTCAGCAATTCGCGGACTGTCGTTTCGGGCTTAACCTCGGGGCCGTCGACCTGTGGGCCGTCGACCATCATGTCGCGTGCGGTCAGCACGCCAAGCGGATTCATATGGGCCACAAAATCAGCGACATATTCCGTGGCCGGTGCCGAAAAGATCTCGCGCGGGGTACCGCATTGAACGATCCGTCCGCCCTCCATGATCGCAATTCGGTCGCCAAGCTTGAAGGCCTCGTCAAGGTCGTGACTGACAAAGATGATGGTGCGGCCAAGCTTTTCCTGCAATTCCAGCAGTTCGTCTTGCAGACGCGTGCGGATCAGCGGGTCGAGCGCTGAGAAGGGTTCGTCCATCAGAAGGATCGGAGCGTTTGTGGCAAAGGCCCGCGCCAGACCCACGCGCTGCTGCATGCCGCCGGAAAGATCTCCCACCTTGCGGTCAGCCCAATCACTGAGACCGACAAGGGCAAGCTGTTCATCGGTGCGCTGGCGGCGTTCGGATTTCGTGAGACCTGCAAGTTCCAGGCCCAGCCAGACGTTTTCGCGGACGTTGCGCCAGGGCAGAAGGCCGAATTGCTGAAAGACCATAGACACGCATTCGCGGCGGAGACGGCGGAGATCTGTACTTGAACACTCGGGAACCGTACAGGACCAGTCGCCATCGCGGACGATCACCTTGCCCCGCGCGATGGGGTTGAGACCGTTCACCGCACGCAACAACGTCGACTTGCCGGATCCGGAGAGGCCCATGAGCACAAGGATCTCGCCCTTCCCGACATCGATGCTGCAATTGTGAACACCCAGAACCTGTTCGGTTCTGGTCTGGATCTCGGCGCGTTCGAGGCCTTCATCCATCAGAGACAGTGCCGTTTTCGGCTGATTGCCAAAGACGATGGAGACGTTGTCGAAGGTCACAGCACTCATTTCGTGTCCACCCGCAGCATACGATCCAGGATGATAGCAACGACCACAATGACGAAGCCGCTTTCAAAGCCCAGCGATGTGTTCACCTGGTTGAGCGCGCGAACCACCGGCACACCAAGCCCGTCTGCGCCCACAAGGGCTGCGATCACCACCATCGACAGCGATAGCATGATCGTCTGGTTGAGGCCCGCCATGATCTGCGGGAAGGCATAGGGCAGTTCTATCTTCCAAAGCTTTTGCTGACCCGTGGCGCCGAAGGCATCTGCGGCCTCAAGCAAGGCGGTGGGGGTGGACGTCACGCCCAGATGGGTCAGACGAATGGGTGCTGGCAGCACAAAGATCACCGTTGCGATGAGACCGGGAACCATGCCGATGCCGAAAAAGACAATGGCGGGGATCAGGTAGACGAATGTCGGCAAAGTCTGCATGAGATCGAGCACGGGGCGCATGCCTGCATAGAGCCGTGGCCTGTGCGCGGCGGCGATGCCTATCGGCACGCCAGTCCCCATGCAGACGACGCAAGCGCTCAGCACTAGCGTCAGGCTTTCGGTCGTCTCTTCCCAATAGCCCTGGTTGAGTATGAAGAGGAACCCGAGCGCGACAAAAAGCGTGATCTTCCAATTGCGCTGCAAGAGATACGAGAGCCCTACAAAGACGGCGATGACCAATAGCGGATGCGGTGTTTGCAGAACCCAGAGGATCACTTCAATCAGCGCATCAAGCGCATCCGACAGGCCGTCAAAAAACCAGCCGCCATTGATCTGGAGCCAGTCGAAAATAGCCGCTGCCCACTTGCCGATGGGTATTTTGTTGTCTGTCAGCCAGTCCATGTCATACGCTTTTTCTTAAAGGAAGATGTCACCGAGAGGATCGCCTCATGGCCCAATTGACGCTTTACACCAATCCGATGTCGCGTGGGCGGATCGCCCGCTGGGCGATCGAGGAATTGGCGACCCCCTACAAGACGGTTTTGCTTGATTATGGGAGCAGCATGAAGGCGCCCGACTATCTGGCGATCAACCCTATGGGAAAGGTGCCCGCGATCACGCACGGCGATATTGCTGTGACGGAATGTGCCGCGATCTGTGCCTATCTGGGAGACGCCTTCCCGCAAGCAGGTCTTGCCCCGCCGGTCGACGGTGCATTGCGGGGTCCTTACTATCGCTGGCTGTTTTTTGGCGCAGGGCCGGTCGAGGCGGCTGTCACCAATAGATCGCTCGGCTTTGATACGGAGGGCCAGGAAAGCCAGATGGGCTACGGCGCCTTCGATCACGTGATGAATGCGTTGGAGGGGGCGCTGAGAGACCGTGAATACCTTGTGGGCGACAGCTTTACGATGGCTGATGTGTATCTGGGTTCGCAGATCTCGTGGGGCCTTGGCTTTGGAACGATGGAGGAACGCCCCGGTTTCCGCGCCTATGTGGAGCGCATCACCGCGAGGCCTGCGGCGAAACGGGCGGCCGAAATCGACGATGCGGCGATGCCCCAGACCGCATGATGCGGTCCGGGTGCTTGGATGGTACATCAGCCGTCCAGAGCTGATTTGACCGCTGCCATAGCGTCGCCGCCGTCCTTCGCGGTCACGCCGTCGAGCCATCCGTCCAGAACGGCAGTATTCGCCGAAAGCCAGGCGCGTGCCGCATCTTGCGGGTCCTCGCCATCGTCGAGGATCGCCGCCATGATTTCATTCTCCATGCTCAATGAGAATTCGAGATTGGTCAGCAACTTGCCAACATTGGGGCACGCTTCGATATAGCCTGCAGCTGTATTGGTGTAGACCGTCGCGCCACCGAAGTTTGGACCGAAGAAATCATCGCCGCCGGTGAGATAGCTCATCTCAAAATTGGCGTTCATCGGATGGGGTTCCCAGCCAAGAAACACAACCGGTTCTTCGCGCCGATCGGCCCGCGCAACCTGCGCCAGCATCCCCTGTTCCGAGCTTTCGACAACCTCGAAACCCTCAAGTTCGAAAGCGTTCTGCTCGATCATGTCCATGATCAGGCGGTTGCCGTCATTGCCCGGCTCGATGCCGTAGATCTGACTGTCCAAGGCTTCGGCATGGGTTGCAATGTCAGCAAAATCCTGGATGCCCAGATCTGCGGCGGCCTTGTTGACGGCCAGCGTATATTTCGCTCCTTCGAGGTTTGCCCGCACGGTGTCGACCGTTCCGGCCTCGCGGTAAGGCGCGATATCGCCTTCCATCGTGGGCATCCAGTTGCCAAGGAAGACATCAATGTCACCATTGGCCATCGATGTGTAAGTGACAGGAACCGAAAGCACCTTAATATCCGTCTCATAGCCGAGCGCGTCAAGCACAAGCGTCGTGGCAGCCGTTGTCGCCGTAATGTCCGTCCAGCCTACATCCGAGAAATTGACCGCGTCACAATCGGCCATGGCACCGGTGGCCAGGCTAAAGGCGGCGGCAGATGCGCTTAGTTGCAATCTCATGAATAAAACTCCCCTGTCTGGTTTTGGGGCAGACTAGGCAAAGCGCCGGGCGGGTGCAACGTATCAACCCGAAAGGCACAGCACATCGCCGAAAGGGGCGGTTCCTGGGTCTGTCTCGGGCACGGCCCAGAGAACGGGCACGCCAGGCGGATCGCCATGCGGGCCTTCAAGATCGGTGAGGATAATCGCGATTGAGGGTGCAATCTGGCGCAAGCGGTCCATCACGGGCACAAATGAGGTCCCCCCGCCCCGCCGCATCTGAAAGGCGGTGAGACGGGTTTCCCAGGTGCCGCCTCCCATCACTTCCTCACTGTGCAGTTGGGTGTCGAAGCCGAGGATGATGCATTCGGCCCCCGTCCGTCGGGCAACGCCAGCTGCTTCCCCAGCAAAGAGCGACAAGGTCAGATCATCAACCGAACTGGACGTGTCGAGCGCGATAACGATCTTTGGACGGCGGGCATCACGCAGAAAGCCCGGCTCAAAAACTGGTTCTGGCCCGGTGGCGACGGCGTGCATGGCGACCCAGCGGTTGGCAGGGCGTTTCGTCGACAGTCGGGGGTGTTCCTGCGCGGCGCGTAGCAAAAGGCGGCGTAGATGCTTTTCCCATGGGATGCGGGCCGGTGCCATATCGGCCAGCACGCCCGAGGCCTTTCCGATACCGGTGCCCGCCTGGCGCCCTGCTTCCATAGCGCGGGCCATGTGACCGCGCCAATCGGCGTCCCGCTGGCCGTCTTCTTTTGCGTCTGGTGCCAGGTCGGGTGTGAAGCGCTGCGCCGCGGCGTAATCCTCGGCCCGGCGTCTGGCGTTCTCATCCCGTTCGAGGGCGAGATAGAGCGTATCGGCATCCCATTCCGATAGGGCCGAGACGGGGGAGGATGCAGGTCTGCCGATGCTTTGCAGAAGACCGATAAGTGTCACGGCGGGGCGCGGTAGGGCATGTTCGGCCAGAAGCAGCGTGTCATTCACGATGGCGTCCGTAACAAGCGCGTAGAGATCGGGATCGAAGCGCCTGCCCAAGCGACCCGCCATGGCCCCGGCACGGGCCGAGTGGCGCAGAGCCACGTGCAGGATGTGATGCCCGGCAAGACCGATCTGTTCGTGCTTTGGCAAATCCGGGAAGTCCCGCGCATAGCGGATCGTTTCGCCATCGGTCTCGGTTACGTCTCCGTCCCGGTGTACGCACCACAGGGCGAGAAGGCCCAGGGCCGGATCACGCTCCACCAGTTGAGCAAGGGCCAATGCTGCGCGATCGGAATGAATGTTCATCCCGCGTTGAGCGCGTCGCGGGAAGCGGCGTAGTCCTTGTAGACTTGCGAGGTGCCAAAGATCTGCTCCCACCCATTGGCAAGCGCCTTGTCGATGACCGTCTCAAAGCCAAAATGCGCAAGCTCCGCCAACGGTAGGCCCTTCGGAGAAAGATCGCGGATATCGGCTAGGATTTCGATGATTGAAGGCAGCGTACGTTCATCTGTCACCGCGTGCAGACCGTAGATCAGTGCGGTCAACCCGTGCAGGCTGTTCGGATAAAGCGGTTTGCGACGGTTGCGGGGCGTCTGCAGCATCTCGTCGATCTGGACGCCTGCTTCGATATCATCGGCGATCAGCGCGAATTCGGCCGCTGCTGCCTCACCCACGGTGCCAGCGATCATGATCTGACGCTGGGCGCGATTGGGCACGGATTGCATGATCCGACTGACACGGTCCCAGGACCTTGGTGTGCAGGCAATCGCCTGCCCCCGGCGCAATGTCGCCTCGCCCGTATCCAGCAGGTCGGGCCTTGTGCGAATGAAGGCAGTGACAGCGGGATGCAGCGCATGGCGCAGGGCATAACCGCTCAGCCAGTCTTCGGCCTGGGCCATGACGATCATATGTACGAGCCGGTCGGCCAACGCGCTGCCCATTTCGTAAGCGACAGCGCCATCCTCTGCCATGTTGCCCGCTGCGATGATCATCACCGTGTCGGGCAGGACATGCCGACCTACGCGGCGCTCTTGCAAGAGCCCATAGACCGTCGGCTGTAGATAGGGCGAGGCAGCCGTGAGTTCGTCCAGAAACAGAATGGAAGGTTGGACCGGATTCTCCGGCAGATCCTCGGGGCGATACCAAATTGTCCGTTTGCGGTCATGATCGTAGTAGGGCAGCCCGCGCAGATCCTGCGGCTCGATCGTTGTCAGGCGGAGATCGAACAGCTTTGCCCCGATCTCATCAGCCAATTGCTGCACGATCATGGTTTTACCCACTCCGGGCCGCCCATGCAGCATCCAGGACGCCGTCATCTCGCCTGCTTCCTGGGCCTTCCAGCCGCTGCGCAGCACTTCGAGCGCTTCGCCCGCCGGGATCTTGGACGCATTCACGCTCATGCCAATGCAGCCTCAAGCCGGGCATGGGCCGACACGCCGCGCGCATCCAGCGTGACATCGCGCAGGAATGTGTCATACCGCAGGTTGGCGTTGTGAAGATCGCGTTCGGTCAGATCGGCGTCGAACAATGTTGCATGAAGGATCTGGCGTTCTTGTTCATCCAGATCAACCACATGGGGTTTGGGCTGGTCCCTTTGCAGTGAAACAAGGGTCAGCGGCGTGATCCGCGCCATTTCGGATTGTTCGACGATCAACTGCATCTCTCCCTCTTGCAGCTTGCGCCGGGCGACGATCCGGCGCAGCGCATCCTGCCCGCGAAAGTGCAGAAGGTCGAGTGTGCGGGCCGCGTCATCCTCGGATATCAGAGCCGCGCGGCTGGCCTTGTTGCGACGCAGGACTTTCAGTTCGACAACGCCAATGACAATCAACATAGGCACAGGCGCCTGCGCAATGGGCAGGGCGAGATGCGGCCAGATGAAGATTGCCGCCATAAAAGGCAGCAGCAAGACAGTGTAGCGCAGGGGCTGCACCTCAAAAATCAGACGCGCCCAAAAGGCCCCGCTTGCCCCACGCCGGGGCCAAATCATCACGCGGCCCAGCACGCGCTTTGGCAGGTTCACCGTATCGAGCGCTCCGGGATTGAGCAGTGTATTTCGCGTCAGCACGAACATGGGGGGTAGATAGGCGGGGCTGCATGCTTTCCCATGGCATTATTGACGCATCAGAAATCGGGCAACCTGCCATCGCGCAAAGCGTCGAGAGAAGCGATCATCCGGTCAAAGCTGGCGCGGGCGCGTTCGGACATGTGGCGGGCTCTTAGATAACCGTGGACAAGGCCATCTTCGTTCCTCCAAAGCGCCTGCCCCCCGACTGCGTTGATCTGCCGGGCGTAGACATCACCATCGCTGGCCAGCGGATCACATGCGGCTGTGATGATCACGGTGGGTGGTAAACCTGCAAAGTCGTTATCGTGCAGCGGTGCATAGGTCGGATCCCCTGCCCGTTCCCGCCCGGCGCTGCGGATCTGCATATAGAATTGCATGTCCTTCGTTGTGAGGCCCGGTGCCTCGGCATGCTCTTGATACGATTGCCATGACCAGTCGCCACCGAGGCCCGGATAGATCAACAACTGGCCCTTGATGCAGGTATCGCTGCGGCGGGCATGGGCGATGGCCGCGACCAGATTGCCACCTGCACTGTCGCCGCAAAGGACGATGTCACCCTGGGGTGCCGCATCAAAGACCGCCAGCGCATCATTGAAATCGTCCGGAAAAGGATGTTCCGGAGACAGACGATAATTGACAGCGATAACGCGCATCGTGGTGCGCGCGCAGAATTCGGCACAGATGGAATCGTGACTGTCGAGGCCGCCAACCACGAAACCGCCACCATGGCAGAAGAAGACAGTTGTATCAGATGTTTGGGGAGGTTCGTAGATCCGACACGGCACACCGCCCACAACCTTATCTTCGACCCTTACGCCTTTCGGGCGGCCTGCATCGAAGGCCGCACACATCCTGTCGTACACTTCGCGTTGTTCGGCAACGGTAAGGTCAACGGCGTCTGGCGGATAGAAGTCCTCTGTCCGCGCCAGAAAGGCCCGGATCTCGTCGTCCAGAAGCTGATCGTAGTCCGGCACTTATTCGGCGGCCACGACCTGCTCTGCATCGGCTTCCCAGGGCCTTGTGAAGTCGCCCAGCACGGTTTGCACCGCTGTCTCGGATGCGCCGTTCATCGCGATTTGGGCAACAAGTCCACGCTTCTTGTCGTCGATCACAGCCGAGACGCGGGCCGACAGTTCTGCCATTTCCAAGGCAGTGTCGTAAATCCGGGTGATCGCCATCTTGCGCAGATCCGGTTTGAAAACCTTGCCCACGGCCGTTTTCGGCAACTCGCCCAGAATGGTCATGTGCTTGGGATGCGCCGCACGTTCGTGGACATGTTTGGTCGCGTATTCCAGAAGCTCGGCTTCGGTCACGCTCGCCCCTTCGACAAGTTCCACAAAGGCGCAGGGAACTTCACCCGCGTGCCGGTCGGGCTGGCCAATGGCACCCGCAAAGGCGACGGCCTCGTGACCCAGAAGCGCCTCTTCAATCTCGGCGGGGTCAATATTGTGTCCGCCACGAATGATCAGGTCCTTGGCGCGGCCCGTGATCCACAGGTATTCATCCTCGTCCAGACGCCCCAGATCACCGGTGCGCAGGTAGTCCCCGTAAAAAAGATCCTTGTTCTTTTCGGCCTCGGTGTAGGTGTTGCCGATGTAAACGCCCGGATTGGTGACACAGATCTCGCCGATCTCGTTCGCCTCGGCCTCGATCGCGCCATTGGGCGTGTCCTTGAAGATCTTCACATCCGTGTACGGGAAGGTAATCCCGACCGACCCGATCTTCTTTTCGCCATCGACAGGGTTGTTAGAAACAAGGCAGGTCGCCTCGGTCATGCCGTACCCTTCGATGAGGATCACGCCAGTCGCTTTCTCAAAGCGCTTGAAAAGCTCTTGCGGCAGCGGGGCCGAGCCGGAAAAGGCCGTCTTCACGCTGCTGACATCCGCATCAATCGGGCGCTGCATCAGGACCGAGATCGCTGTCGGCACAGTAATGATAAAGGTGATCTTCCAACGTTCGACCAGCTTCCAGAAATTGTCGAACACACCCTCGCCCCGGTAACCCTGCGGTGTCGGGAAGACGACATGCGCACCCGAGGCAATAGCCCCCATCAGGATCGGATGGCAGGCAAAGACGTGAAAAAGAGGCAGCGGACAAATGATATTGTCGTTTTCGGTATAAAGCAGGCGATGCGCCGTCCAGCCGTTGTAGACCAGGCCCGAATACTTGTGCTGCGCGACCTTGGGCATGCCCGTTGTACCGCCCGTGTGGAAGTAGCAGGCGACGCGGTCTTCCTGCACATCCTCGAAGCTGAGCTTTTTGGGCTGCTTCTTGAGTTCTTTGTTGAAGTCGAGGTAGTCGGCATGCTTGGCCTTCTTTGCCTTGGGTCGGATCAATGGCACGATCCAGGACTTGGGCGGCGTGAGATAGCGCAGCAGATCAACCTCAAGCACGGTCTTAACGTTGGGCGCATGTTCAACGGCCTCTGCCACCTTGTCGGCCACATCCGTCTTCGGGAAAGCCTTGAGCGTGACGACAACCTTGGCGTTCGTTTCGCGCAGGATGGCCGAGATCTGCTCGGGTTCCAGCAGCGGGTTGATCGGATTGACGATGCCCACAACAGCCCCACCCAGAAGTGCCAGAACGGTCTCATTACAATTCGGCAGTATGTAGGCGACCACATCGGTTGGCCCGATGCCGAGCTTGCGGAACATGTTGGCAGCTTGCGTGGTCTTGCTGTGAAGCTGCGACCATGTCAGCGTTTCGGCCTTGTCGGTCGGGCCAGAGAAAAGCTGGTAGCTTATAGCGCTGTGGTTGGGAAACTTCTGCGCTGTTCCCGACAGCATGGAATAGAGCGTTTTGGGAACGTCCCGCTCTGCCCATGGCATTTCATCTTCGATTGCTTTGCGATCCGCGATGCCCGCGTAGCCCATGATCAATGTCCTCCCTGATGCGCTTTTTCTAAGCGCGTAATCCCTTTGACCCAAGGATGGGGCGTTAGATGGCGATCTGCAAGCTGTGGGAGCGGTATCATCCTCTCCGGAACGCCGCGTCAGATGCTATTCCGCCGCGACACCGTCGGTGAATTGCAGCCGGGCGAGGCGCGCATACAGGCCGCCTTCGGCCACAAGCTGGTCATGCGTTCCAATGGCGGCGATGCGGCCCTGATCCAGAACGACGATGCGATCAGCTTTTTTCACGGTCGCCAGACGGTGTGCAACGATCAGCGTCGTGCGCCCCTTCGACAGCGTGTCGACCGCCATCTGCACGGCCCGTTCGCTTTCTGCATCAAGCGCACTTGTTGCCTCATCCAGAAGGAGAACCGGCGCATCCCGCAGAATCGCACGGGCAATGGCGATGCGCTGTTTCTGACCGCCCGACAACATCACGCCACGCTCGCCCAGAGGCGCATCGTACCCTTCGGGCAGGGCGCTGATGAACTCATCCGCGGCGGCAGCCCTCGCAGCGGACACGATTTCGGCCTGGGTCGCATCTGGGCGTCCGAAGCGGATGTTTTCCCCGGCGGATGCAGCAAAGATCAGCGGATCCTGTGGGACAAGTGCGATGTGCTTGCGAAAAACCTCTCGGCCCACCTGTGTAAGATCCACCCCATCCAGTAAAACGCGCCCTGCCTGGGGATCATAAAATCGAAGCAAAAGCTGGATGATCGTTGTTTTCCCAGCGCCAGAGGGGCCAACAAAAGCGACCGTTTCACCCGGTTCAATGGTTAGGGTCACCTGATCAAGCGCGGCGCGACCCGGACGGGACGGATACGCGAAAGAAACATTTTCAAAGGCAATCCGCCCGGCAACAGGTTCCGCAAGGACGAGAGGCTCCGCAGGATCGACGACCACATCTTCATTGGTCAACAGTTCCACCAAACGTTCGGTGGCCCCAGCGGCGCGCTGCAATTCGCCCCAGACCTCGGAGAGGCTGCCGACGGCACCGGCGACAAGGACCGAATAGATGACGAACTGGATCAAAGCGCCGGGCGAAATGGTGCCGCTGCGCAGGTCATTTGCGCCGATCCAGAGAACGCCCAAAACGCCCGCAAAGACAAGAAAGATCACGATCACGGTCAGTTGCGCCCGCGTGGTGATCCTGCGCCTAGCAGAACCATAGCTTCTTTCCGTAACATCCGAGAAGAGCGCCCGGCTTTGCGTTTCGTGCGTGAAGGCCTGAACGGTCTGCACGCCCTGCAATTGTTCGGATGCGCTACCGGATGATGCGGCAATCCAATCCTGGTTTTCGCGGCTGAGCACTCTCAGGCGACGCCCCAGCACCAGGATTGGAATGATGACCAGTGGAACCAGCAGCAGGACAAGCCCGGCGAGTTTTGTAGACGTTAACAACATCAAGGCAAGGCCGCCCACAAAGATAAGGATGTTGCGCAAAGCAACAGACACGGAGGATCCGATCACCGTGAGGATAAGGGTCGTGTCGGTCGTAATCCGGCTTAACACTTCGCCGGTCATGATCCTTTCGTAATACGCCGGGCTCATCCCGATGACGCGGTTGAAGACCGCTTTGCGAATATCGGCCACCACGCGTTCGCCAAGAACAGTGACCAGCGCGTAACGCAGTCCTGTTCCAAGCGCCAAAAGGGCTGCGAGGCCCAAAGCGGCAACAAAATAAAGATCCAACACTTTGGAATCGACCGTGTTGAAACTGTCGACAACCCGGCGCACGGCCATTGGCAGGGTCAGCGAAATGGCTGCCGTGAGCACCAAAGCGACGATCGCAGCAATCAGCAGTGAGTTGTAAGGCCGCATGAAGGGCCAGAGTGCGACCAGCGCACCGACTTTCTTGGATTTCTCGCGGTCCTCGCTGCCTGCGGAAGCGGGTGGTGCGACGGGGGCTTCATCCGCCATCGTCTCTCCTGATCGGTTTGGCGAGTGTCATGGCCGCAGGACCAAGCGGGGTCAAGTGGCGACCTGGCAAGTGCGACATCAGGCGAAGGCTGGAGCGGGTAGACGGAATCGAACCGACATAGCCTGCTTGGAAGGCAGGGGCTTTACCATTAAGCTATACCCGCGGGTGATCGTGCGATAAACGACCCGTTTTCCGAGGTCAACGCCTTTGTCCCCACCGCATCTCTGCAGCGAGTCGAAAAGCCTCTTCTTTCTGCCTTCAGATCGCCAGTCCAAAAAACGGTGAATGATGTCGAAATCCAACCAAGTGGCTGATTTTGCTTTTTCATTTCTGCACATTTCATGCGCGCTGACGGAAGAATTCATCAGCTGTTCATCTCGGGCGCAACACCATTTCATCCCGCCAGAGCATTACTGTCAGGGACAGCCGCGAAAAAGGCAGCATCGAAACACTGACGAACGGATCTTTGACATGACTTTCGCAACAGACTTTCACCCGACCCTTCTTGACATGGCCAAATGGGCTTTCACCACGCGTCGCGTCTCACAAGATGATGCGGCGGGCATGACATCAGATTTCAGCAAGGCGAAAGCCGGTGACCTGGTACTGTGCGAGATCCTTGAAATCGGCCAGCACAAGAAGATCCAGCTTTCGGATCGCCGTGCCTCGACCAGCTATCCAGGCGATCTTGTCGTTCTATGCCTTGGGGATCGCTACGCGCCCGATCAGTTCAAGGCCCGCGCCCAGATAAACGGTTCGGTTCTGCACCTTGCCGCAGGCGGCGGAATCGCCGGTGAGGTCGAGGCCGCCCATGTCCGCATGGAAGAGCCGACAAGCCTGCGCCCGCTAGGTCTGGTCACCAACCGATCAGGCGCGGTAATGAATGTGGCGCAATATGCCCTGCCCACCCTTCCCGGCAATGAAACAGCCACCGTCATTGGCGTCTTCGGCGCCTCAATGAATTCGGGCAAGACCACGGCCGCCGCAAGCCTCGCCCACGGTCTGCGCGCCGCCGGATATGCAACGGCCGGGATCAAGGCGACAGGCACGGGTGCTTTTGGTGACTTCAACGCCTTTGAAGATGCGGGCGTGCCAGTGATGGACTTCACCGATGCAGGGATGGCCACGACCTATCGGATGCCTCTGTCCCGAATTGAGGCAGGCTTTGATACGCTGGTCTCCACGGCCGCGAATGCAGGAGCGGAGGTCGTCGTGGTCGAGATTGCGGACGGGGTTTTCCAGCAGGAAACGCGGGCCATCTTGCAAGGCTCCCGGATAAGGGACCGTCTTGACGCAATCCTCTTTGCCGCCCCTGACGCCTTGGGCGTTGTCGGCGGGGTACATGTTCTTGAACAACACGACCTTAGTCCCTTTGCGATTTCCGGCATGGTTAGCTGCTCACCACTCGCGACGGCCGAGGCCGAGATGGCCACAGGTCTTCCCGTCCTCTCACGGGAAGACCTGTGGGATCCGCAGATGATCCACCATCATGTGCAGCCCTTCATACGCGCTTTCAAAGACGAGCTGAGCGCGGCATGAGCAAACTTCCCAGGCCGATAGATGGGGACCGCATTTCAGATGTGGTCCTCATCCCTTTTTTCGGGATCCTGCAAGCAATCGCTCTTGGTTTTGGCGCCTTTGCAACGCGGGAGGCCTTCACCGCTCTGCACGACGGACGGATCCCTGACATTGCCACACTCAGCGTTTTGATCCTGACAGGGGTGATTGCTGCAGGCCTTCAATGGATTGCGCGCATCCGCTCTGAAGCCTTGGGGCAAAGCTATGCCGCCGATTTGCGGATCTGTCTATACACTCATCTTGCTGGCATGTCGCGCGACACGCTGTCTGCGCGGCGCATCGGGGCCTTATCCTTGCGCTTTGTCGGAGATCTTTCTGCCGCAAGGAACTGGTTTGGCCTTGGTCTGCCACGCATTCTGGCCGCTATGATGATCCTGCCAGGCGCTGCAATCGTGCTGTGGCTGCTCGATCCACGGATCGTTTTTGCGGGCGCCGCCCCCATTCTGATTTCACTGACCCTGATGATCTGCCTTGCCATTGGACTTGAGGCACGCCACCGGTCGCTAAGGGGTCGGCGGGCCAATATCTCGATCACGATGATGGAGCGGATCGCCGTCTCGCCCGAGTTGGACCTGATGGGCCGGACAGAGCGAGAACTGAGCGATCTGCGCAAAAACAGCCAATCCCTGCGCCAGCACGCCATTGCGCGCAACACCCGGTCGGGCCTGTTGCGCACCGTTCCCCAAATCGGTGCGGCCGTTGCGGGCGTGGCTCTGTTCTGGGTGGCGGGTCGGCATGGGATTGCACCTGGCACGATTGCAGCTGCCCTCGCCTTTCTGACCATTCTGGTCTTGCCCATGCGGGAACTGGCGGGCGCATGGGATCAGTATTGCGCCTGGCGGATAGCGCGCGAAAAAGCTCTGCGCCTGCTGTCGAACCCATCAAAACCAAGACGCAGCCTGCGCCGGGAGAACGCGGTGACCGTGCAGGTACGTGCCTCGGAAATGTCGGTTGAGATTTCGGCAGGTCAAATCACCGAACTGGTCGGGCGGACTCGTCGCCATGCATCCGCCCTTGCGGCGGTGATTGGCGGGTTGGATCACACCGATGATGTGACGGTAACCTACAATCACCAGGTAGCCCCCCTGCCCGCCATCGCCTTTATCGGTGAGCGTCCGACAATTCTGCAGGGCAGCTTGCGCCGGGCCGTGACGCTGGGCCTATCGCCCCGACCATCGGACCGTAAGATCAAGCGGGCCCTTGGCGCTTTTGATCTGCAGGATGTTCTGGACGCCGTTGGTGGTCTGAAAGGACGCCTTCGGGAAGGCGCACGGGAATTGTCGGCCTCTGAAACGCTTCGGCTGGACCTCGCGCGGGCGGTTCTCGCCCGGCCAGACCTGATCGTCATCGACACGAGCCGTCTGACCGCAGATCCCGAAAGCGTCAAACTGGTCGACACGCTGCATGATCAGACGAACGCGACGATTGTCATTGCAGGCGATCAAACGCCAACTTTTTCGAACGCCCGTGCAATCGCGCTAAACTGTTGTTGACAGGTCGTTCGCGGGTCGGCCGGAACATCGAGAGTTGATATGCGCATAACTTCGCTTTTTCGCCTTTATGGCGCGATCTTTTTGATCGCGATTCTGCTTTTGTCGGGCCTGACGCTCTGGAACATCCAGCGATCGCATTTCTGGGATGAGCGCATTGAGCTGGCACAGCATTCATATCACACCCATCTGCTGCTTGAATCGCACATCTATCAGTTGATGAAACAGCATGCGGATGCCCTGTTGATCGGCGACCGCGACAAGGGGACCGGTGAGGCCGCAATCCAGAAGGCCATCACCGAAGATGTCGCCGAAATCCGAAGCGCCATCGCCCGTGAGATCGAGATGGTCGGCGAGGAGGAGTATGAAGAGCTTGAGAAGCTTGCCGAGATCGAAAGCCGCGTGCGCGCACTGACAGCCTCATTGTCGCGCATGTCGGCAACCAATACGCCCTTCGATCCCGATATTCGGCGGGAACAACTGGCCGATATCCTCGACCGAAAGATCGATGAGGAGCTGGCGACGCTGATCAACGAATCCCTTGAGGAAGAGCAGAAAGAGGTGATGGACACCTCGGCCGAGGCGCAGCGGTTCCGACGGAATTCAAGGATTGCCGTGATCCTGGCGATGTTCGCCGCGGCCGCCTCTCTGGCCGGGTTCGCATTCACGTATGTGCGCCTTGTGGGTGATCCGCTCGACGGCCTGATGAACGGTCTGCAAAAGCTTCATGCCGGGAACTACAATGACCCAATGCCGCGTGACGGCGCGATTGAATTTCAGCGCTTGGCCGAAGTTCTGGACGACATGGCAAGCGGTCTGAAGGCGCGGGAAGCGGAACGCAAAACCGAACAGGAACGGCTCGAAAGCAAAGTGCATGAGCGGACGCAGGAGCTTCAGAAGCTTGTCGCGCAGATCGAGCGGACCGAAAGCAACCGCAGGCAGCTTATGGCGGATATCAGCCACGAACTGCGGACCCCCCTTACCATCGTGCAGGGGGAGGCTGAGGTCACCCTGCGCGGCAATGTCAAAGAGGCGCAGGACTATGCCGATGTGTTGGCCCGCATCCGTGATTCAGCGCGTCACATGAACCGCATTGTCGATGACATGTTGCTGATCGCGCGGCAGGAAGCCGGTAAGCTGCGGCTTGAGATGCGCGAGACCGATCTGCGGCTTGTGCTGACAGAAGCCAGTGACATGTTCCCGATGGATGTTCTTATCAAAGCACCTGATCAGGCATTGCCGGCACGCATCGACAGAATCCGCTTGCGGCAATGCATTTTGGCTGTGTTTCAGAACGCGCGCAGGTATGGGGGCCCCAACATCACCGCGCAGATCGAAAGCACGGACGATGCTTTCGAAATCGCGATCGAGGATAATGGGCCGGGCATGACCGATGCCGAAAAGGCGCAGGCCTTCGAACGCTACTTCCGTGGCTCGAACGCATCGCAGGGGGATGATGCGGGCAGTGGACTTGGCCTTCCCATAGTGCGGGCAATCATGGCGGCACATGGTGGCAAGGTGACACTGAGCGACCGAGATGGCGGAGGTCTGCGGGTCAGCCTTCAACTGCCATCTAAACCAAGGTTGGATATTGTCAGATGGGATGATGATGACATACAACCCGGTGCATATACATCAAGTTTATGATCGCAAACCTCAGCTTTACGGAGGCGGCCATAAACCGCTAACGCATTGCTGGGGCACCGATTTGGGCTTTTTCTGGCGGCGACATCGCTTAGCTGGAGATTGCCATGAACATTTTATTGATCGAAGATGAAACCCGCGTCGCTGATTTTCTAAGGCGGGGTTTGTCAGCCGAAGGATGGAGCGTGCAGCACGCGCCCGACGGTGAAACCGGCATCGAGTTCACGCGCCAGGACAGTTTTGACCTGATCATTCTGGATCTCATGTTGCCTGGGATTAGCGGGCAAGATGTCTGCCGCAAGCTGCGCGCGCGCAAAATCACCACCCCTATTCTGATGCTGAGCGCGCTAGACGCGACCGACGAACGCGTGGCCGGCCTCAAAATCGGAGCGGATGACTACTTGCCCAAGCCCTTTGACTTTGATGAGCTTGTCGCACGGATCGAAGCCCTGCATCGTCGCGCCTCGGGCTATAGGGCCGAGCGGGTCAGTGACATGCTCGATTTCGGAGCAATCACCTTCAATAAGACATCCTATGTCGCAAAGGTCGATGGGACGGAACTGGATCTTTCCGCGAAAGAGCGTGACCTGCTGCTCTTATTCATGTCGAACCCGGGTCGTGTTCTGTCACGCGAGAGGATCCTGAACGCCGTTTGGGGTGTCAATGCGGATCCGATGACCAATGTGGTCGACGTCTATGTCGGACGTGTGAGGCGCAAGCTAGGAGATCATGGTCAGCGCATCGTGACCCTGCGTCATGTGGGTTACAGGTTCGAAGAATGATCAAGGGCTCGTTCTATCCATCTCTTGCCACCATGCGGCGCGCAAGCTCGATCACACGTGCGGAGTATCCCCATTCATTGTCGTACCATCCAAACAGACGGACCTGATCCGTGCCCTTCTCGATCGTCTCGGGCAGCGCAATGACAACTGCTTCAGATCGGCCTCGCATATCGGTTGAGACGGCAGAATCCCCGACAAATCCAATCAGGTTCGAACCCACGAACCGTTCCTTCAAATAAGCGTTCAGCCCCTTTTCGGGCAACTTATCCAACTGCAACACAAGATCAACGGCCGACACGCTCAGCGTGGGCACCCGCACGGCAGCACCGCTGATGCGGTCTTTAAGTTGGGGCAAAATCTCACCAACAAGGCGGGTGGCGCTGGTTGTGGTGGGAATCATCGAAACGGCCCCAGCCCGGCTGCGCGCATGGCTGGCCCGGGGGGCATCAACCATAGGCTGGCTGCCGGTATAGCAGTGGATTGTCGTCATGTGCCCTTGCGCGACGCCAAGATCTTCGTGCAGCACACGCAGCAGAGGGGCGAGCGCGTTGGTTGTGCAAGACGCGTTGGAAACGACGCGCTGATCGGTCAGCAGATGATCGTTGGCCCCAAGCACCAGCGTGATGTCGGCGGCGTCCGAGGGACCGGATATCAGGACATTCTTGGCACCAGCCTTCAGCCCAAGCCCCGCGACCTCCCTCGTATTGGCCTTTCCTGTGCATTCGATCAGGACATCCACATCACTGAGATCAAGGGCGGTGATGTCCGGCTCTGCCCGGAATGGAATGCGGCGGGTGTCCACGACCAACGCGCCGTCTTCCCCCCGCACCTCGCCGGGATACGGTCCGAAAACGCTGTCGTAGCGAAAGAGATAGGCGCAGCAATCAAGCGGCGCGATGTCATTGAGTGCCACGACGTCGACATCTGGATGGCCGGGCTGGACAAGGATCTGACGCAAGATCGTCCGACCGATACGGCCAAATCCGTTGATCGCGACGCGCATTTTAAAGCCCCCATCTTGCCCCGGTTCATCTCTGCCAGAGACAGGCAGGAAAGTTCAATGCTGATCAGGGGGACTGTTCAGTAATCGCGTTCGAAGAAGATGCCCAGCGAGGTGCTGCCATCCGTGCCGGTCGTACCCCGCGCGGTAAGGTTTGGTGTAATATCAATATTCAGCGAAACGCCGGTATCCTCCCCATCCCCTACAGTGACGTCGGTGTAGATATTGTCGGATATGTAGCGGCCTGCGCGCACGGCGGTGCCGCCATCCTCACTGGTCTGTACGTCAAGATCATCCAGCGCAAAACCCTCGCGCAGGCGCGACAGAAGGCTGACGCCCTCCCGCCCCGCCAGGGTCGCGACCGCGTTGGCCAGTTGCAGCGCTTGAAAAGCTGAGATCTGGCTCACATCGCGGCCGAACAGAAGCTGAGCCAGGACCTCATCCTGGGGCACCGACGGGCTCGCTTCGAACCTGACCTGGGGCTCTGAGGCGCGGCCTTCGATGATGACGCTTGCCGTGCCATCGTCTGTGTCGGTCGTGGCGCGGAAATTCAGGAAAGGGTCAAAATCGCCTTCAAGATTGATCCGGCCCTCGTCCAGAACAAAACGCTGACCAACGATATCAAGCCGTCCGCGCACCAATTCGAATCCACCAGCCGAGATGATGTTGGTCGTCGTTCCTGTCAATGCCAGACGTCCGCCAAGCTCTGCATCCAGCCCACGGCCACGGACAAAGATGCGGGAGGGTGCAGATACCACGATGTCGAGTGGATAGGCCCTGCGCCTGTTTGAAGACGCCCGGGTAGACGTATCTTGGATCAGCCCCGCCCGCCGACGGGTGGCGGTGACTTCCGGTGGAGACCCCACGTGGCGTATGTTCGGGATTGAAGAGAAGGATCCGATTGATGTCGAAGGCACAGTGATCTGCGTCTCGCCCACATTGATCTGGCCGACGATAGAGGCGCCTCCACGCAAGGGTCCCGTCACATTCACCTGTCCATCCAGCGAGGTGGTGTAGAGTTGCGGATCTTCCAGCCGGAATTGATCCAGCGAAATAGCCAGATCGGCTGGGTAGCGACCTGACAAGGTGACAGGACCCGACACACGGAGCTGACCGCCAGAAATCGGCTGACCCGTGACGGAAAGGATCGCGCGGCCCCGCCCAAGATCGATGCCTCCGCTGATCTGCCGGAGCGTCAAACCCTCATTTGGTGACACGAAGGTTGCATTGCTGATTGTGACGCGCCCCGATACGTCATTGAGCGCATTGCCACGCACCGCCAGATCAGCCACCAACTGGCCACGAATGCTGCGCGGGGCGATAAAGGGGCTTGCAAGACCCAGCGGTGCATTTGCGTTGAGGCTGAGGTCAAAAGAGGGGCTTACCTGTCCTTCAAGCCGCGCGGTTGTCCCGGCAGGCCCGTTGATCGAGGTGTTTGTGAGAATGCGCCCAGCGTCATCGCGGACCTGTCCATGCAGCCGCAGCGGCCCTGAAAATCCGGGGGCAATGGGTGCCACATTGGGAAGCGAAACAGTGTAATTGACGGAAGGATCGGGCAAAACGCGCCCGTTAACGCTGACCGTCGAGCTATAGGGTCCGGTTCCATTTGTCTGCACCTGCCAGGTCGCACCATCATGAACAAGGCTGCCAGACCACACCGCGTCGCCGGTAACTGCCGGAACAAGCCTGCGAATGTTCCTTATCGATGCTTCATAATCGAAGCGGCCCTCAGTCTCGGCCAGCGATCCATCGACCTGAGCACGCACACCGTTCCCGGCAATACGCGCATCATCAATGCGCAATCCGGCTGCATCACGAGTTGCGTCGACCTGCAGACGTGTCTCGCCCGCCAGCAGTTTGTCGGCCTGCGCGATCCCCACGCTCAGATCCGTGCCACTGCCGGCGGCCACGATATCAAACAGCCCTTTGACGGTCGCAGACCCCTCAAGTTTAAGGTCAAGCGCACCCTTCAAGGGACGTCCAGCCAGTGTTGAGAGGGCCTGAATATCGGGACTGATCAGCGAGATATCGAATTCACCGCCCAAGTCCTGCTCCGCGCCTGTCAGGCGGCCTGTGCCAGCCAAGGTGATCGGCGCGCCTTGGGTGCGGATGTTGGCCTCGCGCACCTCAAGGCCTGTATCGTCTCTCCTGACGTTGAGGGCCAGCGTGCTTTCGCCGCGCAGGATCTCATCCGTCCCATCGACGCCGATGCGCAAATCCCGCGTGGTGCCAAGCGCCTGAACGTCGAAAAACCCACCGAGATCGGCTTGTCCTTCCAGATCAAGGGTCACGCGACCACCGAGAGGTCGGCCCGCAATGGCCGAGAGCGACCTTATGTCGAGGCTGCGAAAGGCGAGCGTAAAATCGGTGCGGAACGCATCATGGTGGCCAGAAATCTGTGCCTCCCCATCAACGCTGTAGCCTTCGCCCGAAAGTCGGATCGTGGGCAGATCAATTGGTTGATCCTCGACATACCAGATGCCGATCCGACCCTGTAGCCCGTCGCCGACCGCATCAGCCAAGGCCGGATCAGAGAACTGAAGGCCGGAAGACTCAAAGACCAAATCACCATTGAACGCACCAATCCCGCCCGGATTGGCCATAAGCGTGCCGCTGCCATCCAGTGTGATCGTTTCGATGTCCAGATCGTCGCGGTCGAGGCGGTTCACCCGAAAGAGGCCCTCCCAGCGATTGCTGATCGCAGCATCAAAGCGCAGGTCGAAATCAGCGCTGCCTACGCGGGTTTGTGAACCGCCCGCAGGCAGGATCACTGCGGCACCAGTCGCATCTGCAAGGCGCCCGGTGATCTCAAACCGTTCGGGCCAAGCTTCGCGATTCAGCGCCACCATTCCGCGAAGTTCCAGCGCTTTGGTCGTCAGATCCATCTGATCAAGCGTCAGAGCGCCGTCAGCCTCCCGACGTCCTTGAGCGACAAGTTCGACATCCGGGCCGAAGAAATCGCGGAACTCGGGCGCAAAAAGTGCCGTTACATCACCGCCAAGATCGACATCGAACGCCCGTGCGCCGGGGTTGTCTTCCATTTCACGCAGCGCCATCTGCCCTTCAAGGCGCGGGGTTCCATCGGTGCGCAACGCAAGCTCTGCCGCGAAGTCGGTGAGCGCCCCCTCCCCCGTCAGGTCGAGCGTGACTGACGGCAAACCCGGCAGGTTCATGGCCCGGGCAGCAATGCCCTCCTCCGCCTCATCGAGACTCATTGCGATGGACAGCATCTGGGTCGCGTTCGCATAGCTGCCATTGATCTGGAACATTCCACGCGTGCCGTCCGTTCGGTTGGCGTTCAGATCCACACGCCCCTCGCCGCCCGACAGAACAACGGTGGCCGAGAGCGACAGTATCACGGGCTCTCCCAATAGAGGGGCACCCAGGACGATCCGATCGGCAGCCAGTTCGGCGACCTCAACCGAAACCGGCAATTCGGGCAATGAAAAGCCGGATGCGGCGGCACTTGGCAGTGTTCCTTCGACAGGTTCGGGCGTGCGGCTCAGCATAATTTCGGCTGCGCGCAACTGATCGATGTCGATCCGTCCGCGCAAGAGCGCCGAGCGGTTCCATGTCATTTCCACCGCGTTCAGTTCAAGCCAGACGCCACGGTTGTCAGCGATACTGATCCGCTCAATCCGGGCGGTTGCCGCTAGGGCACCTGAAAAACCTTCGACCCGGACGATACGGCCCGGTCCGCCCAAAGAATCCTCAAGAAGACCGGCAATAAATCCGCGATCACCATCGTCCTGCGCAAAAGCGGGGAAGGCGAAAGCGACGAACAGGATGGTGAGACGTCGGATCAAAATGCCTGTCCTATGCCAATGTAGAATTCGACGCCTGTGTTGTCCCCGGGGCCGCTGACAGGCAAGGCGACATCAAAGCGGATCGGGCCCACGCCCGTGTCATAGCGAATGCCAAGCCCCGCGCCTGAATGCCAGTCACCGCTGGCACCATCGGGAAACGTTTCTTCTCCGATATAGCCAGCATCGGCGAAACCCACGACGCTGACGGCCTGCCACGCCTTGACGCGCAGTTCAGCGGATAACCCGAGAAATGACCGTCCGCCAACGTCCCGGCCGGACGGCAATGTAACACCCAGCGATTGGTAGGATTGCCCACGTACCGTGCCGCCACCGCCTGAGTAGAAGAGATAATCAGCAGGCGCTTCGGACAAGGCGGGGCCGAAGATCGATCCCAACTGACCGCGCAAGGCCAGAACGGTTCGATCTCCGAGCGGGCGATAGTGGCGCACATCCAAGGTCGTCCGCAAACCGTTTTTGGTGCCGCTGATCGCGTAGAAAGGCGTCAGCGTCAGGTTGCCGTAGGTGCCCGTCGTCGCGTTCACGTCCGAGTCGCGGTAGTCAAGCTCTGCCGTAAGAGGCAAGGTCATGATGAAGTAATCCCGTTGTCCGAACGCGTCTTCGGTTTCGGCATATTCAAATCCCAGCCCATAGGTGTAGGTGCGCTTGGGCGTCTTGCGGTTCACGAAGCCCGCCTCAATGGCCACCCGGTCCGAGGAAAAGCTGACCTCATCCAAAGCCTCAAGCTCGGCCAGACCGTAATAGTCCGCATCCGGGCCGCGGGTTGCAGGTTTGTCGAAACGAAACGACAGGCTGAGGTCTTCGCCGCCATCCTCGCCGCCGATACCGCTGATTTCGGCGTCAAAACGGAGGCGTTCCGCCCCGCCCCAAAGGTTTCGATGTTGCCAGTAACCACTGACCGTAAGGCCCTGCAAAGAGGACGCCTCGGCCCCGAAACCAAAACTGCGCGGCAAGCGGTCCACGATGTTGGCATTTATGGGCAACAGATCAGGGGCGGTCACTTCTTCTGCCTCGGTCAGGGAGACCACGCGGAACGTGCCCGTGCGTTGCAGCCTGGTCCGCGCCCGATCAAGCTCGGCCGGTGAAAAGATCTGACCAGTTGGCAACCCTGCAATCTCGCGCAAGCGTTCTGGCCTGACGTCAGAGTTGCCTTCAAGGCGCAGTGCACCGAACCGCAGACGGGGGCCGGGATCCATCTGGACGGCGACGTCCAGCCTTTGGTTTGCATGGTCGGCCGTGATCGACTGCGCGCCCGGACCGGCCTTTGCATGACCAATATTGCGCCAGCCTTCGGTCGAGGCAGTGGCGGCGTTTCGGATAGCCGTCGTCGTAGCCATCTGTCCGGGCCGGAACGCTTCGGGCAAGGCGGTTTCCGGGGCCAGCGGACTGATCTGCGCCTGTCCAAAGACAAATCGCGGACCTGCCTCAACCCGCAGCCGGATCACATCGATGCGGTCGGGCGTACCTACGACGGGAATGTCGCTGGCCTCGCGCCCATCAAGTCGGATCGAGATGACTGGAGAGAAAAAGCCGTTGTCATAAAGTGCAGCGATCAAACGGCCGTAATCTGCGCGGGCCGCCCCCAGAACCTCTTGCGGGCTGGCTTGCGCCTCGTCAGGCAGGCTATGCAGAAGAGATGCCGCTTGCAGATCCTCAATCAATTCGGACGGCTCATCCGTTACCCAGACCAGTTGAAACGCCGAAGAACTGACCGCGCCAAAGACTACGATCACCAAGCTTGCGCCAAAGCGGAAGGCCGTGGTCAAAACGTACGACGACTTTTGCACCAATCTGCGACCTGTAAAGCGTCGCAAACGCGCGAATCCCACCAAAGCCATGCCATTCAACATGACACTTCCAATGTTTAGGGCAAGCGTTTGGTTCTTAACGGTAGAGCAATGACTGACCGTTCGCGAAAAGGTGGATCTTTTCCGGAACCGCGGTCATGTGCAGGACCTTGTCCCGCAGCCCGGAATGGATGCCGGGCAATTTCGCAATCACGGGCGCGGCTTGAGGAGAAGATTTGCCGAAGTAGACCTGCGTGACCTCGCCCAAAGCCTCTTTGATCTCGACCTTGCCAGCAAAAGCGTAGGTGCTGTCCTCGGTGACAACCATGTCTTCGGGGCGGATGCCGACATTCACCTCGCGCCCTTTGTCTGCGTCTTGACTGGGGATCTTCGTGCGGATCTGGCCCTGACCCTCGGGTAACTCCACAAGCGTCTCTTCCCCGGTTTCCACGATACGGCCCGCAAGCAGGTTCATCGCGGGCGAGCCGATGAATTGTGCAACGAATTCGCTGTTTGGCGTCTCGTATAGCTCAAGAGGCGTGCCGACTTGGGCGATGCCCTTATTGGCCAAAACAACGATGCGGCTGGCCAGCGTCATCGCTTCGACCTGGTCGTGGGTGACGTAGATCATGGTCGAGTTCGGCATACTTTCCTTGAGTTGGGCGATTTCGATCCGCGTGGCCACGCGCAAGGATGCATCCAGGTTCGAAAGCGGTTCGTCAAAAAGATATACTTTCGGGTCGCGCACAATCGAGCGACCGATCGCAACCCTTTGACGTTGCCCACCCGAAAGCGCCTTGGGCAGCCGGTCGAGATAGTCGTCAAGCTGCAGGGCCTTTGCCGCACGCTCTACCGCCGCGTCGATATCAGTTTTGGATTTGCGAGCGAGCTTCAGCGCAAAGGCCATGTTTTCACGCACGGTCATGTGCGGATAGAGCGCGTAGGATTGGAACACCATCGCTATGCCGCGCTGTGCTGGCGGGACATCGTTCATCCGTTCGTTTTCGATAAAAAGATCCCCGCTGGTGATCTTTTCCAGGCCGGCGATCATACGCAACAAGGTTGACTTCCCGCATCCGGACGGGCCGACAAAGACAATCAATTCGCCGGTGTCGATCTCAAGATTGATGTCCTTCAAGACCTCGACGCTGCCGCCATAAGACTTGCCAACATCTTTCAGGGAAAGCTCTGCCATCGCTACGCCTACTCTATCCTGATCGCGAAACAGGGCTGCCAGGGACCCAGATGCAGCTTTCCATCGGCTGAGGGGCCGGTGGAGCCAAGCTCTGCCCCGATTGGCGTCCATGATCCCGGCTCCATCTCGATAATTGTCGGGTCCGGGCTGAGGTTGAACGCGCAAAAGATCGTCTGTTCGGGATGACTGCGAACGAAACGCAAAACGGCGCCGTCATTTGCAAGCCGATCATTTGTGCCCTTCAAAAACGCCGGATGACTGCGCCGAAAGCCAATTGCCCGGCGATAGTGATGCAGAAGGGCCGCCGGGTCGTCTTCTTGTGCCACAACAGCGCGGTGCAAGTGATCGTGGCCAACAGGCAGCCAGGGTCTTGCATCCGAAAACCCTCCATTTTGATTGTCCGCTTCCCAAACCATGGGTGTCCGGCAGCCGTCACGCCCTTTGTATTCTGGCCAGAACTCCAAGCCGTAGGGATCCTGCAGATCCTCAAAGTTCAGGTCAGCTTCGGGCAGGCCAAGCTCTTCGCCCTGATAGATGCAGACCGACCCGCGCAGGGCCATGAGCATCGTTGCATAAAGTCGCTGTGCTGCAGGTGGCAGATCCCAGCGGCTGATGTGGCGGGCGACATCGTGATTGGAAAAGGCCCAGCACGCCCAACCGTCCGGTGCGGCGATGTCCAGACGCTGCATCGTCTCGACCACTCGACCGGCCGTCAGGGGCTCTGGCGACAGAAACTCAAAGGCATAGCACATATGCACGCGGTCATCCCCGGATGTGTATTCGCCCAGAAGATCCATGCCGCGCTGCGCATCGCCGACCTCGCCCACTGCGGTGGCTGCGGGGTATTCATCAAGCACTGCACGTAGGCGTTCAAGAAATGCGAGGTTTTCGGGCCGGTTCTTTGAATAGATATGTTCCTGATGATTGTAGGGGTTCACCGACGGCGCGATCGTTGCATTGCGCGCCTCGGGCGGCAGGGCCGGATTGTCGCGCAGATCCTTGTCAGCGAAATAAAAGTTTATCGTGTCGAGACGGAAACCGTCCACGCCGCGATCCAGCCAGAACCGGGCCGCATCCAGCAAGGCCCGCTGCACCTCTTCGCAATGGAAGTTCAGATCAGGCTGGGAAGTAAGGAAGTTGTGCAGAAAGTACTGCTCGCGCCGCGCATCCCATTGCCAGGCCGGGCCGCCAAAAATCGAAAGCCAGTTGTTTGGCGGTGTGCCGTCAGGTTTAGGATCTGCCCAGACATACCAAGCGGCCTTTGGATTGTCGCGGCTTTGACGGCTTTCCACAAACCAAGGATGCTGATCGCTCGTATGACTCAGCACCAGATCGATCATCACCTTCAGTCCAAAGGCATGCGCCGCTGCAATCAGTGAGTCGAAATCGGCCAATGTTCCAAACATCGGATCAACGTCGCAATAATCGCTGACGTCATAGCCAAAGTCTTTCATGGGTGAGGTGAAAAAGGGCGAAATCCAGATCGCATCGACGCCCAGCGAGGCGATGTGCGGCATGCGCTGAACAATGCCCAGCAGATCGCCGATGCCGTCACCATTGCTGTCCTGATAGCTGCGCGGATAAATCTGGTATATCACTGCACCGCGCCACCAGTCTTTGTCGACGGCATGAGGGCTTTGCGCAGCTTTCAGGGGTTCCATTTTCGTCATTGACTGCCCTTCGTTACTTGACTGATCCGGCCAGCAGGCCGCGGACGAGATATCGTTGCATCGTGAAAAAGACCAACAGCGGTATGGCAATAGAGATGAAGGCCGCAGCCGCCAGAATACCCCAATCCCCCCCGCGGGAGCCCAAAAGATCATCAGCGATCTTCACGGTCATCACCCAGCTTTCGCTGTTTGAAGGCAGGAACACCTTGGCCACCAGAAGATCGTTCCATGTCCAGAGAAACTGGAAGATCGCGAACGAAGCGAGTGCGGGGAATGACAACGGCAGGACAATCTTGGTGAAGACCTGGAAATCCGTCGCCCCGTCGACCTTGGCGCTTTCGATGATGTCACGGGGAAGGCCGACCATGTAGTTGCGCAAGAGGTAAATGGCCAGGGGCAGGCCAAAGCCGGTATGGGCCATCCAAATGCCCAGAAAACTCTGCCCGATCCCAACCTGATTGTGGAGTTGTAAGAGCGGCACAAGGGCAAGCTGCAAGGGTACGACCAAAAGCCCGACGATCAATGCAATCAAAAAGCCGCGGCCGCGAAAATCCATCCATGCCAGGGCATAGGCGGCAAAGGCCGCAATGAGGATCGGGATGATCGTCGCTGGGATCGTCACTGTGAGGGTATTGATAAATGCCCGGTCCATACTGTCGGAGGTCAGGATGGTCTGGTAATTTTCGACGGAAAAATCAGGAGGTGTGGCGAGCGAGTAGTAAATGCTTGGGTCCCGCCTGATTTCCTGCGGAGATGTGTAGATGAAATCGCCGTTTTCCTGAACGTTTAGGATCCTGTCTCTCGTCAGTTCTGCCGTCTCTCCGGCCGCGAAAGCCGTAGGGTTGCTGCGCGTGCCCCCGAAGCGGAGGATGGAGCCACCTTCGTCACCGAAGATATTCCCTGTGATCGTGAACGCACCGTTGACCTGCTTTGCATCATCCGCCGGGGCGCGAATGCGAAAATTCTGTTCGACAGGAAACGGGGCCAGCAACCATAGCGTTTCCGAGATCTGGTCGCGGTCCCGGAAGGACGACACAAGCAGGCCAACGGTCGGGACAAGCCAGAGCACCACAAGAAAGATGACGGACAGATTCACCGCCCAGCGGAGTGCGGGCTTGGTGCCTGCGATGCTATCCATGCGGCGTCCTCAACGCATTTCCGCCCGGGCCTGACGAATGTTCCAGACCATTACAGGCAGAACGATGATCATGATCACGAAAGCCACCGCTGTTGCGCGACCGTCATCGCGGAACATGTAGGACATCATGTAGCTGGGTAGGATGTCGGTCCCGAAATTGCCGCCCGTCATCGTGTAGACAATATCGAACACCTTCAGCACAAGGATTGTGATCGTCGTCCAGACCACCATGATGGTTGATTTGATCTGCGGCACCTTTATCCTGAAAAAAACCTGCAGGGGATTGGCCCCATCAATGATCGCCGCCTCGACCGTTTCCTCGGGGATGCCGCGCAAGGCCGCGCTTAGAATGACCATGGCAAAGCCAGTCTGGATCCATATCAGAATCACCATCAGGAAGAAGTTGTTCCAGAAGCGCAATTGCAGAACGTCGAGCGGTTGCTCAGCCCCCAGAAACAGGCGCATTGCATTCAGCAAGCCGATATCGGGATTGTTCGCGTAGACGAATTTCCAGATCAGCGAGGCGCCCACGAACGAAATCGCCATCGGCATGAAGATTAACGACTTAGCGACGTTTCCCCAGCTTAGCCGGTCGGTCAGTTGCGCGATCAGCAGCCCGAAGAAAGTGGCCCCCGCAGGCACTATCAGAATCCAGAGGAAGTTGTTGAGCAAAGCCGTTTGAAAGCCCTGATCTGCAAACATGATCTGATAATTGTCAAACCCGATGAATTCATTGCCCGCACGATTGTAAAGTGATCGCCAGAACGAACCCACGACCGGGTAGACCAGATAAAGACCAAGCGCAGCGAGCGCCGGCAGGAGAAACAGCCATGGCCGAACTACGTTGGCGCGGTTGATGTTGCGCCCCATGTCGCCGCCCCGCGCCGGAAAGATCACCCGGTCGAGCACAAGGTTGGAGAGGAAAAAATACCCGACACAGCCACCGACCCCGAGGATGACGGTGACGATGCCCTGAAGAAGCGGCGACATCTTTAGTGCCCTCTACTGGATCGCGTCCCACCTCGATTGGATTTCGGCGGCGACTGTGGCGGCATCCTTACCGGTCGTGTAGTCGACCATACCCGTCCAGAACGCACCTGCGCCGATTTCACCCGGCATCAGATCCGATGCGTCAAAGCGGAATGTGGTGGCCTCCTGCAGGACATCTGCAAGCGCGCGCGCAGCATCATCCATGTAGGTTTCGGGATTTGCTCCGATATGGGCCGTCAGAAAATTGCCCTGCGCCATCCAAAGCTCGTGCGCGATCGGTGTTTTTATCCATTCGATGAAGACCTCGGCCGCCGGTGAAGGATTGGTAACAGACATCAGCGTGCCTGCCCCCAAGACCGGACTGCCAAGATCCTTTTCCGCGTAGGCCGGGAAGTAGAAGAAATCGACGTCCACGCCGATCTCCGCGTCGTCTGGAAAGAAGGCCGGTATGAAAGAAGCCTGGCGATGCATGAAACATCCGGGCGGGATCGAAAAGAGGCCCTTGGGACTGTCGCGGAAATCGGTATTGGCCGCAACGGATGCGCCGCCTTGCACAAATTCATCGTTGCGGGCGAAGTAGCCATATTCCTCGATCACTTCGATCACTTTGGGATCGTCGAACTTCAGCTCATTGCTGACCCAGGCGTCATAGTCCTCGGGTGAATGGGTCCGGAGCATCAGGTCTTCCACCCAGTCGGTCGCAGGCCAACCGGTTGCCGCGCCTGAACCAAGCCCCAGACACCAGGGTGTGCCGCCATCTTCGACGATCTGATCCATCAGCACCTTCAAGTCTTCCATGCTTTCTGGAATGTCATATCCCATCTCGTCAAAGGCTTCGGGCGAATACCAAACGAGCGACTTGAGATCGACACGATAAAAGATGCCGAAATGATCAACCGCACCTGTTTCGTCGGGATAGCTGCTCAAATCGACCCATGAATCACCCGCTGCGTAGTTCTCACGAACCCAATCATCCAGCCCATCCGGCATGGGAGTCAGCAGCCCCTGGGCCGCCATATCCGCCGCAAGACCGGGCTGCGGGAAAACGGCCAGGTTGGGCGCAGACCCCGCTCTTGCAGAAATCACGATATCCTGTTCAAAACTGTCTGAACCGGAGTAGTTCACACTCGCTCCCGTCGCCTCGGAAAAGTAACTGAGCATGGCATCCACCTGTGCCTTTTCATTGCCCGTCCATGGCCCTGTGATTGTCAGGGATTGCCCGCTGAGGTCATGTGCTTCGGCAAACGCTGTGTAGCTGTCCCAGCTGAAGGCGCCCTCTCCTATCGCGAAGGGCTGATGGCCATCAGCCTGGGCGACACCCGCTATCAAAGCCAGCGCAGACGCACTGGCGCATACACGTGACATTATTATCTCCTCCCGAGCGGCTCGGCAGCCGCAGTTATTGATTGCAAAGCATTCGAGTCACCCCAAAGCGCTTTGAATAGGTCAAAAGTCTTCGAAACACCAAGGCATGTCAACCTGAGGTAGGCAGCATACGCCAACGTTTGCCGATAAAGCGGATCATCCGCCAAGCTGTTGACTTCAGCACCACCCAAGCAGGTATGATCCTTGTCGGGCTGATACACCATTCTATGACTTTGGGACCTTTATGAACCTTCGGGAATTGTCGGAACTACTGAACCTTTCGCAAACGACGGTCAGCCGTGCGCTAAACGGATATCCGGAGGTCAGCGAAAGCACGCGAAAGCGTGTCACGGAAGCCGCAGCGCAGCATAATTATCACCCAAATGCAGGTGCACAAAGCCTCGCCACAGGACGAAGCATGGCAATCGGGCATGTTATGCCGATGTCGGCCAACCACGAAATGGTCAACGTGATCTTTGCCGACTTCATCGCAGGTGCCAGCGAAATTTACGGACGCAGTGGGTACAGGATGGTAGTGTCGATGGTTGACGACAAGGACGAGCTGCAAACCTACCGAGACCTGGCCCAAAGACGGTCGGTAGACGGCGTGATGGTCCACGGGCCGGTTCGGGCAGACCCACGCATTCCGCTATTGAATTCTTTGGGATTGCCCTTCGTGGTGCATGGCCGCTCGACAGGGGTGGAAGCCGAGTACAACTGGCTGGATGTCAACAATCGCAGAGCTATCGAACAGGTAACGGAGCATCTGATCAGCCTAGGCCATCGGCGAATCGGATTTGTAAATGGAATGGAGCATATGGACTTCGCATTCCGGCGGCGCGATGGCTATTTGTCTGCCCTGAAGGGAGCTGGCATTCCGGTTGATCCCGCGCTCATGCAATCGGCGGAAATGACCGAACCTGCCGGGCACAACGCAGCCTGCGCAATGCTGGGGCTGAGCGATCCGGCAACGGCTTTTGTGTCATCGTCGATCGTTGTGACACTTGGCATACGCCGCACGTTAGAAGAAATGAACCTGCGCATTGGTCAGGACATTTCGCTGGCATCTTTTGACGACGAAATCTCAGCCCTGCCCAACGGATCGCCAGAAGCCCCCATATATACCGCTGCACGGTCATCCGTCCGGGCCGCTGGGCGACGATGCGCGGAACTGCTACTGGGTCAGATCGCCAACCCTACGCGCGCGAATGTTCACGAATTGTGGGAGGCCGACCTGATCCTCGGATCGTCGACGCGAGCTATTGCGCGCCGTAGGGCGGGCTGATTTCCGAGACGCCCAAAAAAGTGGCGACGCATCTGATCTTGCCGCGAGATGCCGCAAAACTATTGGCAGTAGCCCATTGCCCATGTTGAATAAGGCGAACGAAGTACAAGGTGAGCCCATCACAATTCTGGACTCAGACACGCCTGTCCAATCCGCTCCGCCTCGCGCATTGGGAAAAGTTCGGCTTTCCGTGCAAGACCATGCGCGTCTTGGTGATCTGTTTCAGGCGGGCGCCTTGAAATGCGTCTTTCCACGGCCTCGAACAGCTTCACGGTTAGATGCGGTCCTGGTCAATACGGCAGGCGGCGTGACGGGTGGTGACCGGTTTACAACTACGGCGCACATTAAGTCAGGCGCCCGGCTCGCCGTCACTACACAAGCGGCGGAGCGGTTTTATCGAGCCATGCCGGGCGAGACGGCCCAGATCACGACAAGGCTGATCGTTGATGAAGGCGCTGAGTTGGCCTGGCTGCCGCAGGAAAGCATCTGCTTCGACGGCTGCAGCATACGCCGCCGTCTTGATCTGACAATCGCGCCGACTGGACAGGCTTTGGTCGTTGAGCCCTTGGTCTTTGGTCGCTTGGCTTTTGGGGAAACTGTCGTCAACGGCAGTATCTCGGACCGCATTTTTGTAAGACGGAACGAACGCCCACTTTATATGGACGCGTGGCGATTGGAGGGCGATCTGACCGCCCATTTGGACCGGACCGCAATCGGTGCAGGTGCACGTGCAATGGCAAGCCTGATTTATATCGCGCCAGATGCCTCAGCGCAGTTGAGTAAGATCAGGGACATGCTGCCAGAAAAAGCAGGTATCAGCGCCTTGGGTGATGACATCCTGGCCATGCGTCTGCTTGCCGCTTCAGGCTATGAGATGCGGGGAACCCTTTTGCCGGTCCTCGACCTGCTGACCCATCAGACATTACCGCTTTGCTGGAGACTATGACCCATGCAACTCACCCCGCGTGAAAAAGACAAATTGCTGGTCGCGATGGCCGCCGAAGTGGCCCGCAAACGCCTCGCCCGCGGCGTGAAGCTAAACCATCCTGAAGCCATCGCGCTGATTACGGATGCAGTTGTCGAAGGCGCCCGAGACGGCCGCAGCGTGGCCGAGATGATGGAGGCAGGCGCACAGGTTATCACACGCGATCAATGCATGGAGGGTGTACCCGAGATGATCCAAGACGTTCAAGTCGAAGCGACGTTTCCCGACGGCACCAAGCTTGTCACAGTTCACAATCCGATCCGCTGAGCAAGGAGGCGAAGATGATCCCCGGCGAGGTTTTTACAAGCGACGACGACATCCTGCTTAATGAGGCGGCTGAGGCAATAACCTTGCGTGTGGCCAATACGGGTGACCGGCCCGTACAGGTGGGCAGCCACTATCATTTCGGCGAGGCCAACGGCGCGCTCAGCTTTGACAGAGACACTGCACACGGGATGCGGCTTGATATCGCGGCGGGCACGGCCGTCCGGTTTGAACCCGGGCAGGAACGGGATGTGCAGTTGATCCCGATCGGTGGCACGCGGGAAATCTACGGGTTCAATCAAAAAGTGATGGGGCCGCTTTGAGATCGTTCAGAAGCATCGCAAAGGTCGGATTCTGCATGCCATTCTTGTGGGGGGTATCGGCTGCGGCACAGGATCCGGACTGCACCAATCCGGAAACGCAAATCGAGATGACCGGTTGCGCCAATCTTGCCTTTGAAAAAGCCGATGCCGACCTAAACGCGATTTGGTCGATCGCCCGGGCGAAGGTGAAACGGCAGGATGCGGCCAGTCCCGGGCTCACGCCCAGCAATTGGGATTTGTTACTTGATGCGCAGCGGGCATGGCTTGCGTACCGGGATGCAGCCTGCAGCGCGGAAAGCACGAAGGCTCGTGGCGGTACCATGCAAAGCCAGCTTTATGCGATATGCTTGGAACGGCTGACGCTGCGCAGGAGCGACGATCTGCGCGCCTTTTCCTCCCCCTGAAACCAAAAGAAGGACTTGTGATGCCATATCCTACCTTTCTCAACAATTGGCTGACCCTGGGTTTCCTAACGGCCGAGGCACAAGCCGTTATGACCATGCGGATGTTGGGCATGATGGGGCTTTGGCCGGTCGCTCAAAAGGAGGTCGACCGTATGCTCAACGAAAAGCCCGCAGCGCTATTGGCCGCTCAGATCCGCATGGCAAAGGCCATCTCGCATGGCCAAAGCCCCGATGCGGTCATCGCGACAGGCCTGAAACCGTTTCGGCAGGCAACCCGCGCCAATGCCCGCCGCCTGAAAAACCGCGCGACCCGCTGAACTGCGGGAAGGAGTAGTAAGATGCCCAAATCAATCCGCCGCTCTGACTACGCGGCTATGTTCGGTCCAACCAAAGGCGACAAGGTACGACTGGCGGATACGGACCTGATCCTAGAAGTCGAGGACGACCGCACCATTTACGGCGAGGAGGTGAAGTTCGGGGGCGGCAAGGTCATTCGTGACGGAATGGGACAAAGCCAAGTCACGCGCGCTGGCGGGGCTGTCGACACTGTCATCACGAACGCGCTGATCGTCGACTATACGGGGATTGTTAAGGCGGATGTCGGATTGAAAGACGGGCGCATCGTCGGCATCGGTAAGGCTGGCAACCCAGACACACAGCCGGGTGTCGATATCATCATCGGTCCCGGCACCGAGGCGCTTGCCGGCGAAGGCAAGATCCTAACTGCGGGAGCCTTTGACAGCCACATTCACTTCATATGCCCCCAACAGATCGAGGACGCCCTGCATTCCGGTGTGACCACGATGCTGGGCGGTGGTACGGGACCCGCGCACGGGACCTTGGCCACAACCTGCACACCGGGACCTTGGCATATCGGGCGGATGCTTCAGGCGCTTGATGCTTTCCCGATGAATTTCGGGCTTTCGTGCAAGGGAAACGCGTCCCAGCCCGCTGCTTTGGTCGAGATGGTGAATGGCGGCGCCTGCGCCATGAAACTGCATGAGGATTGGGGCACGACGCCCGGCGCCATCGATTGCTGCCTGAGTGTGGCGGATGACATGGACGTGCAGGTGATGATCCACACCGATACGCTAAATGAGTCAGGTTTTGTGGAGAACACCGTGGCCGCCATGAAAGGGCGAACGATCCACGCTTTCCATACCGAAGGTGCCGGAGGCGGGCACGCACCAGATATCATCAAAATCTGTGGCGAAGATCACGTGCTGCCATCTTCGACCAACCCAACCCGGCCCTTCACTGTGAACACGCTCGAAGAGCATCTGGACATGCTCATGGTCTGCCATCACCTCGACAAATCAATTCCCGAGGATGTGGCCTTTGCCGAAAGCCGAATAAGGCGCGAAACCATCGCGGCCGAAGACATACTGCACGATATGGGCGCGTTTTCGATTATCGCCTCGGACAGTCAGGCCATGGGTCGCGTGGGAGAGGTTTTGATCCGCACCTGGCAGACTGCCGACAAAATGCGTAAGCAGCGCGGTCGTCTGCCGGATGAGACCGGGGAGAACGACAATTTGCGTGTGCGCCGTTACATTGCAAAGTATACGATCAATCCAGCCATCGCCCACGGTATGAGCCACGAGATTGGCTCGATAGAGATCGGCAAACGCGCAGATCTATGCCTTTGGAATCCGGCATTCTTTGGAGTGAAGCCAGAGATGGTTTTGCTGGGTGGCACAATCGCTTGCGCGCAGATGGGTGACCCCAATGCATCAATCCCCACACCGCAACCGGTTTATTCACGACCGATGTTCGGAGCGTTTGGACGCAGCGTTGAGCGATCCGCCGTGACTTTCGTGTCGGAGGCCGCGCAAAGCGAAGGAATCGGCGCATCACTCGGCCTGGCCAAGGACACATTGGCTGTCAAAAATACACGGGCCATAGGCAAACGGGACCTGAAGTTGAACGATGCAACGCCGCAGGTTGAAGTGCATCCGGAAACCTATGAGGTACGAGCGGACGGTGAGTTGTTGATCTGCGAACCAGCCGAAGTTCTGCCAATGGCGCAACGCTACTTCATGTTTTAGCAAATGGAGACGTGTGCCATGATCCTGCTGCAACCCGGAACTGCACCCATAGGCCTAACTGATGCCGCATTGCAGCATTACCTTTCGACCAACAGGACCAAAACAGTCCAGGTCGTGAAAGAGGGAACAAATGGCCAAGCTCATTGCGCGGATGTCCAATATTTTTTCCATGGAATCGCCGATGCGCGGCGCCGTTGCAGCGCAACATCTCAGCGACGCGGAACTGGCGGATCGGGGTATGAAACGCACCGACATTGCCCGCGAAATCATGATCAACGGCAGCTGGGGCTGATCTGCATGGGGTGGTCATGCTGACCGCTCAGGCCTATCATTCACATGCGCATGGTCAGCCCGCAGACGCGGTGACGCTCAGCTACGAAGACAGGTTCTTGCGCCGCAAGGTTCTTATGCTGGATTCCGGGGCACCCCTGCTCGTCGACTTGGCACAGACGACATCACTTGATCATGGCGGCGTGTTGGTCCGCAGTGACGGGACAGAAGTACGGATTATCGCCGCGCCCGAGGATCTCTTTGAAATCAGTGGCGAAGACCTGACACGAATTGCCTGGCACATCGGAAATCGACACACGCCCTGTCAGATTGAAGCGAACCGGCTACTGATCCGGCGTGACAAGGTGATGGCGGATATGCTGACCAAGATCGGCGCAACCACCCGCCCGGTCGTGGAGCGCTTTTCGCCGGAAGGCGGCGCTTACGGACACGGCCGCACGCATGGTCACAGCCATGACTGATGCGCTTCTGACCCTGGCCCAATGGCTGTCTCCCGCATTTCCCGTGGGCGCCTTCGCATACTCGCACGGATTGGAGCAGGCTATTCACGACGGATCGATCTCCAATTCGCGCGATTTGGAGGCTTGGCTTTCCGACCTCATCGCGCATGGATCGGGGCAAAGCGACGCCGTTTTTCTTGCAGCGGCGCATGCTTCAAAGGACCCGCGTCCGATCGACCACATGGCGCGGGCCTTCTGCGCCAGTGCGGAACGGCAGACGGAGACGATCCTGCAGGGAACGGCCTTCTGTGAGACAATCGCGCAAGTCTGGCAAATCAAGATGTATGACCTGTGCTATCCAGTGGCGGTCGGTTACGCTGCGGGGCAGATGAATGTGATCTGTAAGGATACATTGCGCATGTACCTGCATGCTTTCTCCAGCAATCTCTGCTCTGCCGCGATCCGCCTTATCCCGATTGGACAGACGGATGGGCAGCGCGTTCTGCTGGGTCTAAAACCGATGATTGAAGCGGCTGCGGAAAAAGCGATGAACACGCCTCTGTCATTGGTAGCTTCGGCGAGTTTTGCATGTGATATTCTAGCAATGCGTCATGAAACCCTTCAGCCCAGGATTTTTCGCACATGACCCAGATGAACGGACCTTTGCGGATCGGGATCGGTGGTCCGGTTGGCGCAGGAAAGACAACACTGACCGCGCGATTGGCCGAAGCGTTGAAAGATGCGCATTCGATCGGAGTGATCACCAATGACATTTATACGCAGGAGGACGCGGAAGAGTTGATGCGCCGCCAGATCCTCCCCCAAGACCGGATCATCGGGGTTGAGACGGGCGGCTGTCCGCACACTGCGATCCGAGAAGATGCGTCGATCAACCTCGCCGCAGTGGCGGAGATGCGCAAGCGACATCCTGACGTCGAGGTGATCCTGATCGAAAGCGGAGGCGACAATCTGTCGGCAACATTCAGCCCGGAACTGGCGGACATCACACTTTACGTGATTGATGTTGCCGCAGGTGAGGAGATCCCGCGCAAAGGGGGACCGGCGATCACGAAGTCAGATCTGCTGATCATTAACAAAACCGATCTGGCTCCTTACGTCGGGGCTTCGCTTGAGGTGATGCAGCGTGACGCAAAGCGGATGCGGGTGGAAAGGCCTTTTGTGCTTACCGCACTGCGTCTGGGCGAGGGAGTGGAAGAGGTTGTGCAGCAGGTTCGCGCGCTGTCAGGTCTGGGGCTGATCACCGTTTGACTGCTAAGGCGGGCCATCGGCCCGCCTTAGCTCTCACACGAAATCGATATGCTTGTTCATTGGCATTTCCCGAATCCGCTGGCCGGTTGCGGCAAATATCGCGTTAGACAATGCAGCGGCCGCAGGAGGCACCATCGGTTCTCCTATCCCACGAATGCGATCCCCGGCGTTCTCAAGGCCGCGCACAATAATCTCGGGCGTTTGCCAGATCCGCATTCCTTCGAAAGCGTAATAATTGTCCTGTTCGGCCACACCATCCGCATATGTGATTTCGCAATTCATCGCGTGACCAAGCGCCCAGACGACGCCACCTTGGATCAGGTTTTCGAAGTTTATCGGATCCACAACTCTACCCACCTCAGCAGCCACCCAGACCTTATCGATACGAATGCCGTCTTCGGTATTTGTGACCTCGATCATCTCGGCGACCGGCACACCGAATGACAGGCAGAAGGCCACCCCCCTTCCCTTATTTTCAGCCAGATCCGTCCCCCAGCCCGACATTTCCGCCACAGCTTCAATCGCCTTTCGAGAAGGGTCATGCGTCATCAGACGCAAGCGCTCTTCAACAGGATCTGCGCCTGCCGCGTGGATCAATTCATCCAGAAACACGTCATGAAAGAACCCGTTGGTTGAAGCACCGACTGCACGCCAGGACGAGATCGGCGCAAGTTCCGGAGCTGCGTAACCTGTCACGCGATAGTTCGGGATCTGCATCGGCTGATCCCACGCCCCAGCGACGATCTGCAAGTCCGGACCGGGTGCGGGCAAGCCTTGGCGACCCATCTGAGAGCGAATGACAGATGGCATTGCAATGCCCAGGTCAAGCGCCTCCACATGTCCGTTTCTTACACTGCCACGCCCCCGGGCCATGGCAATCTGTCGAGGATAGTCGTGGAGCATATCCTCTTCTCGACTCAAGGTCAGCTTAACCGGCCTACCGGGCATTTGCATCGCGATCTCAGTGGCTTGGCGGACAACATCATCCTCCAGCCGATGTCCAAAGCTGCCGCCCATCATCAGCACATGGACATGCACATTATCGAAATCCACACCGGTGATCTTGGCGACATTGGTCTGAACGAAACGCGGGATCTGCGTGCCCGTCCAGATGTCAACGCGGTTCTCCTCAACCTTTACGGTTGAACTCACGGGCTCCAGCGGAGCGTGGGCGAGGTACGGCGCGCGGTACTCTGCCTCAACCAGTTCGGCACCGTGCAATGCGGCTTCGACATCGCCATCATCGCGATTGCGGCTATCGATCTGATCGTCGTTGAAGCTGGCGGAGAGCGCCTCCCAATGCTGCTCCTGCTCCAACGGGTAAGGGGCTGCGTCCCAATCGATCTCTATAGCGTTTGCGGCCTGAATGGCGCGCCAGGTGTTGTCAGCCACCACCGCGACACCGCCTGCGATCTGAACGATCTTCTTTACCCCACGCATACCTTCTGCAATAGAAGCATCAAAGCCGATCATTGCACCGCCCTGGCGCGGATTCGTACGGACAGTTGCATGAACCATGCCGTCCATCTCAAAATCGATACCGTAGAGCTGCGTGCCAGTGGATTTGGCAATCATGTCGAGACGTTTTTGGGACTTTCCGATGATACGCCACGTGGACGGATCGCGTAGCGGCACATCCTCGACCAGCGCCGTCTCAGCCGCTTCGACCGCCAGGTCTGCATACGCGATCTGCGTGCCATCGGGCAACAGCACGGCACCGCGTTCGGTCTTCAGGTCCGCAACCGCGACACCTGCTCTTGCGGCAGCGGCTGCCTTGAGCGTTTCCCGCGCAACCGCACCAGCAACGCGGAGTTTCACATAACCGTCCGGCACCGTGGTAGAGCCACCGGTGATCTGCAGCCCCATGAACTTCGCCATCGCATCCATGACCCCGCGGGCTGAATTGGCCATGCGACTGTCATCAGTGGATTGGAACGGCACTGCCTCGCTGGCCAAAGCGGTGTTATAGTATGCCGGGCTTGGTGGACCGGGATCGACATTCACCTGATCAAGCGCGACGTCCAGTTCCTCGGCGATCAGCGCGGCCTGCACCGAGTATGCTCCCTGTCCGCTGTCAGCCCGGGGCGTGATCAGTGTGATCCCGTTGGCATCGATCTTGACGTAGGGCGTCAGCGCAGCCTCACCCTTGGTCAGGTCGTCAAGCAGCGGGTTCTTGGCTGGCTTACGATAAGAGTAGTAGCCGAATGCGACCCCACCGGCGATTGCGACCGATCCGACCAGAAAGCTGCGGCGGGCAATTTTTCCAAGCTTGCTCATGTGCTTACACCCTGTTCAGTTTCGATGCTGCGGTTTTTACGGCGGCTCGGATCCGGGGGTAGGTGCCACATCGGCAAAGATTGCCACCCATCACGATATCGATGTCCTCATCCGTGGGCTGAGGCGTTTCTTCAAGGAGCGAGGCAGCTTGCATCATCTGACCGGATTGGCAATAGCCGCATTGCGCGACCTGATGTTCGATCCACGCCTCCTGAACTGCGTGAAGCGCATCGGGTGCGCCAAGTCCTTCGATCGTGGTGACGGGTCCGTCTACGTCGGCTACAGCTGTCTGACAGGACCGAACGGCAACGCCCGAGATATGCACGGTGCAGGCCCCGCATTGGGCAACGCCGCAACCATACTTGACGCCCTTGATGTCAAGTTCGTCCCGCAGGACCCACAGAAGAGGCATGTCATCTTCAACATCGACCTCGTGATCGGTTCCGTTCACGTTGAGTTTCATTGCTGGCTCCGCTTTTGGCTCAAGCGTAATATAGCAAGTCAGCATGCCGTTATGCACCTGCAGATCGCGCCAATTCGCTTGCGGAGAACGTCACAACGGCGGGTTAACGCGACGTTTTTGCGTCACTTCAAATCAAGGGATTAACCCTGAAAGCAAAGCATTTCAGCGATCTGTTTCACGTCGGTATAACGTCAGTACTGCGTCGGAGACCCCATCGGCATTTGCGCGGTGAACAAAACATGCGGCCTGCCCAAGGCGACGGTAAGGTGGGCGTGTCGCCCATCCCCCTTTCAGCGCACCATGCCGACGATCTCGTAGGTCTTGGCGAGGATCGGCGCAGTGATCTCACGCGCCTGCTCTGCCCCGCGGGCCAGTATGCGGTCTATCTCGGACGGGGCAGCCATCAGGCGTGCCATCTCCTTTGAAATCGGGGAAAGCTTTTCCACAGCAAGATCGACCAAAGCTGGTTTGAACTGGCCGAATTGCTGCCCGCCGTGATCGCGTAGAACATCTTCTAACGACATCTCGGCGAGGGCCGCGTAGATGTTGACAAGGTTGCGCGCCTCGGGCCGTTCTTCAAGCCCCCCAGCTTCTGAAGGAAGCGCGTCCGGATCGGTCTTGGCCTTGCGGATCTTCTTGGCAATCGCATCCGCGTCGTCGGTCATGTTGATGCGACTCGCATCCGAAGGATCCGACTTGGACATCTTCTTTGACCCGTCGCGCAAGGACATCACGCGCGTCGCAACTCCCTCGATCACCGGTTCGGTTAGCGGAAAAAAATCAACGCCGTAATCATGGTTAAATTTGGTCGCGATGTCGCGTGTCAGCTCAAGATGCTGCTTCTGATCGTCACCCACAGGCACATGCGTGGCATGGTAGACCAGAATGTCCGCCGCCATCAGCGCGGGATAGGCAAAAAGGCCCAGTGACGCAGCCTCGGCATTCTTGCCAGCCTTGTCTTTCCATTGGGTCATGCGGCCCATCCAGCCCATGCGGGCCACGCAATTGAAGATCCAGCCAAGCTGGGCATGTTCGGGGACCTGGCTTTGATTGATCAGGATCGACTTTTCGGGATTGATGCCCGAAGCGATGAAACCCGCCGCCAGTTCGCGTGTATTGCGGCGCAGCGTTTCGGGATCCAGAAACTTCGCGGTGATCGCATGCAGATCAACCATACAATAGACGGTTTCGTAGGTGCCTTCGTTCTGCATGTCGACGAAGCGTTTGATCGCGCCGAGGTAATTGCCCAGCGTGAGCCCGCCAGAAGGCTGGATCCCGGAAAAGACGCGGGGCGTGAAAGTGGTGTCGGTCATCGGGGGCCTCTGGGCAAATCTGCCGGGCTGGATTACCCATGGCCCAAAGCCCCGTCAAGGAGTGCGCGCGATGTCCATGAACCCCAATGCCAGCCCGTTCAACGCTCTGCCCCCGATTGTCTGGGCGCTGTTCTTTCTGATCTTCGGGATCGAATGCATTTTCGGGTTGGGCGAGCGAGGCCTGCTGGGCGGCCCATCGGCGGTGGGTTGGCGGCTGGCCGCGGTCAATGATTATGGGTTTTCCGGACAGGCCTTTGACTGGATGGTCGGCAATCTGCGGCTTGATGGCGGCTATCTGGTGCGTCTTCTGACCTATCCCTTTGTCCAGGGCGGCTTCACCCAAGCGTTGTTTGCCAGCGTCATCCTTCTGGCAATGGGCAAGCTTGTGGGTGAGGTGATGGGTCAGCGCGTTGTGCTGATACTCTTCGTTCTCTGCGGGGTTTTCGGGGCGATTGTGTTTGGACTACTGACGGATCAGGCTTGGCTGATCGGGGCTTTTCCCTGCGTTTACGGGCTGATCGGAGCCTATACATTTCTGCTGTGGCAGAACCTCGCAGGGCGGGGCCTGCAACAACTGGCGGCCTTCCGGCTAATCGGCTTACTGATGGGCATTCAGCTTTTCTTCGGTATGTTCTTCGTGGTGGGCTACACTTGGGTGGCGGAACTGGCGGGCTTTGCCTTTGGCTTTCTTTTCTCGCCAATGCTTGTGCGGGGAGGTGTCGCGCGGATGATCAATCTGCTGCGGCGGCGTTAACCCCGGCGCATGGCCCCACGCAATTCACCCAGACGCAAGCCACCGAACAGGTGAGCAAATCCGAAGAAACTGACAATGCCGATGCCGACAAGCAAGATCAGAGCGGCGTAGCGGATCAAAGGCAGATCAAGGGCCAGCGTCAGGGTCAGATTGGCTGCCCAAAGGCAGGCCCCCATCAGGATTGAGGCGAAAACGATCCGCCAGAGCCTGCGCCAGAAACGGCTGTCAAAACGCGCCTCAGGACCCATTTTACGACTGCCAAGGGCCAGAAGGGCAACCATCGCCCAGCCAGCAAGCGTGGTGGCGAGCGCCGGGGCCATCCAGCCGATCACAGGTGCCAAGCCGAAGGCGATGCCCGCATTGATCACCATTGCCACGAGCGCAAATCGGAACGGGCTGCGCGTGTCGGATCGGGCGAAGTAGAGCGGCTGCTGCACCTTCTGCAAAACGAAGGCCGGTAGCCCCAGGCCGTAGATGGCCGTGGCCACAGCAATTGCCGCCACATCGTCGGGGCCAGTTTCGCCCCGCCCGAACAGAACCGAGACCAGCGGAAGGGGTATGACGATTAAGGCAATGGCGGCAGGGACGGTGAGGGCCAGCGCGATCTCACCGGCGCGTGAGAACGCCTCGCGTGCGCCGACGGCATCCCCTGCCTTGAGCTTGCGTGACAGATCGGGCAGCAGGACGATTCCGACGGCAATGCCCACGACGCCGAGGGGCAGTTGATAAAGACGATCAGCAGCAAAAAGCCAGCTAACGGCCCCTTCGAAACGGCTGGCAACAAGCTGGCCCACGACAAGGTTGATCTGCATGACACCCGTGGCGAGCGCCGCAGGAATGGCCGTGACCAGCAAAAGCCGCATATCGGGGTTTGGCTTCGGCAGATGCAGCTTTAGTCCGAAGCCCGCCTTGGCCGCCGCGCTCCAGGTCAAGGTCAGTTGGGCGATGCCAGCAACAGGAACGGTCCAGATCAGCCAGTCGATGATTGAGCCACCAGTGTAGTGCGCAATCGTCATGGCCAGCACGACAAAGATGTTGAGCAGTACGGGGGCGGCTGCGGCGGCTCCAAAGCGGCCAGTTGCGTTTAGGACACCGGAAAAAAGTGCGGAAAGTGACATGAAGAAGATGTAGGGAAATACGATGCGCCCATAGCCGACCGTCAGATCAAACCGTGGATCGCCTTCGAAACCCGCGGCTGTTGCCCAGACAAGGGCTGGCATGAAGATCATCGCAAGGGCGGTCAAGCTGAGCGTTAGAAATGAGAGCCAGGCAAGTGCGTCGGCGCCAAAGCGGACGGGTTCCTCGTCCGCCTCGAGTTTTTTTGAGAACATCGGCACGAAGGCCGCATTAAAGGCGCCTTCCGCAAAGAAACGGCGAAACATGTTGGGCAGACGGAATGCAGCGACAAAGGCGTCCATAAGCGGACCGGGTCCGATCAGCGACAGGATCATGATCTCGCGCACAAAACCCAGCACGCGGCTGAGCAACGTCCAGACGCCGACAGTCAGAAAGCCGGACAAAAGGCGGATCGGTTTCATCTGGGTCTTTCTTTTGGCCCGGGGCTTTCGGCAGAGGTAGCTTTGTGGGCCGGGTCGGTGCAATTGCAAAGTTGCCCAAGCGGCTTGACAGGCGAAGAGGCGTCGTAGAGATGCCGCAGCTATGCATCGTTACGTCAATCTTGCCCTGCTTGTCTTATACCCCGTCGCTTGGTTTGCGCCGCTCTTGCGGGCAGGGCTTTTGCCGCTTTTCGGCTTATCGGAGATCAGCGTCTTGACCGGACTGCAATCGTTGTGGGCCTCGGACATTTTTCTGGCGCTGGTGGTGACGCTCTTTGCGCTGTTTGCACCATATCTTAAGACTATTGGCTTGGCGCTTTTGCATTGGCGAATGCTGAGCCCGCGTCTTTTGCCCGTGCTGTCAGTCTTGGGGAAACTCGCAATGGCAGATATCTTCCTGATCGCGCTTTACATCACGATCGCCAAGGGGATCGGTGTCGGACGGATTGAAGTTGCCTGGGGGCTTTATCTGTTTACGGCCTGCATTCTGGCCTCGATCTGGGTGAGCTGGAAAAGTGAGCGACGCAAGACGGCCCCTGTCGAGGCGAACGATCCGGGGGCGGGATCGGAGGCATAACAGAGCTTGGGGGCGCTGCCCCAACGCCTGCGGCGTTTCCCCCGCCGTATTTGTGACGAAAAGAGGGGCGCCTTTGCGGGTTTGACCGAGAAGCAGCGCTGAGGCAAAGGGGGCGACATGGCTAAGAACTCATCTTTCACATGCTCCGCCTGTGCCGCAACATTCACCAAATGGTCGGGGCGCTGCGACAATTGTGGCGAATGGAATACGATTGTGGAAGATACCGGGCTGTCCTCCGGACCTGCTGGCAAATCGCTTGGCGCAAGGCGCGGTCGGGCTGTGGCGCTGACCGATCTCTCGACCGAGGAGCCCCCCCCGCCAAGAACAACCTCGAAACTGGCCGAGCTGGATCGGGTGTTGGGGGGCGGTCTCGTACCCGCATCGGCGACGCTTGTGGGGGGGGATCCGGGAATCGGGAAGTCGACCCTGCTGCTTCAGGCGGCGGCGCAGTTTGCCCAGTCGGGTCTCAAGACGATCTATGTGAGCGGCGAAGAGGCCAGCGCGCAGGTACGGATGCGTGCGCAACGGCTTGGTCTGGCCTCGGCCCCCGTGCAACTTGCCGCCGACACGAACTTGCGCGATATTCTGACCGCGCTTGAGGCGGAGGCGCCGCAGCTTGCCATCATCGACTCCATACAGACGATGTGGTCGGACCATGTGGACAGCGCGCCCGGTTCGGTCAGCCAGGTGCGGGCAGCTGCCCATGAGCTGACCACGTTTGCCAAGCGCAAGGGTATCAGCGTTATCCTGGTGGGACATGTCACCAAGGAAGGTCAGATTGCAGGACCGCGCGTGGTCGAACATATGGTCGACACCGTGCTGTATTTCGAAGGGGAGCGCGGGCATCAGTTCCGCATTCTGCGCGCTGTCAAGAACCGCTTCGGCCCGGCCGACGAGATCGGGGTGTTCGAAATGACGGGGGCCGGGCTGGCGGAGGTGCAGAACCCTTCGGCCCTCTTCCTGTCTGAGCGCGGGACGCCCAGCCCGGGATCGGCCGTATTCGCCGGGATCGAGGGCACCCGGCCCGTTCTGGTGGAATTTCAAGCCCTGGTAGCACCCACCCCGCACAGCCAGCCGCGTCGCACAGTCGTGGGATGGGACGGGGGACGCTTGGCGATGATCCTCGCCGTGCTCGAGGCCCGGTGCGGGATCCCTTTTGCCGGGCTGGACGTCTATCTGAACGTTGCAGGCGGTCTGAAGATCAGCGAACCAGCAGCCGATTTGGCCGTCGCCGCAGCACTTTTGAGCGCGCGTGAAGACGCGGCATTGCCTGCTGATACTGTGGTTTTCGGGGAACTTAGCCTGTCCGGGGCGCTTCGACCGGCCCCACAAACCGAAATTCGGTTGAAAGAAGCGCAAAAACTTGGTTTTTCAAAAGCAATCGCGCCACTGGGTGGGAAGGCGCGCACATCTGCGGGCATGAGCCTGCAACAAATGGGCGATCTGACCACCTTCGTCGGCGACATATTTGGCGCAGGATAAGCGTCCACGGGCAGAAAGGACGAACCATGGAGTTCACAATCATCGACGGAGTCGTCGCAATCGTCGTCGTGCTGTCGGCTATTCTGGCCTATGGACGTGGCCTGGTACGGGAAATCATGGCGATTGTCGGCTGGGTCATCGCCGCATTTGTGGCCTACATCTTTGCGCCACAGGTCAACCCGCTGATGTCCGAAATCCCCGTTCTGCGCGATCTGGTGGGCGACAATTGCGATCTGTCGATCTTGAGCGCCTTCTTCATCGTTTTCGCGGTCGCCCTGATCATCGTGTCGATTTTTACGCCGCTTTTTGCGTCGGCTGTGCAGCGGTCGGCCTTGGGGGGGATCGATCAGGGACTTGGGTTCCTGTTCGGCGTGGCGCGAGGCGTCTTGCTGGTGGCAATTGCATTCTTTGTTTACGACACGGTGGTGACAGGCGAAAGCTACACGATCGTGGATGAAAGCCGGTCTGCCGAGGTGTTCGGCCAGTTCGCCACGCAGATACAGGAACAGAACCCACAAGAAGCACTTGGTTGGGTGACCGACCAGTATCAGACCCTGATCGGCGTTTGCGAAGCTGAATGATCCCGCATTCCGGGTATTCACGCGGCGTTTCGAATATAAGCTGGGACGGTTTGTGATCCTTTCGTGACACGCTTGGCGGGGCTTGCTATCGAAGAACCGAGTTCACCGAGGATTCGGAGCTGCCGCGCCTTGAAAGACGCCTTCTTCCCATTAACCAACCCTTTCGATACATCCCTCTTGGGAGAGTTGGGGGAGGATGACAAGCTTCATGAAGAATGCGGTGTGTTCGGTGTGATTGGCACCGGCGATGCCGCCAATTTCGTGGCCCTAGGTCTGCATGCTCTGCAGCATCGCGGACAGGAGGCCGGCGGCATCGTCGCATATGATCGGGACCAAGGTTTCAACTCAGCCCGGCGCTTTGGCTATGTGCGAGACAATTTCACGAGCAAGGCGGTGATGGAAACGCTGCCTGGTGCCTTGGCCATCGGGCATGTGCGGTACTCCACAGCGGGTTCCAAGGGACAGACGGCCATTCGAGACGTTCAACCGTTCTTTGGCGAGTTTTCCATGGGCGGGGCCGCGATTGCGCATAACGGTAACATAACCAATGCTGACGCGCTGCGGCGCGAACTGATTGATCGAGGGTCTATCTTCCAGTCCTCGTCGGACAGCGAATGCATCATTCATCTTATGGCGCGATCGTTGCAGCGCAATATCCCGGAACGGATGGAAGACGCGCTGCGACGGGTCGAAGGCGCGTTTTCGGTCGTGGCTATGACAAGAACCAAGCTAATCGGCGTGCGTGATCCGCTTGGCGTCCGCCCGCTTGTTCTGGGCCGGGTGGGGGATGGCTGGGCGCTGAGCTCGGAGACCTGCGCGCTGGACATCATCGGGGCCGAGTTCGTGCGCGAGATCGAACCGGGCGAGATGGTTGTCATCTCACCGAACGGGATCGAAAGCCGAAAGCCCTTCCGGCCCGCCTCGCCGCGGTTCTGCATTTTTGAGCATGTCTATTTCAGCCGTCCTGACAGCATCTTGGGTGGGCGCAGCGTCTATGAGACGCGCGAGAGTATCGGGCGCGAATTGGCGAAGGAAAATCCAGTTGAGGCGGATCTGGTCTGCCCCGTGCCAGACAGCGGTACACCCGCGGCGATTGGCTATGCCCTGGAAAGCGGCATTCCCTATGCAATGGGGATCATCCGCAACCAGTATATGGGGCGCACTTTCATTGAGCCGACCGAACAAATCCGCAATATGGGCGTGCGCCTGAAGCTGAATGTCAACCGTGCCCTTATCGCAGGCAAGCGGGTGATACTGGTTGATGACAGCGTCGTGCGCGGCACGACAAGTCGCAAGATAAAAGAGATGATCCTGGATGCCGGCGCCAAAGAGGTGCACTTCCGAATCGCCTCCCCGCCTACGGCTTGGCCGTGTTTCTACGGGGTCGATACACCACATCGGGAAAAGCTGTTGGCCGCCACGATGAGCGAGGATGAGATGCGCGATCATCTCGCGGTCGACAGCCTGAAGTTCATCTCGCTTGACGGACTTTACCGTGCCGTGGGCGAGACACAGGGCCGAGATACGGAGTGCCCGCAGTATTGCGATGCCTGTTTCTCGGGAGAGTACCCGGTTGAGCCTGCGGATATGATCGAAAAGGGTTTTCAGATGAAGGCAGCTGAGTGATTGGTGACATCTTCTGTCATCATCCCGACCTAACCTAATCTCATGACATCATTGCCTGCAAAGATCCTGGATCGAATTGCCTCTTGGCCCGAAGCCGCGCAAGTGAGGCTTCTTGAAATTCGGGCGATCTTTCTGGATATCGCAGCTGAAACGGGCCCCCTTTCCGAGACGCTGAAGTGGGGAGAGCCATCCTGGCTGCCTGCAAAGCCCCGGCGTGGTACAACATTGCGCGTGTCATGGTTTCCCGAAACTGCCCAAGAGATCGGGATCTTTGTTCATTGCCAGACCACGTTGTCAGGAACCATGCAGGAGATCTACCCGGACACGTTTCGGTATTCGGGCAATCGGGGCCTTCACAATGATCTGAACCAGGATCTGCCTAAAGAGGCGGTGGCGCATCTTGCCCAATTGGCCTTCACATACCACTTAAAGAGAGTGAACGTCGTGAGTAAGGGTGATTCTCGCTAAAGGTGTATTGGGCGATTTTTGTCACCTATCTTGGTTGAGCTTCGAATTTTGGACTCTGATATCTGCCTCACAGCGCCGTGATAGGCGTTTTTTGGCTGATTTCTGGACAAAATTTTGAAAATTAACCTTTGATGCATAACTTATTGTTAGGAATTGGTGTAGTAACTCTCTCTGAGGTTGCAAGGGGTTAACGCGCATGTTGTTGCACAACACGTTTGTCGCAGAAGAAAAGGTGGATCAGGTCCAGTCGCCGCATCCTCCGCGGGACGCGTTGCCAACGCTGATTGCGACCTTTGCGGCGGCCTCCGGACCCTATGCAATGGTGCGCTCCAGCGACGGCCAAATCAAGCATCTGACATTGAACGATCGGGTGTTCGAGTCCCGCGTGACCGAAATCACGCCAGAACAGATCACCTTGCAAGACGGTGACACGCACCAGTACATTACCCTGAAAGCGCGCTGAGTGACTAAGGCATAAGATCTTGACGGCGCGGGCCGCGCAGGTCAGATCGCGCCTTATGACTGATCAGATTGCTCTTATCACAGGCGCCTCCCGAGGCCTTGGCGCGGCCATTGCCCTTGCTCTGGCCCCGACGCATCACATTATCGCGGTGGCCAAAACGACCGGGGCCCTTGAGGAGCTGGACGACCGCATCAAGGCGCTAGGTGGCGCGGCGACACTGGCGCCTATGGACATCACGGATCCAAAGGCGATGGCGACACTGTGCCGTGGTGTATTTGACCGCTGGGGATGCATTGATCTTTGGGCACATGCGGCCATCCACGCGGCCCCTCTGGCTCCAGCAGATCACGTGGATGCAAAAGACCTTTCGAAATCCATTGCGACCAATGTTATCGCAACGTCTACGTTGATCCAGTATGTGGCACCTTTGTTGGGCGATACGGGTACGGCAGTGTTTTTTGATGATCCGCGTGCAGGTGAGAAGTTCTTCGGAAGCTACGGTGCCACCAAAGCTGCGCAAATGGCTTTGGTGTACTCTTGGCAGGCCGAGGTGGAGAAAACCGGACCACGCGTCGTCATCACAACCCCTCCCCCGATGCCCACCGCCACGCGCGCACGTTTCTTCCCGGGCGAGCTGCGCGACGGGCTAAGTTCACCCGACGAGGCGGCGGCGGCAATTCTGGCGGAATTACCCGGAGCGGCCCAAAATGCCTAAGCAAAAAGGCGGGATTTGGTGGCAGACGCTTCACGCCCATTGCAAAGTGTCCTAAAGCACGAGACAGCCGGTCGGGATCTCGGCGAATGGCCTTTGAAGGTCTGAGCAGTCTCGAAGTAAGATCAGGATGACGTCGGGCAGGAAGGACGGATCATGCGCATTCTCGTAACCAACGACGACGGTATCTCAGCCCCAGGTCTGAAGATCATGGAAGCGATAGCGACCGAATTGGCCGGTGCGGGTGGCGCGGTCTGGACGGTCGCCCCGGCTTTTGAGCAATCAGGCGTGGCGCATGCCGTCAGCTACACCAAACCGATGGGCTTTCAGAAACTTTCGGAAACGCGCTATGCCTGCGAAGGCAGCCCGGCGGATTGCGTATTGGCCGGTCTGCATGACGTTTTGAAGGATGACGCGCCCGATCTTGTCTTGTCAGGCGTGAACAGAGGCAACAATTCCGCAGAAAACGCGCTTTACTCCGGGACGCTGGGTGCCGCCATCGAAGGAGCGTTGCAGGGCATCCCGTCAATTGCCATGTCGCAGTATTATGGACCGGGCAATCGGGATCTGGAAAATACATTCGAGGCTTCGGCCCAACACGGCGTGGACGTGGTGCGGCGCATTCTTAGCGCATTGAACGGAGAGACCGACCAGAGCTACCAGCTGTTTTTTAACGTGAATTTTCCACCTGTTGCCGCCGCAGATGTCAAAGGCATCAAGCTGGCACCACAGGGCAAGCGACCCAATACGGGGTTTCGAACCACACCGCTGAGCGCGCCTTCGGGTCGGCAATTTCTGTGGGTGACGGGCGGCGATCAGCATGTCCCGACCGACGCCGGAACAGACGCTGCGGTGAACCTAGAAGGCTACATCTCGGTCACACCCATGCGGGCGGATCTGACCGATCATGCTGCTCTTTCCTCGCTCGCGGGCATTGCCACATGATCACCGACGCCGAACGTAAGATGCAATTCCTCTATACCTTGCGGTCGAAGGGCGTAACGGATGCGCGGGTGATGCAGGCCATGGAAGAAGTTGACCGGGCTCCGTTTGTAACGGGGCTGTTTTCTGAACGGGCCTACGAGGACACGCCCCTTCCAATTGCCTGCGGGCAGACGATCAGTCAGCCTTCGGTCGTGGGGCTGATGACGCAAGCCTTGAAGGTGAGCGCGCGCGACAAGGTGCTTGAGATCGGGACAGGCTCTGGCTATCAGGCCGCGATCCTCGCCAAGCTCGCGCGGCGGGTCTATACGGTCGACCGACATCGGCGGCTCGTGATCGAGGCGAAAGCAATTTTTGAAGCGCACAGGCTGCACAACATCACTGCAATCACCAGCGACGGCAGCTTTGGCGTTCCTGATCAAGCTCCTTTTGACAAGATCATTGTAACCGCCGCGGCCGAAGACCCGCCCAGCCCGCTATTGGCGCAGCTCAAAATTGGCGGTATCATGGTATTGCCGGTCGGTCAGTCGGACGCGGTTCAAAGCCTGATACGGGTGCGAAAATCCGAAACAGGGCTCGACTACGACGAATTGAGATCGGTGCGCTTTGTTCCATTGCTCGAAGGGTTGGGCAAAGACTAGGCGCCGCAGGACAACGAACATCGCGCAACGCCCCCGGTTACGAAGGGGCTGCATGAGGACGACGCAGATGACATTCCTTACCCGATGCCAAAGGACGGGGCTTTTACTCACATGCGCTGCTTTGGCGCTGACGGCCTGTTCGGAACCGCTTGACCTCGACTTTCGCGGTCTGACAGGTGGATTTTCCACAAGCGACGCGGCTGCTAATGCGGTGCAACCCCGGCCCGAACCGGATGACCGGGGGGTGATTTCCTACCCGAATTATCAGGTCGCGGTCGCCCGACGCGGTGACACGTTGCGCAATGTGGCGGTGCGGGTCGGCCTGCCCGCTGAAGAGGTTTCACGCTTCAACGGGATTGATCCGGATACCGGCCTTCGCGAGGGCGAGGTAATCGCCCTGCCCCGTCGCGTGACGGAGCCGTCGCCGGCCACCGGGGCCGTTGGCACCGGTCCCATTCAGCCGCCCAGCGTTGATGTCACCACGCTTGCGGGCAATGCGATTAACAATGCACCGGCCACGCCGCGTACGCAGCAACCCGCTCCGACAGTCCCCGCACAGACGGGCGAAGAACCGACCCGCCACAAGGTCGAAAGAGGCGAGACCGCCTATTCGATCGCGCGGCTTTATGACGTGCCAGTCAAAAGCCTCGCAGAATGGAATGGGCTGGGCGGTGATTTCGCGATCCGCGAAGGGCAGTTCCTGCTGATCCCGGTCGCACGCCAGGCGCCACCGCAGCAGGCGTCACAAACGGTAACCGAAACGACCTTGCCCGGCACGGGGTCGGAAACGCCGACCCCACCCAGCGCATCGGCGCCGCTGCCAAATCAGGATGAAACGCCGCGCGCCGCGCAGACGGTCAGCGAGGAGCCGGTCGCCGACATCGGCGAGACGACCAAGCCGACCTCTCGTGGCCGCATGGCTTTCCCCGTCGATGGCAACATCATCCGCGACTATGCAAAGGGTCGGAACGAAGGCATCGACATCAAGGGCGCCGCAGGAGGCCCTGTGAAAGCCGCCGAATCCGGGACTGTCGCCGCGATCACTGAAAGCTCCGAAGGGGTACCGATTGTGGTGCTGCGTCACCCCGACAATTTGCTGACGGTCTATGCCAACGTGGCCGATGTCGCGGTGAAAAAGGGCGACAGTGTAGGCCGCGGTCAGAGCATCGCCAAGCTGCGCAGCGGAGACGATGCATTTGTGCATTTCGAGGTGCGGGACGGATTCGACAGCGTCGATCCAACGCCATACCTACAGTAAAGTGGGGCGCTATAGGCGAACACCCTGTCGACCGGCAAGATCAGTGAAGTATTGCCAAGCGACGCGGCCTGATCTCGCACCGCGTGTGGCTTGCCATTCAATCGCCTCGGCGCGCAGCGTGTCATCTTCGATCTTGACCCCGTAGGCATCACAATAGCCGCGGATCATGGCGAGGTACTGATCCTGATTGCAGGCATGAAAACCCAGCCAAAGACCGAAGCGGTCGCTGAGCGAGACCTTTTCCTCGACCGCTTCAGACGGATTGATCGCGCTGCTGCGCTCGTTTTCGATCATGTCGCGGGGCATCAGATGTCGGCGGTTGGATGTGGCGTAAAGGATGACATTGTCGGGCCGACCCTCAATGCCCCCATCCAGAACAGCCTTGAGCGATTTGTAGTGCTGGTCATCGTGGCTAAAGCTGAGATCATCGCAAAAGAGGATAAAGCGCGCCTCGGCGCCGCGCAGCATCTTCAATAGACGCCCAACCGAAGGCAAGTCTTCTCGGTGGAGTTCGACGATTTTCAGCGCTTCATGTGCTTTTTGAACCTCGGCGCCTACGGCTTTGATGACGCTGGATTTTCCCATACCACGCGCACCCCAGAGAAGGGCGTTGTTGGCCGGCAGGCCTTTGGCGAATTGTGTTGTGTTGGCCAGCAAGGTTTCGCGCGTTCGGTCGATACCGACCAGCAGGTCGAGGTCGACCTTTGCGACACTTGGAACAGGTTCGAGCCGGTCTGGATCAACCTGCCAGACAAAGGATGGAGCAGCCGCGAAATCCGGCGTATCGGCAAGCCGAGGGGCGATGCGTTCAAGAGCGTCGGCAATACGCTCCATCGGGTCACGCGTCACTTGTAAACCTCGTCCTCGTCAAATGCTTCCTCGTCATCGTCATAGTAGCCATCCGCGCGCAATTTCTCTTCGCGCTTCTTTTCCACACGGGCGACCAGGAAGATCGAAACTTCGTAAAGGCCGTAAACCACCACGAACAGGATGACCTGGGTGATAACGTCGGGCGGTGTGACAAGGGCGGCAAGAACGAGAATACCCACCACCGCGTATTTGCGCACGTTACCTAGGCCTTCGGCGCTGACCAGCCCTGCCTTGCCCATCAGCGTCAGAAGCACGGGCAGTTGAAAACACATCCCGAAGGCGACAATGAACTTGATTGTCAGATTCAAATACTCCTGAGCAGAGCCCTGGAATACCACGCTCAGACCTGGTTGGTTGCCAGGTTCACCCGCCGGCAAGGCAGCACCATCGTTGCCGAACTGCTGGAAGCCAAGGAAGAAGTCGTAGGCCAGCGGAGTGACAACGTAGAAAGCAAAGGATGCGCCCAAAAGGAACATGACCGGTGAAGAGATCAAGAAGGGCAGAAACGCGCCCTTTTCGTTTTTATACAGACCCGGTGCCACAAAGCGCCACATCTGGTGGCCGATCACCGGAAAGGCCAAGATGAAACCGCCCAAAAGCGAGACCTTGATGGCAACGAAGAAGCCTTCTTGCGGCGAGATGAAGATCAGATCGCAATCCTGCCCGCGCTCGCTGAGCACGGTGCAAAGCGGGTTGGTGAGGAAGTTGAAGATCGGTGTGGCGACCGTGAAGCAAATGATCATACCGATCAGGAACGCCAAGACCGAGCGGATGATGCGGGTGCGCAGTTCAGCCAGGTGTTCGATCAGCGGCGCGGCGCTATCATCAAGATCATCTTCTACTTGGCTCATAGGGTCACTCTTTGGGGGCGTCTGGCTTGAGCGCCGCTTCGTAGTCTTCGGCCTTTTTCAGCGCTTCTTGCGCCTCTCGGGCCTTGCGTTCTGCCGCAGCGCGGGCCGTGGCGGCCTGTATCTTTTTCGACGTCTCAGCGCGTTCTGCGGCAAGCTTGCCCGTTTCGCTTTCGGGGTCGAAATTCGTCAGATCTGCCGCCGCCTCTTTCACGCCGTCCATGGCACTTGAAACCGGGTTTGTTGCCGTCCGGATTGTCTTTTGAATGTCCTTCACACCAGCCTCATCAGCGGCCTGGTTCATGGCAGAGGAAAACTCACGCGCCATGCCCTTCGCCTTGCCGACAAACCGCCCGATATTGCGGAATAGGACAGGAAGGTCCTTGGGGCCGACCACGATCAGCGCAACGATCCCGATAACAAGTAGCTCGGTCCAGCCGAGGTCGAACATGCGGGCTAGACCTTGTCTTTTTCGGTCTCGGGCGTGATGTCCTTGGCCTCGTCCGCGCTTGCATTCTCAAGCTCGTCCTGGCCGTCCTTGATGCCCTTTTTGAAGCTTGTAATGCCCTTGCCGACTTCGCCCATCAGGCTTGAGATCTTGCCGCGTCCAAACAGGACAAGCACCACAACGGCGATCAGTAGAATGCCCGGCAGGCCTATATTGTTCAACATTTCAGAACTCCTCGTTGGATTGGGCCGCACTGGCGGCCCGGCAGGTCTTGTGCTGGTCTAGTGGGTCGGATCGGCCACGGGAAGGGCATGGCGAAACATATCCGTGTCGGAACGCGCTGATTTTGATGGTTCAGCGTGCATTGCGTAGATTAACTGACAGGTTTATGTCAGTTGGATATGACCAGAGATGACAGATTGTTTCAGATCGTACGCATTCTTCGCGAAGGCGGACTACACCGAGCTGAGGACATCGCTGCGCGGACCGGCGTATCAGTGCGCACGATTTATCGGGACATGGAGGCGCTGGGGCGGTCAGGAGTTCCGGTGTCAGGGGCGCGGGGCGTGGGTTACCGGGTTGCGGACACGATCAGCCTGCCGCCGCTGACCTTGACACCTGATGAACTTGAGGCGCTGAACCTCGGCATGGCGGTTGTGGCGGAAGCGGCGGATACCGCATTGCGCGAGGCGGCCTTGCGCTTAACGAAGAAACTGGATGCAGCCCTGCCTGAACGCAGCATCGCAGAAGCGGAGCAATGGAAGCACGCCGTCCATCCGTTCGCGGATGCGGCGCGGGCATTTTTACATCTCCCGACGCTGCGGGCAGCGATCAGGGCGCGGCAAAAACTGCGCCTGACCTATCAATCAAAGGAGCATCGCATAAAGACACAAGTCGTAAGACCGTTGGAGGTGGAGTATTGGGGGCGAATATGGACATTGACCGGATGGTGCGAATTACGGAAGGGTTTCAGAGAGTTCCGAGTCGATCTTATTGCGTCGGCTGAGGCATTACCCGAGATGTTTATCGACGAGCCGGGCAAACGGCTCGTCGATTTTTCCAAGGCGCGCCAGGCGCTACTCGGCAGCCAGCGATAGGGGATGATCAACCGGATCGCGCAAGATCAGCGGCTGAGGGGCTTGCGCCTTATTCTCGATCCGGCGACGGACAAGCGCAAACATGGGCGGTGTGAAGTAGAAGGACACCACCGTCGACAACAGCACGCCCCCGGCGATCGAGACCGCGAAGGGTGGCCAGAAGGCGCCACCGTCCAGGATCAGCGGAAGAAAACCCCCGAAAGTCGTCACCGTGGTCGAGACGATGTGCCGACTGGAGCCTGTTACGACGCGGGCCATTGCGGATTTGTCACCTGCGGCGGCGGCAGGGTCGGCCTGCAACCCTGTCAGGATGATGATGGCAGCGTTGATCGACACGCCGATGGATCCGATCACCCCGATGATAGCCTGAATGCCGAATGGATATTGCCCGATGGCCAATGCCAGGACCGACAGACCTGCCGACAGAACACAGACGATCAGGGCAACGACTGTCAGGCGGAACGAATTGAAGGTCAGCGCGATCGTGGCGATCGTCAGGGTCACGATGATGCCCAGCGAAGCGAGCAGGTTGCCGACCGTGTTGGCACGCGCGTCGCTGTCACCGCCCAGAACCATTCGGTAACCCGGCGGCATCTCAAACCCTGCGGCGTCGAGGTCCGATAGGATCAGTTGCAGGGCTTCCTCCGGCAAGATGTCCGGCAAGATAAAAGCCTGCACGGTGTTGGAGCGTTCGCCATCGCTGCGAGTGATAACGCTGTGGGCGGGTTCAAGCACGGGCGTCGCGATCTCGGACAATGGAACCGCCGGGAAAGCCCCGGTTGCAGAAACGGCGGCGGCACCGGGCAGAACGATGGGCATGTCGGCAATCGCCGCCAGATCACCGCGCAGGCCGTCGCCCAGACGGACGCGGATGGGCAATTGCTCCGTTCCTTCGATCAGCGATCCACCGGTGACACCGACGAGGGCGGCATCAAGCTGTGCTGCCACATCGGTGAGGTTCAGACCGAGAAGGCGCGCGGCAACCTCGTCGATCTGGAAGCGGATTTGGGGGGCACCACCATTCACGCCCGAGCGGACATGGGTGACCAGATCGTTGTCGGCCATGAGCGCGCGTGCCTCATCCCCGAGCTGGCGGAGCGTTTCCATGTCGGGGCCAATGATCTCGATCTCGACCGGGGCGGCAACGGGTGGTCCCTGAACAATACTGCGCACGATGACCTGCGCCTGCGGGATCTCTGTATCGAGTTGCTCTTGCAGGGCGGGGACGAGTGCTGCCGCCTCTTCGGGCGTGTGGGTGGTAATCATGGCCTGGGCGAAGCCCGGCTCCTGACTGCGGCCACCGGTGATATTGTAGTAGAAGGCGGGGCCTGATTTGCCAATGGACCAGTAGACGCTGCGGATCCCGCCCCTTTCGGCTAACAGGCCGTCAACCCTTTCAGCCACAGCACGGGTTTCGGCGATGCCGGTACCGGGAGGCATGTCAAGTTCGAGATAGAACTGGTCCCGCTCCACGCCAGGGAAGAACTGGGCTGTCAGGGTCGGAAAGCTGGCAAAGCCAAGCGCGGGCAGGATGAGCGCCACGGAAATGGATTTGACTGGGTGGGTCACAGCCAGACGAATGGAACCTTCGAAGGCACGGCCGAGCGCGGGCCAACGCAGACCCGCACCCTTCGCTTCCTGCGGCAGAAAAAGACCGGCGAGGGCGGGCGTAATCGTAAGTGCAATAAAAAGCGACCAGATCAACATAAGAACTACCGCGATGGCGATGGATCCGACAAAATCACCGGCAGGGCCAGGAAGCAGGATCATCGGCGTGAAGGACAATGCCGTCGTCACGGTCGAGGCGAGCAGCGGCGCAGCGAGGCGGCGCACAGCCTCGCCGACAGCTTCCACCCGCTCCATTCCGCGTTGCAGTCGTTGGCGGACCTCGTCAGTCATGACGATTGCGGCATCGACCAGCAGGCCCAAAGCCACGATCAGGCCGGTGACCGACATCTGATGCAAAGGCAGACCAAGGATGTTCATACTGGCGAGCGTCGCCAGCGAAACGATTGGCAGGACCAGAGCAACGATGGCGGCAGCACGGAAGCCCAGCGTGACAAGGAGAACGGCAACAACAAGTCCGATCCCGATGGCCATATTCGTGGCGACATCCGTCAGGCGGTTCACGGTGTATCCGCTTTGGTCGAACATCAGCTTTTCGGTGAGGCCGAGCGGCACGGCAACAGCCCCCTTCGCCAGTTCATCGCGCACAAAGCCAAGCCAGACGTCGATCTGCACACCGTCCTGGGCCAGAACGCCGATCAGGATGGCGGGTTTGCCATCTGCAATTGCAAGCGATTCCGCCGGTTCCAGGGCACCCCGCGTGATGCTGGCGATGTCGCCCAAGCGGATTGTGGCGCCATTCGCGTTTTCGCGCAGAACGACCTGGCGGAGGCGATCAATCGACGTCACCTCACCCGATATATTGATATTATAGTCCTGGCCTTCGCCTTGCAGCCGACCAGCCTGCACTTTGCCATCAGCGGCGGTGACCAGGCGCGAGATTTCGGCGGCGGTCAGACCTAACGCCGCCGCCCGATCGGGGTCGATCTGGACGAGAACCTCTTCGTCAGGCGCTCCGAAAAGATCGACAGCCTTTGTCGACGGTATGCTGCGCAGCCGGTCGCCTAGGGCTTCGGCATGGCGACCCATCAACGAAAGCGGCACGGCGTCATGATCGGCCTCAATCGCAATAACAGCGGAATAGGCCGAGATGCCTTCGGCGTTGAAATCAGGCGCTTGTACACCGCCTGGGAAATCGGCACGCGCATCTTCGACGGCATCACGTGCCTCTGCCCAGACCTGTTCGATTTCCGCCTCGCCCAGCGTTTCCAAAAGTTCGATGGAAACGACCGACACACCCGAACGAGAGACCGAGGTAATGCTATCGATCTCGGCGATTTCACGCAGTTCATCTTCGATCTCCGCGGTGACAAGCGCCTCGACACGGGCGGGGTCGGCGCCGGGATAGCTGGTTGTGACAGTCGCGAAAAGGTTGGTAATGGTGGGGTCTTCCTGCCGTCCCAGCGACAGAAGTGATGAGGCACCAGCAGCGACAAAGAAGAGGATGATCAAAGCGACAAGTCGAGGTTGGCGAAAGGTAAGCGTTTCCATCCTCTAGACCCCACCGCCGATGATGCGGACCTTTTGGCCCGATGTAACCCGCTGTGGCCCCTGTTCGACAATGCGTGTGCCCGGCGGGAACGTGCCCCGGATGTAAGCGTGTTCGCTTTCGGTGTAGATTACCTCGACCATGGCGGCACGCACCACGTCTTTGGCGTCAACGACCTGCAAGGACCAAGTCCCACGCGCGCCTTCCTTCAAACTGCGAACGGGCACCCAAGCGCCCGGCTCTTCGATGCGCGACGTGACAAAGATACTGGCCGTCTGACCCAGTGTCAGCGGCGCGTCAGCTTCCAATTGGAAGAGAGCCGTGCGCGTGCGCGTCACGGGATCAATGTCCGGACGAATGGTTTCAAGAGTGGCCTGGTATGTTTGCCCACTCACTTTTATCTGGATCTGCTGAATATCTGATCGGGCGATATCAAGCGGCAGGCCAACCCGCACATGCGGGGCGCCGTCCTGAACCAGTCCGAGGATCACCTGCCCTGACCCGAGCGTTTCCCCACCATCAACTTCCGCGCGCGTGATGAGGCCATCGGCAGGGGCGTGCAGGACGGATTTTTCCAAGCGGATCTCGATTTGTGCGAGGTCCGCATCGATCTCGCGAATGCGAGCGATCAGTTCCCGCTGCGTGGAAAGCGCCTGATCCAACCGCTCCTGGCTGGCAAATCCGCGGTCGCGCAATGCCTCATTCCGTTCAACCGTCAACTGCGCGAAATCGAGTTGGGCCGTGACTGCGTCGCGCGTAGCCAGCAGGCGATCACGGTCGGCTATCAGAAGGTCGGTGTCCAGCTTTGCGAGGACCTGGTTGCTGCGGACAGCGTCGCCCTCATCTACATAAATCTTGTCAAGGCGCCCGCCGAGTTCGAACGACAGATCAACAGTTTTGGGTGCCTCGATCTGGCCCACATAGCTGCGGCGCACATCGTAACCGTCCTCGATCTCGATAACCTTGGCCGAAACCGGAATGGCCGGCGCCACTTGCGAAGTTTCTGTAGCGGCGGCCCGTTCGCCCAGAACGCCTGCGCCAACGACAACCGCGATAGCGGCAGCACCAACAAACAAGGCCGTGAAACCCAGCGACACGATCGCGCGAACCGCGCGGACGAATAACGATTTTTTCTGTGGCTCGGTCGGCATCGTGATCTCCTGCGTGAGTAGTCTGGGTTGCGTCAAGTTAATGTAAGAGCTCCTTACTTTAAAGTAACGAGTTCTTACTTTTTGACAAGCTTTACGGAAAAGGGCAGAGAGCAGATCACTTTCGAGGCACAAATGAGCGCAAAACAATCATATCATCACGGCGATCTTCGCGCCGCCCTTGTCGATGCGACCCGGGTTTTGGTTGAGGGAAAGGGGCCGGATCATTTTTCGGTGTCAGAGGCGGCGCGGGCCGCAGGCGTTTCGACAACCGCGCCCTACAAGCACTTCAAGGACCGGGAAGGAATGCTGATGGCGGTTGTCCTTGACGGCCTGGACCGCAAACAGAAGAAACTGCAGGAAGCCTTGGCAGCCTATCCTGACCCATGTCAGGCGCGGATCGAAACGCTTGGGCGCGTCTACATCGACTTCGCCGTGAATGAACCCGGCGTCTTTCGGCTGATCTTCGGGCTTTCCGAAGGGCATGATCAGGATGAAGAGATCGCGCTCCGCGGACAAAAGATGTTCGAGATGGTCCAGAGCGAAGTCGCGGCCTTTCTTGGATGTGATCCCAATACGGAGGATGCCCGCGATCGTGCAATGATGCTTTGGAGCTTCGTGCACGGTCTGTCGTTTCTGCTGATCGACGGAAAGGTGTCTTCGATGGGTCTTGAGCCCGATATCGACGGCATGCTGCGAGAGATCGGTTGGAGGGTTATGGTGGCAGAACCTGGCAAGTTACGAGACAAAAGCATCGGATAGATCAGGTTCAATTGCGGCTAAGCAGCTTAACTGACTGCAAACTGTGCAGAAAATGGTCAATCTGCCTCTGATCGGCATCAATTTCAAAGCTCTGACGGCATACGGCCACAATTCCGACGCTTTTCTAGTAATATTTAATAAGCTGTCCTTTGCGAAAAAGGGCTATTTGGTCAACAATGAAGCGTCATATGCTGGGTTTGTGTCACTTAATGAACAATCGTAAAACATCATTTAGTCACGATTCGCCGACACAAGTTATGCAGTGTGAACTTTCTCGGGGCTCGAGTCGCTGGCCCGACCCCAAAGGATGATCGGAACGATGAGTAGCGTACAAACGAAACCGCCTCTCGAAGATGAAGACGATAACTTTGTCGACGAGTTGAAGCCAGGCACCGAGTTGCTGCACGGACAATACCGCATTGAGAGCTTCTTGAATGCGGGTGGTTTTGGCATCACCTACCTTGCGCGGGACAGCCTGGACCGCAAGATCGTCATTAAAGAATGCTTCCCGGGCGCTTTCTGCCGCCGCAGCACATTGGTCGTTCAGGCCCGTTCGCGCGCACACCAGAATGAACTCGCTTCGATCGTCCGCCTTTTCGTGCAAGAGGCGCGCAGCCTAGCGAAGCTGGTCCACCCTAACATCGTCGGCGTGCACCAGGTCTTTGAAGACAACGACACTGCATACATGGCGCTCGACTTTGTGGAGGGCAACGACCTTCTTGAAGTGCTCGAAGATTCAAACACGACACTGTCTTCTTCAGACATTGAAGATATGCTGCGCAAGCTTCTCGATGCTGTGGCCTTTATCCACAAGGAAGGCATGCTGCATCGCGATATCTCGCCCGACAACATCCTGATTGATGCAAACCGCAACCCGATCCTCATCGATTTTGGTGCAGCGCGGGAACAGGCTTCTAAACAAAGCCGGGTTCTTTCCGCACTGCGTGTGGTCAAAGACGGCTATTCCCCGCAGGAATTCTACATCGCAGGGTCAGAGCAGGGCCCGTCCAGCGACCTGTATGCACTCGCCGCGAGTTTTTACCACATCATCACTGGCGAGGCGCCCCCCAATAGCCAATCGCGGCTTGCGGCGATCGCATCAGGTGAAAAGGATTCCTATGTGCCGCTGGTCGGCAAGGTTAAGGGTTACGAAAAAGGCTTCCTTGCCGCGATTGACAAAGCCGCAGCTGTTTTGCCGAAGGATCGGATGCAGTCGGCACAAGAATGGCTGGACGCTCTTGACGGCAAATCGCCTGTCGCCGCAGCAGTTGAAAGCACGGCAGCAGCAGCGGCGGCCTCAAAACCCGCATCTGAAAAGCCCAAAATGGCGCTGATCCTTGGCTCGGTCGCTGTTATTGGCCTAGTGGCCGCTGGCGCGATCACTGTGATGATGTCAGGTGATGATACGCAGCAAACAGCGGCGGCGGTGACGGCGGAACCGACCGCACCTGCTCCCGCTGAAACACCGGATACATCGACAGCGGAGGTTGCTACTCCCGCAGAGGAAGTACAATCGGCCGAGGCGGTGCCGACAGAAGAGATCGAAGTGGTTGAAGCGGCGCCCGAAATCGACCTGCCGAAACCCGACGCGCAGACAACGCTTGGCGTAAATGTCGAAGTGAGTGTTCCGTCCGACACCAACTCTTCCACGGATATTGCAACCACCGATGGTCCTGGCTTGCCGGAAATCTCGACGCCAGAACTCGCAGAAGCCGCAGAGCTGGATGTTGTGACGGTCACCACCCAAACGGCGGAACCGCCAGTCACGGAAGAGCCTGCGCCTGAAGACGTTCAGACGGCTGCCGCGGCACCGACGCCAGACACTACACCATCGGCTGAAAACGCTCCATCAAACGACCCGGAGACAGCATCGGCGAACCAGGCACCATTGGAAGCATCCGCCGTGATGACGGGCTGGTCGATCCAACTGCCATTCGAAGCAGATGAAAGCGATGCGACGAGAATCGGCGCGCTGACATCTCAGGACGTTCCGGAATGGATGATCGAAGGCCAATCGGTTGTTGCCGTGAACGGTACCCCGATCGACAACTTCGACGAAATCGGATCGATCATCCGCAACGCGATGGATACACCAACCGACCCGTTCGTGACGGTCAGCTTTGGCACGGGCTACACTGCGGATGGCGCCTTGATCGAGGAACAGGCGGACGTTGCCGTTGTTCAGGAGACCATCCTGTTGAATGGAACAAGCTTCCAAAGCCAGATGGTGAGTGGTGAGTGGCGCACGACCGTGGCAAGCGTTGCAGAGCAATCGCAAGACGGTTTCGCGCGCGGCGACCAGATCGTGGCGTATATTCCAACCAGCGAACTGATCGACGGCCGGACGACATTGCAAACCATTCTAGAACGCGAACTGGCCGCTGGGGTGGAGCAGTTTAGCTTTGCCGTGCAGCGCGATGGGGCGATGTGGGTCAGCGGAATGCAGTATTCGGACGATCTAAGCAACTGATCGACATCCGCATATGCGGATATGAACAGATGACGGAGACAAGATATGGGACTTTTCAGCAGTCTTTTCAGAAGTAAGTCCAAGACGGCGAAACAGACCGAGGCAGCAGCTCAAACCGCTGAGGATATGGCGCACCCGGAGGCCATTCAGGGCTCCGCCAAGGCCGACGTGCAGCCTGCCACAGTCGTTGAAGATGACGCAACAGACATCGTAAATCGCGTCTCTGCGGATCTTGGCGATGGCCCCGCCCCTGCAGCGAATATCTGGGATCTGGATGGTGAGGACGGCGTTGCGGACACACCTGAAATGCCCGCGCAACCAGCGCCTGATGCGCCCAAGCGCGTGCGGCGCAACAAAACGCGCTTGATCGGCTTTGACACGACGCAAGGTGAAGTTGTCAGCCTGTTCGACACGGAACTGCCCAAGGAGCCCGAGATCGAGATCGTCGGTCGCTTCCCTGTCGGGTGGATTGTGGTGACGAGCGGTAAAGGCCGTGGGGCATCATTCCCGCTGTTTTCTGGTCTGTCGCAGATTGGCCGTGATGAAGATCAAACCGTACCGCTTGATTTCGGAGATCCGTCGATTTCGCGCAGCAATCATGCGGCGATCGCCTATGATCCGGAAACGCACCAGTTTCTGCTCGGCCACGGCGGCAAGAGCAATATCGTACGCCTGAACAACAAACCGGTCATCAGCACCGAGGAGTTGAAAACAGGCGATCATATCCGCGTCGGCGAAACCAACCTGCGTTTCGTCGCGCTTTGCACGCAAGACTTCAACTGGGCGGGCAAATCTTCTGGAGATGGTGAAGATGTGGCGACTGCCTGAGCCCCGCTATGATGTTGCCTCGGCGATCAGCCAAGGTCAGCGTGACTACCAAGAGGATGCCTTGGTCACGGACTTCCCGGTCGGCGACGATTGCGGCTTTGTCGTGCTCGCCGACGGAATGGGTGGCCATGCAGCCGGTGATGTTGCGAGTAAACTTGTTGTCACAGAAGTCTATGGTGCACTGAAACGTCAGAGTGGCAGCTTCATCAGCGACACGGGGGCAATCCCCAACCTGATGAACGTGGCCGCCGCTCAGGCCAATTCTTCAATCCGCGATCATGTAAAAACCAATCCAAACACGCACGGAATGGGTGCGACGCTGGTCAGCCTGGTTTTGGTTGGTGATCAGATGTACTGGAATTCGATCGGGGATTCGCCGCTCTACCTTTTGCGCCGTGGCAAGATGAGCCAGCTGAATGAAGACCACTCCATGGCGCCCCAAATCGACTTCATGGTGCAATCGGGTCTTCTGGACGCCGAGAGCGCGCGCAACCATCCAGATCGAAATTGCCTGACATCCGTAATCTTCGGCGACAAGGTGGCGAAGGTCGACTGCCCGACCAAGCCGTACTGGCTGGTGGCCGGGGATATCATCGTGCTGTCCAGCGACGGCCTGCAATATCTAGATGAACCACGGATTGAGCGGCTTTTGAACAAAAACCGGCGGCGTTCCGCAGCCGAGATTGCCTCAATTCTGCTAAATGCCGTTGAAGACTTGCAGGATCCGGACCAGGATAATATTTCGATCTCCATAATAAAGGTGAATCACACCCAAAGCATCACGAAGCGCCAATCAGGCGCGAGTGCAAAGAAAACAACATCGGCTACACGCATGGCTGACAAATCAAAACTGGCAGAATACGCGCAGGCACTTTTCAGTTCGGGCAAAAAAGCTGAGCCGAGACGGGGGAGTACATCAGTGAACACCGCATCAAACAAGGCTGAGGAGCCTGCGGCCAAATCGGTCGCTGCTGGCGGCAAATGAATGCCGTAAATCAGACCCTGGACATCGCTGACAGACTTCGGGAGGGCATAGAGAACGGCCTTTTCGATGCGCAAGCCACGGAACGGGCAGAGGCGTTTATATCGCGCCTCAAATCGCCTGTTCGCGTTGCCGTTATGGGGCACCGCAGATCGGGAAAATCAAGCCTGGTCAATGTCTTGGCGGGCGCACCCATTCTGCCGGACGGTCTGCCATTGCCGACCCTTCAAGCCACGCATGGCGACGTTGAGAAGACAGTTTGCACCTACCCGAACGGCACAAAGAAGACCTTCCCAACAGTCGTGCCTGCCGATCTGGTTTCAGGGGATCCGATATATATCGAGATGGTCCGCCCGCTAAACGCTTTGCGAACCGTTTCGCTGCTGGAAGTTGTCATGGACGGCACGCTGCAAGAACGCGCCAAAGCATTGGCCTGGGCTGCCAAACGCTGCGACATCGCCCTATGGTGTACTTCGGAATTTGACGCTGAAGAACGCGCCTTATGGGGCAGCTTGCCTGCAGGCCTAAAGTCACATGCATTTCTTGTTCTGACCCGTGCAGACACGCTTGGTGACACGGATGCGATAAAAGCGAGGCTTGCGGAGGTCAGTTCTGCGGCAAAGAACGCATTCTTTCAAGTGCGCCCCATTGCATCGAACATGGCCTTGAACGCGATCAAGCCGGATGGTCGTATCGACACAGACGGTTTCACACGCAGCGGCGCCAAGGCTCTGGTCGGTGACGTTCTGCAGAAGGTCAAGCAGGGTAGACAAGGCGTGCGAGACGCAGCGGAGGCATTTTTCCAGCCCTATTCACCGACGCCGGAAGCTGAAACACAGCCGGAAGCAACGACAGAAGAACTGGCCAAACCGGCTGTCGAACCTGTCGCGACGGAGCCTGTCGCAAAAGAGCCTGTTGCCAAGGACGTCCGCAAAGCACCGGAAGATCTGGATGTAAGGGCAGCGGACAGCGCGCCCTCTGCTACGGATGACGATTTTGTTTTTGTTTCGGAAAAGTCGAAAAAAACCGCCAAGTCAAAACCATTGGCGCCAGAACTTCGGCAATCGATCCAGAGTGTCATCACTTACATTTCGGATCGCGGTATTGAACTGGCGACGGACGTTCGCGCTGGCGGTGATAAGGCGGCACCAGACGTCATGGCGGGCCTTCTCGACGATGCGATCTGGCTGACTGAGTTTCTGTCGGACCCGGCATTTTCGAACGAGACGGCAGTCGATCCGATCAAGAACACCGCGCATGACATCGCAGATCTGATTCAGTTGATGGAGATGGAGAAGTCACCTGCGGCAACAATCGACGCTGTTTGTTTAGTGCTTCAAATCAAACGCGATATGAGAGTACTTTTGGCCGCTTAAAGTGGCCAAAGACATTTTTCTGCGCATTGCCGCCATAATTCGGCCTCGTTGATGTTCCACCTAAATACAACGGTGCGTTTCCAAATGGGAACCTATGCCGATGGAAGCAGGTTGACGTAAGCGTCATGATGCGGCGATAAACGTGAGTGGGTGCAAGAGATGAAAATGGAAGCCATAGCAGACATTGATCAGAAACCCGATGAGGACGGTAGCGTCGAACCTCACGCGTTTGGCTTCGAGACACTGGCGGGGCTTTCGGACGAGATTACCGAGTTGCGCGAAGTGCTTAGCGATCTAGCAGTCCTGTGCAATGAAAGCGGCGCCAAGAAAGTTCGAAAGCTGGAACGGCAGATATCGGACCTCGTGCCAAGCGTGACGATGATTGGTCAGGTGAAAGCGGGCAAGACATCTCTTGTGAACGCGATGATCGGGAGATCGGGTTTTCTGCCCGCCGACGTCAACCCCTGGACGTCAGTTGTCACATCTTTGCATTTGAACACGCGTCGTGAAGATGATGCGCCCGAAGCCTCATTTCAATTGTTCAATCAGGATGAATGGGACAACCTGATCGAAAGCGGTGGGCGCCTGGGCGAGTTGTCGCGTCGCGCCAACGCCGACGAAGAGCTTGAGAAAGTGCATGCCCAAATCGCAAGTATGCGCGAAAAAACCCGTCAACGTCTGGGGCGCAAATTCGAACTTCTGCTTGGTCAGAAACATGACTTCGGCAAGGTGACCGAAGACCTGATCCAGCGCTACGTCTGCATGGGCGACGATCTTGATATGATCGACGGGGATGACGGACAACAGGGTCGTTTCGCCGACATCACGAAGGCAGCGGATGTCTATCTGGATGCGGACCGCCTGCCGATGCCGTTGTGCATCCGCGATACGCCCGGCGTGAACGACACATTCTTGATGCGAGAACAAATCACCATCAATGCGCTGCGCTCCAGCCGTCTTTGTGTGGTGGTTCTGTCAGCGCATCAGGCGTTGACGACGACTGATATGGCGATGATCCGCATGATTTCAAACGTGAAATCACGCGATCTGGTGATCTTCGTGAACCGGATCGATGAGTTGTCAGACCCTGTCAACCAAGTTGACGAGATCCGCGACAGCATCCGCGACACGCTTGCGCGGCACAACGGCCCACAAGACGTCGAAATCGTGTTTGGCAGCGCATATTGGGCAAACCAGGCGGTTAGCGGAACACTCAGTGACATTGTCGAAGACAGCGCCGAGGCGATGTTTAAATGGGCCGAGATGAAGCTTGGCGATCAATCCGACACGCTGTCTCCGGAAGAGATGGTGTGGCGGCTGTCGGGTCTCCCGGATCTTTTTGAAACGCTCGGCAAACGCATCGCGCAGGGACTGGCTGCAGAAACGTTGGGACATGTGCGCGGACAGGCGATGAATATCGCAACTGGTCTTGCGGTCTCATCCTCGATCGTATCGCTGAAAATGAATGGCGAAGATATTCCTCCTGTCTCAAGGGAAGATCTGAAAAAGCGGCTGACGCATATCGAAGAACAGGGCATGCAAGCGTTGAACCAGCGCCTTGAACAGATGGCGCGCCAGTTTTCTGAACGCATAGACCAATCGCGCAAACGCTTTTTGGACAGGGCACTTGAAGCCTTACTTCAGCATCTTGAGGCGAAAGGTGAAGATCAGGTCTGGAATTACAGCGCGGACGGGCTGAGGGTGCTTTTGCGCTCCAGCTTCCTTGTCCTGAGCCGGAAGTACGCTTCTGAATGTGAAGAAGTGTTTGGTGCCGTGGCCGATGAATTGTCCCGCACATACCAAGCGGTTTTTGACGTTACCACCGAAGGGTTTTCAATCGAACCGCCAAAGGTGCCGATCATTCCGGCTCCGATAACTCTTGGCACGACAATTGCGTTGGATCTGAATACGTCGTGGTGGAAAGGCTGGTGGCGCCGTCGCCGAGGTTTCCGGAACTATGCGGACAGCTTCTATGATCTGATCGAAGCGGAGACAGCGCCGCTGGTAGAACAGCTTGACGCGGCGCATCTGGGCGAGATCCGATCAAACGCAACCTCGACCCTGCAAACCTTCATTGAAGAGCAGGGTGGGCAATTGCTGGACGTCTGCACGCAGTCCGAAGTCAGCGAAAGTGATCTGCATGCGCTGTTCGGCGTGACGGATATTCAGGAACGCGACGAATTGCTCGCCTTCATTATTGAAGAGTTGGGCAAGGAAACTGCGCTCGAAAAGGGTTGATCTCATGACCTCTGTAGAAAAACCACGCATTGCTCTGATGGGCGAATTCAGCGCGGGCAAAAGCACCTTGTCCAATCTGCTGATCGGCGCGCGCCCCCTGCCCGAACGTGTTACGGCCACGCGTCTTTCGCCAGTCTGGATCGCATCTGGCGCACCGGCCGCGCATCGCGAACACCTTGATGGATCGAAATCACCGGTATCCGTTGAAGCGATTGGCGATGTGCCGATCGAGGATACGCGGGTGATCCGTCTGTTCATGGAATCCGACATGCTGGACAGCTGCGACCTGATCGATTGCCCGGGCATTTCGGATCCGAACATGCCAACTGAAGTGTGGGAACGTTTGGTTCCCGAGATCGACGCCGTCATCTGGTGTACCCATGCGACACAAGCCTGGCGCCAAAGTGAGGCGGCCGTTTGGGAAACGCTCCCGTCGGCCCTGCGCAAACGCAGCCTGCTTCTGGTGACGCGCTTCGACAAACTGACAAACGAGGTCGATCGCAAGCGTGTGATGACGCGTGTTGCAAAGGAGGCTGGCGATGAATTTGCTGGCATTTTCCCGATCTCACTGACGGGGGCCCTGGCGGCCGGAGACGACGCCGAAAAGTGGGAGGCCAGCGGCGCCCATGACTTCGCGTTGCATCTGATGGCGCTTATAGAGGATCTTCAGGGTCGGCCCGATACCAACGCGGCAACCAATTCTACCGAAGCCAAAACGAATCCGCCAGCAAAACCGGCAGAAGACGCGCCTCGGGTGGCTCCACGCCGGATCCGCCCTGTGTCAAGTGGTGAAAGATCGAAACGCCCGGCCTCGCGGCCCTTGCGCCCGGTACCATCGGCAGAAAGCCAACCGTAGGATTGGCGCTGTGCCTTTCGCATCATCACGCACCCAAATCAGAATACGGAGACTTCTCAGCGTGCTTGAAATCGCGTAGGTCTGCTGAAAATCAAAGTTGAGCAGACGTCATGGGTGTTTCGGAAGAATTGGACGGATTGCGCGACGCATTCGAGGATTGCTCGATCGTCGCTTTTGCGGATATCGAAACGCGGCTTGTTCTTGTGTCTAGCAGCAAAGGCGTGGCCCGGCGCGAAACACTCGACAGCCTGTGCGCGAGTGCTGCTGACACGTTTGGCAACCGCAAGGCCCTTCCGATAACCGAAGCTGACATGCACATTGTTGCTTCGAGGACGGGGTTGGAGATCTTCTTCAACCTGCCGGAACATGCTGGCGATGCCTTGTGTTGCGTCTGCGAGCCCTCCATCGATCTTGATGCCTTTGTCGCAGCCGCGCGTGACACATTCGACCGTGTACTGAACCCGGCAGGAGATGCGGCATGACGATCGCGGACGAATTGGCCCGGCGCCTCGCGGTACTGTCGAATGACGAGGCAGAGCTTGCTAGCGGCGCGCGCGTCATCTCCGAAGGTGGTCTGCCAAGCCCAATGCAGGCCATCCTGCGCGAAATCGATGAAACAGTTCTGACACGGGAATTGTTCTTTGATCTAGGCAAGACCGGATCGGTCACCATGGTTGCATCAGGCCGGAGGTTGCTGGGCCTGCGTGCCTTCAAAGGTGATATCGGTGGGGACGCCGATACATTGATCGAGCAGCCGTTGTCGAGCGATGACAAGGATCAACTTACAACGCTGGCGTCCGGCCTGGAAGTTGTTGCGACGGTAACCGGTCAGATTGGTGTGACCGCCCGCGATGGCGACCGCATCGGCAGCCAGACACAGGTTGGATTGTCGGTTGAGACATTGGCCGGTCTTTTTGGCGTCGAGTATCCTTTTGATGAGCCGTCCCGTCTGCAGCGTTTTGGCAGCATGATCGCAGACCCATCTACGGCCACCTTGATCCGAAAGGCCAAAGGTCAGTACAGCTTTGTCGGAGATGCTGAAGTAAAAGCATGGCTGGAGGAAAAATCAGAGACCTTTAGCGAGTCCTTCGGGGAGCAAGGCCAAGGGCCAATATTGACCATATTGGGGCAAAGTTCTGGCGAAAATCCCATTTTGGTGGTCATTGTTGATGATGGTGAGACAATGTACTGCCGGGTCGGAAGAGGGCAATTGTCCAAAATTTGCGCAGCTTGGCGCAAGATAGTTGATACCTGACCCCTAAGAGGCACAACATTTTGTGCTGATACGAAAATACGACATTTTGATGCTATGCGTCGAACAAAAGACCGCATTTTGTCCAATTATTCACAGAATTGGATAATCTAACAGCATGTGAGCAGGGCAATTATCTGCCCTTGACGCTGCCGCTGACGAACGGAGGTCCGAGGCGGCTCTCAATCTAAGGCGCAGTTGCGCGACATAGGAGGTCAACGTGACTCTTAAGGCTATCATGAAGGGCACATCGTTGAAGCGTGCCATGGTTATCGCGGCAGCCGGCATTCTGCCGACAGCTGTTCTTTCCGACGAAGTTGCCCTGAAATCTGCGGATGGTACGGTCAACCTGGTTGGTGAGTTTGTCGAATTCAAGGATGACAACTACGTCATCCGTACCGCCCTGGGCGATCTGCGTATCAGTGCTGCGCGGGTCCGCTGTGAAGGCGCCGCCTGCCCCGTATTTGAAACCGAAACAGCCGACGTGGTCTTCGCGGGTTCTGACACATTGGGTCTCGGCATGATGCCATTGCTGATCTCGGGCTATGCATCGTTCCTCGATGCGGAAGCTTCGACAAAAGCGACAGGCCAAGAAGGCCAGTTGCTGTCCAGCCTGATCAGCGACGGCGGATTTGGCGATGAAATCGGCTCTTACCTTGTGACATCCAGCAGCTCGAGCTCAGCGTTCAGCAATCTGCTCGACAAATCGGCGCAGTTCGGCATGTCTTCCCGCCGCATTCTTCCCGCAGAAGCACGCGAATTGAAAGCGGACGGCGCTGGTAACATGATCAGCCCTCGCCAGGAACATATCGTTGCGGTGGACAGCCTGGTTGTCATCACCAACCCATCGAACCCGATCGAAACGCTGACGATCGAGCAGCTCGCAGGTATCTATACCGGTCAAATCACGAACTGGTCCGAAGTTGGTGGCGATGATGCGCCGATCCGGGTTCTGAACCGTCAAGACGATTCCGGTACGCGTGCCGTCTTCGAAAACGCAGTGTTCGGTGATGATGCGGAAGCAACGACCGGCATCGGCGAAACGATTGCCGACAACAACAATATGGCGGCGACGGTCAACGAAGACGCCAATGCCGTCGGTTTTGTCGGCTACGCATTCCAGCGCGGCGCCAAGCCGATCTCGCTGGTCAACAGCTGCGGCATTACGACAACGCCGGACGCATTCTCGGCCAAGACCGAAGAATACGCGCTACAGCGTCGCCTGTATCTCTACAACCGCGCCGACAACATGTCGGAATCGTCTCAGCAGTTCATCGACTACGCCACATCCGCCGAAGCGGACGGTGTGATCGCAAAGGCTGGCTTCATCGACCTGGGCATCCGCGCGCAGCCGATGGAAATGGACGGCGCTCGTGCTCAGATGCTGCTCGACCCGAACGTCGACGCATATGAAGGTGGCGTAATGCGCGCCATGCTAAGCGAGATGGTCAACTATGACCGTCTGTCCACAACCTTCCGCTTCAAAACGGGGTCGTCCAAGCTCGACGAACGTGGCCTGATCGATATGGCACGTCTTGCCAACTACCTTGAGACGCAGCCTGCCGGAACGAAGATCACATTCGTGGGCTTCACAGATGACGTGGGTGCCTTCGACAGCAACCGGCTTCTGTCCGAGAATCGCGCGGCACTCGCCCTGCAAGAGCTGCAGAACTTTGCGGGCGATCGCCTGGCAAACATTGAGTTCGCGACACTGGGCTTCGGTGAAGTAGCACCTTCGGGATGCAACACCAACGAACAGGGTCGTGGTATCAACCGCCGGGTCGAAGTGTGGATCCAGGCGGATCGCCAAGGCTGATTGACTTAGGCATGATTTCAAATGGCACGGGCGGGAACTTCCCCGCCCGTGTTTGATTCAATAACATTGAAACCCAACGGGAAGCTTGCAGACCAACGGGCCCGAGTTGTTGGGGAAAGTCACCCTCAAGCAAACAAAGCCGGGCCGCTCTCGAGCTAGATTATGCGACACAACCGATATAGCGCGCGCACCTTCTAGCTACGGTTGAAAAAATCTTTTAAAATCAAAGCAATAGCGTCTTTTTGTCCAAAGAACGACATCTTTTCCAGCAAAATTGGGCACTGAAGTTCAAAACAAAGCCGTGCCAATGAGCAGAGTACTTTCCATATTCGTTCCAAATGAAAGGCGGACCGGTGTGTTCGCGGAAGTTAGCATCATGCTGTCGGGGCGCACGCTTTCAAAGTTCTATGGCGCGCTTTCTGCCGATGGGCAGAGCGCGGCAGATAAGCCGGAGCTTTTCGCGATCAATGGGCATGATGCGACGCACATGCTGAGACAAACAACATCGGCAGGTCCAGAAGATCAAACATCCCGCCAACTCACGGTGTCGGGATGACCACAAGACTATGAGTTCCGGTCTCGACGGTCGCGCTAGGCGCATTAACCAGTCGGGTAGTAACATGAGTTATCAGTTTAACGAGATGGTAAATCTCCCAATCGCCCGCCCATCAAAATTGAAAGTCGGCAGGCCAGAAGTAGGAAGACCCATTATGGTTTTGGTTGGTCATCAAACCCGAATCTCCAAGACGCTCGGGCTGGCGTTCGCCGCCGTTTGCGCCCTCGCAGCCACCCCGGATGTTGCTATGGCATCCGGCTGGAAAGACGTCGGCGCAAGCGAACGCATCGACAGCTCCGGCCGTTTGAACATGCTGTCCCAGCGGATCGCCGCATCGACCTGCAACATCGAAGCGAATGTTGAGCCTGTGATCAGCCGCGGGATCCTCGCCGGTTCGCGCGACGAAGTGGACCGGATCATCAATGCGATCGAATTCGGCAATGCGCGGATGAAAATCATTGGTGCGGAAACACGCCCGGCCACACTGAAGTTCATCCACAGTTATCGCAAGACCTGGGATGAAACCCACGGCGCGATCGACGCGATCTACGACAACGCCGGCAATCAGGAAGCATTCGAACTGATCGAACGCAGCAATCTCGATCTGAATGCGGCCGCCAGCTACCTGACATCAGAAATCGCAGGACAATATTCGAACCCGGCGGAGCTTGTGCAGGCAGACGCGATCATGCTTGATATTGCTGGACGTCAGCGCACACGAACACAACAAATGCTGAAAGAAGCCTGCGCCATCTGGAGCGAGAACACACCTGACGAAGCGGTAAAGCAGCTGACGGCGACGATGCAGCTTTATGACGTTTCGCTGCGCGCTTTGCTTGATGGCATGCCAGATGCAGGTATCAAACCGGCGCCGACAAACGCAATCAAGGTCAAGCTGGAAACACAGTTGAGAGAATGGGTCGAGATCAAACCCATGCTCGACCAAGTCATTTCGGGGAGCGCGCTTAGTGACCCGGAAAAAACGGATCTTTACCTCAGACTAAACGAGGCACTGATCCAAACCAACGACACGATGTCTCTATATACCAAGTATTCGAAACATCTTTTCTAGATCAATAGGGGGATGACCAGTTTGGTTGCCCCCTTTTTATTACTGGAGGTTAGTACTGAAATGATAAAAGGGTTAAAGTTAACACTTTTGGCGAGTGTGGCGGCGATGGCAAGCGTCCAAGCACAAGCAGCAGACAATATTAATGTGGTGCTCGCTGGGCTCAATGAAAGCAGTGCGACCGAACGCATAAATTTTTCAGGCAAACTCCGGATGCTGTCACAACGTATTTCAGCATCTGCATGCAATTTGAACGCTGATATCGATGGTGATCTCAGCTTGCAAATGCTCAGATCATCCCATGCAGAATTCAACAAGATCATCGACGCGCTCGAATTCGGGAACATCGATCTGCACATCAAGAATGCGGAAAACCGACCGGAAGTGCTGACGGCCATAGCGAACCTTCGGACGAAGTGGCGGCCGATCAATGCAGCGGCGGATAAGATGATCGCACGCGATCATGGGGCGGAAGACATTGCGACGATCAACGCAAAGAACCTGGATCTGCTCAAAAGTGCGCAGAACCTGGTACGTGTCATCAAAACGACCCACGCAACAGCCGGAAACAGCGATGACGGACTGACGTCGCTGATCGATGTCGCCGGTCGGCAGCGAATGTTGACGCAGAAGATGTCTAAGGAAGCGTGCCAGATCTGGTCCGGCGATGGATCCGCCGAAACGATCGCGGCTCTTGAGGGCACGATGCAGTTGTTCGAACAATCGTTGATCAACCTGCGTGATGGCAACGACACAGCAGGTATTGCCTCTGCCCCAAACGCACGGATCAAGACCGGTCTTGAAGGTATCTGGACAAGCTGGGCAGAGCGGAAACCTGTTTTGGCTAAGGCCCAAGCAGCCGAGACCGTTGACGAGGCCACGCGCGGTCAAGTCCTGCGGCAAATGAACGAAATGCTTCGCAGTTCAAACAATGTGGTCGGGCTTTATGCGGCGCTCAACAACAAGGCAGGTATTGTCGAAGACGTAGGCGCGACAGAGCGTATCAACTTTTCGGGCAAACTGCGTATGCTGTCGCAGCGCATCGCGGCCAATGCTTGCCTATACAACGCGGGCATCGAACCAAAGACAAGCAGAAAACTCTTGTCGGCGAGCTCAGTAGAATTCGACAAGATCGCCAATGCACTGGAATTCGGTGATGCAGATCTACGGATTCGAGGCGTGGAAGAACGGCGCAAAACGCTCTTCGCCATCGCGCAACTGCGCGAGCAATGGGCCCCGATCAAAACCGCGGTTGACGATCTGGTGAGGAACGGCCCCACTGAATCGGCCATGGCCACGATTGCATCATCGAACATGGAACTTCTTGGCCGCGCCAAACTGCTGGTGAGTGAACTTTCGGGACAGTATTCGGATCCGTCTGCGATGGATCAGGCCGATGCAATGGCGATCGATATCTCGGGTCGTCAACGGATGCTGACCCAGAAGATGCTCAAAGAGGCCTGCCTGATCTGGACCGGCAATCAATCCGCCGACGCAAAGGGCGCCCTGAATGGAACAATGCAGATGTTCGAGGTTTCGCTGAACGCATTGCTGGACGGTCTACCAGCCGCTGGCATTCAGGCAGCACCGACTGCGGAGATTTCGGATCAGCTTAAGGTCGTGTTTAAGGATTGGGCTGAAGTGAAGCCGGTTCTTTTGGCAACGATGAGCGGCGAGACGGTGGACGACGCGGTGAAAGCCGACGGCTTCCACACGCTCAACACCACGCTGAAAGATATGAACCAAGCCGTCGGTATGTACACACAAGAAGCCAAAACCGGGCTCTGACCAAAAAGGGCCCGCCCGGCGCGCATTCGGGCAGGCCATCTGCACAACCTGATGATCTCATCTGCACGTCGCCGTGCAACAAGGCGACATGGAACAACGGCTGGCTATATTCTTGTGGTCCAGACTCGCCGTCGCATTGGCGCTTCTGGCCATAGAGCCGCCAAAGTGGTTGGTAACCAACTGGTGATACCTCCTATCAGCCGTTTGGCGCTCTCTACCGCGCAATTTTGTTTGGACGGGTCGCGCTGTCCCTCAGACATGCTCTCTATAAGTTGCCGGATCTGAGAGGTCGCGTCTTTGGTCTGTTCATGCTTGCTACCGGCCTCGGGCTGGTCAGCCCCACTGGAGTGGTCCAATTTAGTTGTTAGTGCATGACCGGCCTTGG
>CALCOY010000023.1 GCA_937897325.1 uncultured Shimia sp.
CAGGCTTCCCGCGGTTAGACGGAAAGACCCCGTGCACCTTTACTACAGCTTCGCATTGGCATCAGGCACAATATGTGCAGGATAGTTGGTAGGCTTTGAACCAGAGACGCCAGTCTTTGGGGAGCCATCCTTGAGATACCAACCTTATTCTGCTTGATGTCTAACCGCGGTCCGTTATCCGGATCCGGGACCCTGCGTGGTGGGTAGTTTGACTGGGGCGGTCGCCTCCTAAAGAGTAACGGAGGCGCGCGAAGGTTGGCTCAGAGCGGTCGGAAATCGCTCGTTGAGTGCAATGGCATAAGCCAGCCTGACTGCGAGACTGACAAGTCGAGCAGAGTCGAAAGACGGCCATAGTGATCCGGTGGTCCCGAGTGGAAGGGCCATCGCTCAACGGATAAAAGGTACGCCGGGGATAACAGGCTGATACTGCCCAAGAGTCCATATCGACGGCAGTGTTTGGCACCTCGATGTCGGCTCATCTCATCCTGGGGCTGGAGCAGGTCCCAAGGGTACGGCTGTTCGCCGTTTAAAGAGGTACGTGAGCTGGGTTTAGAACGTCGTGAGACAGTTCGGTCCCTATCTGCCGTGGGTGTAGGATACTTGAGAGGAGTTGCCCCTAGTACGAGAGGACCGGGGTGAACGATCCACTGGTGGACCTGTTGTCGTGCCAACGGCAGTGCAGGGTAGCTATGATCGGACAGGATAACCGCTGAAGGCATCTAAGCGGGAAGCCCCCCTCAAAACAAGGTATCCCTGAGGACCGTGGTAGACCACCACGTCGATAGGCCGGAGATGTAAGCGCAGTAATGCGTTCAGTTGACCGGTACTAATTGTCCGATAGGCTTGATTTGATCCAGTAATAGCCAGACTATCACTTGGTCCGAAAGCCATACACCGCAGGTGTACTGACTTGGAACTCTGGAAAACGAACCAGAAAACAAAGGTTTTTCTTGGTTTGGTGGTCATAGCAAGAGCAAAACACCCGGTCCCATCCCGAACCCGGCCGTTAAGTGCCTTAGCGCCGATGGTACTGCGTCTTAAGGCGTGGGAGAGTAGGTCACTGCCAAACCTAAAAAGTCCTTTGAACAAGTGTATCTCTCTGACGATCTCTACTATTATAATTTTGAGTTTGGTCACGACCGGTGCGCGAGGACCAATTGGCATGCCACATAAGGCGTGCACTTGACAGACGGCCTGTTTCCCTAATTTGGTCGACCGGGCGGTATTGGTGAGATGAGGACCAACATGCGGATCGCTTTCATAGCGTTGTGGTCCCCCACGAATATCAAGTACTGGAGCGGTACTCCGCATTACAGCTACAATGCGATACGCAAGGTTATTCCCGATATCGTCCTTTTGGATACACCACGGCTAGATCGCTTCCTGTTCTACGCTGGGAAAGTCTCGCGTCGGTTGGGACTGGACTTGCTGCGCGAGCCCCTTGTTTTGTCCCTGTACAAACGTCTGATCAATCGGATGCTGATCAAGTACCAGCCGGACATCGTGATTTCGGTCGGTGCCAGTCACAAACTGTTCGACATCGATCAGAACGTTCGCATCATTCACGTGGCTGACGCGCTTTTTGCGACGATCATCGAATTCTATGAAAACATGTCTCAGATAACCGCGCGATCCAAGGCGCTTGGTGACGAGGTCCAGCGACGATTTCTTGAAAAGGTGGATGTATTGTGTCTGTCCTCGGACTGGGCGATCGACTCGGCCAAGTCACATTATGGACTGCAGGATTGCGATCTTCGGGTGTTGCCGCTTGGAGCCAATCTGAGCAGCGATCCCGGCTTTGACAAAGAAGCACGCTTTGCCAATCAGAAATTGTCGTTCTTGTTTATCGGCGGAGATTGGGAACGTAAGGGCGGGCCGCTATTGCTAGAGGCGTTCCAAGTGCTGAAAGCGCGGCATCCAGACGCTGAACTACATATCATCGGCTGTACGCCCTCGATCGATCCCAAAGTTTCAGACGTGCATGTGCATGGATTTCTGAGCAAAACGGATGCGCAAGACGCAAAAACCCTTAATGCGCTCTTCCGCACCTCGGCTTTTCTTTTTGTCCCGTCACGTCAGGAGGCATTTGGGATCGTCTATTGCGAAGCTTGTGCCTATGGCTTGCCGCCGGTCGCAACGGAGACGGGCGGCGTGGGAACCATCGTTATGGACGGTGAGAACGGCATTCTTCTGGGCCTGCAGGAGAATGCGGCCGCATATTGCGATAAGATCACCGATCTATGGAAGACGCGTGAAGCATATAAAAAGATGTGCCAGACGGCCCGCCAGCACTATGAAGAAAGACTAAGCTGGTCAGGCTGGGCGAATGGCATAGCGTCTGAAGCAAAACGATTGGCGGCGAAGGCAGGGGAGTAGCCCATCACCTGCCTCATCTGACTGGTCCACGTTGATAGTTAGTGCATTATTGGCCCAGGCTGTGTTGACAAAAGGGATTCACACAGGGGCTCAGGCGTGATTCAAGCTGGTATCTGCTATGGAGGCCATCTTGCCCCGAGATCTTGTGAGCGACGAGGAATGGTCGCTGTTTGAACATTTCATCCTTGCCATCTGCGCCCCCAATGGTCGCAAACCTACCAACCATCGCCTTGTTCTGGATGGGATATTTTGGATAGCCCGCACGGGATCGCCGTGGCGAGACTTGGCCACCCAAGGCAGAACATCGTCACGTTTCAACAGCGTTCTAGCCTATGAATATCAAGACCGAGGACTTCGCGAGACCCATCGTTTGACGGTAGATAGCGGTCCTAGGGCTGGGGGCGACGGGTTATGCTTTGTCCGGGCATTTGCACAATGCGGGGGCCGAACTGGTCGTGGCAGATGTCCGCACCGCAGCTGTCGACCGGGTGGTGAACGAGTTTGGCGCGACCCCGGCGGACCCAGATCAAATCGATACTGCCGACGTGGATGTGTTCGCACCCCTGCGCGCTTGGCCCTCGACTCGATGACCAGACCATCCCTGAGATCAAAGCAAAGGCCATCTGCGGGTTGGCAAACAACCAATTGGCCGACGATCGCCACGGCGAAGCGCTGCGCTAGACCGGGATCGCCTATGTCTCCGATTACGTTGTGAATGCGGGCGGGGATGATGTGCGCTTCGATTGTGATGTTCACAGAACCGTCCCGCGAAGCGTCGACCAAGCAAATGGAAGGACTACAGGATACCATCAAAGAGATCTTGATCCGCGCTGAAGCTGACGGTCGACTAAGTTCAGAGATCGCAGATGCCATGGCAATGGAGCGGACCAATCTAAAGAGGAAAGTATAGTGCCAGCCTATGTTATATCCATGATGCCGAGACCTATAAACAATACACCGACCGCACGCCGCCCATTTTCAAGAAATACGGCGGCAAGTTCCTGAACCGCGATACGGCAGGCTCACGCTCAGTGTCGGCCAGCGACAACATATGGTGTTGAAATCCGGCGCTGCCCAATCCAGATTGACCAGCCGGAGCTGGCTTTGAACGACCCCAGTTGTCTTCCGAAGCGGGAGGCCAAATAGGACTTTCAATGTCAAGCAGATCTGAATGGCAGCGTCACTGAATTGTTGCTGCTGACCGCGTTTGCTGCCTGGCGGCGGCGTCCACAACATCTCTGGATCAAACCAGATCGACAACGATCCGCGCCGCTTCAAGCTATCATTGTAAGACGGTCCGTTCGTGGCCTTGTACTTTGTCGGGGCCCAACGGCTCATACACTCGGCTATCACACTGAATTCATAAAGTGAATCCCTGCAAACCGTTTCTGCATCAGAGTTCTGGCTCAACGGCGCGGGCCTGACAGAACGCTTGCCGTGACACCTATCCAGCGGTCCAGAACGCCGCAGCCGAACGTCGACAAGCGTTGATATTTGGGCGCGACGTCAACAACCGTTTTTTCGACCGGGAAGCCGACATCGCGGAGCCACCCCCGCGCGACCTGCATGTCTGTCGCATGAATACCACTTTGCCCAAAGTCGCCAACGATCCGGGCTTCGGGCCATTCTTCCTGTTCGCGTCGTCGACGTCGTTGCTCGGGCAGGGCCTGCCAATTCCAGCAGACGATCAGAAAGCGGCCATTGGCCTTCAGCTTGCCCGCCATGGCTTTCAGGAAGGTGGCGGGTTCTCGCATATAAGGCAGGCAAAGATTCATCATAATCACGTCATAGGAGCCATCCGCGATGTCGGGAGCGGGGTCGCTCAGATCAACATTCAGGACTTTCACGCCACGCATTTCTGCCGAAGCTGCGATCACGTAATCCAATGGGATCGCTTCGACTTCGTGGTTTGATTTGATCAGTTCATGCTCCATTCGGCCATCGTCACAGCCGACGGACAAAACCCGCAAGGGTGGGCCTTGCGTTGCCTTCGCAACGCTTGAAAGCCCGGGCGTGTAGTAGCTGCGATCATATCGTCCTGAAAACTCAACCTTGGTGCGCCAATCAAGCAGCGAGGCGCAGGATGTCTCCCCCCTTGCGATCTGTAACAACTTCTCGATCTGAAGATCCATCTCGGCCTTTGGCACGCCGATCTTGCCAATGTACTTGTTCGGCAGGTGGTGAAGGCTGAAATCGAGCAAGCGAGATACACAAACGACCTTTGTCAGACCGCACCGCGTGTAGGGGTCGGTCGCTGCCGAACACAGCATGTCATAGCGACCATGATGCGGTGGGCAGAGAAAGTTGCCAGAAGCGATACAGGCTTTCAGTTTCTTTCTTGAAAGTATGAATGCGGCTGAGTGTTCGTTGGTGAAATTTGCATAGACCTCTCCCCCCGCGGTTATGACCGAGGCCGGATCCCAGTGGTAGGCACCATGAACGGTGGAGTAGTGGTACGTGCCGTTTGGTTCGATTTCGTGGCGGACAAACCCCGCGATGCGATCGCTTGGCAAGACGGCCTCGGCCGCCACGAAAGCGTCGACAGCGTCCTGGGTGATAAGCGTGTCATCTTCGGAATAGATGAACAGGTCGTAGTCGTCCTGACGTTCGGCAAAGAGGTCCTTGTGTGCGAACGGCAAGGACCAGGGGTTGCTGCTGGGCACACCGACGCGCAGCTCGACATCCGACCCAAGGTCCTTTTCGATGTTGGAGAGGATCACGATGGTGACGTCGTGATCGAAGCCCTTGTAGCAGTCGATCAACGTGCGGACATATCGTTCGTTCGAAGTTCCGTGATTGGCAATTGCGACAAGTATTTTCACCGTTTAAGAACTCCTGCCGCCGGAAATGTCCGACTGCATAACCGTAGAAAGCTGCCCTCCCAGCATCAGCTATGACTGGCTGCAGACTGACTAGAACTGCGCTTGTTGGCGGCAATCTTCTTTGCGCTGTCCTTCCAACTTGGCCGAAAACCGAGCGAATACTTAATATCCGTATATAGCCATTTTGGGTCGCGGATCAGCAATCCGGTGAGGGCGTGGCGACATTTTTGGCGTTCTGTGGCGTCCGGCACCAGTTCGTTGATGGCCTGATAGAGATTTCGAATGTGGGTGATCCGCAATGCAACCTCGTTGTCGAAAAGCCGACTACCACCCCTGGCGGACGTGTTGAACCACGCCTTGCGATCAGCGTGGCTTTTGTGTGCAGCGGTCGAGATGCCAGGATGCACGCGCCGCTCAAAAAGAACCTCGGGAATGGCGACAAACTTGCCAAGAAGTGCCAGATGGGCAAGCAGTATCAGATCTGACGCAAGAAAGTCCTGGATCAGTCTTGTGCGTCTCAAAGGTTCGGTGCGCATGACCCCAAATATCGGATTGCAGAGCCCGCGATGGCGCATGAAGTTCTGCTTCAGGTACCGAACCAGCCTTTCGTCGGGTGTTGGATCGGGCAGATCGAGACCGTCATCAAAAAGGCCGATCTCATCGCCATTCCCATCGATAACAGATGTTAGCGGGTAGGCCAGCATAACCTCTGGGTCAGTGTCCAGAGTATCGACTGGGCGGCTTAGGCAGCCTTGTAGAAGGTTGTCGTCATGTGCGGCCCAGCGGAAGTACTCCCCACGCGCCAGCGGAAGCAGCAGGTTGTAGTTCGGGGCGGCGCCAACATTGACGACCTGTCTTTCGTATCGAACCCGCTTGTCCCGCGCGGCGAAATCCCGGCAGATATCTGCGGTGTCGTCATCCGAGGCATTGTCGCTGATGATAAGCTCAAAATCTTCGAAATCCTGCGACAGGATTGAGGTGACCGCCTCGGCGAGATAATTCGCGCCGTTATAGACCGGCAGGCCGATCGTTAACCTTGGTGTGGTCATTGTCGTAAATACCTTTACCCCGTCGCCTTACGCAGCTGCGCTTGGCTTAAATGATGGTTTCTGCCAGCTTCGCAGATCATGGCACGCGGGCATTTAGTCCTCGTCTCTCGTCCCGGGCCGTTGGTCGGGCTTTGCAATGTCATCAGATGTTTGTCCCAGATCTCTGGCATAAAGAAGGCGGCTGTTGACCCTTTTTCCTCTTTTGCTGGGCTTTCTTTCGATCTCCTCCGGCGGGACATTTGCGGGCCGCTGCGCTTCAAACTCCGCGATCCTTTCGGAAAGGGCATCTTCGCCCCCCGAGAGATCACGGGCATAAAGCAGGCGGCTGTTGACCCGCTTTGCCCTTGGCCGCAGGGTTGCAGGCTCTTCGGCGGTGTCAGGAGTATCTGCCTGCGACGCTTCGACTGGGACCAGCGGTGTAACATTGGCCGTGTCTCTTTCCCCGAAGTCTCGTGCATAGAGCAATCGGCTGTTCACGCGTTTTCCGCGCGGACGTCGTGCAGGCTCCATATCCGGTTGGGCGATAAGTGGTTGGTGTGGTGCTGTATCCCTGCCCGAATCTGTGGGTGTTTCGTTCTCATCGGTTTTGTGGAAAATGATCCAGGCGCCGCAGCCGAGGAAGAACATAAAAAGAACGTAGATCACTTTCCAATAATGGACAGTCCATCCCGCAAGATAGAAGCCCATCATACAAATTAGGTAGCCCGTTCGATACGAACTGGACCTGTCATCGAGGTTCGACTTAAACGCGACTGACAACACCATCACGATATAGGCGAGATGCAGAAAAATGCCTGCAGGCAGGCCGTGCTGAACCGCAGACACGATCCAGAACATGTCCATGCTGCCGCTCATCCACCAAGGGCGGACCCAATCGCCGGTCAGCCCGATCCCCAGCAAAGGGTGGTTGGCGATCGACATTGTGCCGAACTCCCAGATCCGCAGGCGGTTGTAGGCCGTGCCTGGGTTGAATGCGAAATAGGTCAGGAAAAGCTCTGGCACGGACCTGTTGGCGGCGATCTCCGCAAGGATCCACAGGAATATGACCCCCGCGCTCAGGAAAACCCAACGCCTCGGAAATCTGCCCAAGATCTTGTCCCACAGGATGAGGCCAAGCTGTGCGACCAGCGCTGTTATTGGGCCGGATGAGAGCGACAAGAACGTCATCAGACCGACCGTCGATGTTCGGACGAAGCCCAGGAATTTTGACGCCTGATAGCCAAGCACATAGTAGGTGAGGGCAAATGCGCTGCCGCAGAACACGCCGAAAAGGATGGGGTGGTAAAATGTCAGGGCTACCCTGTCGAGCCCCCAGCGGGGTTCTTTGGGCACGTCGGCATAAGACGGCCAGATGCTGTTGGCGATGGAGAGAAGACCGTTGCGGGAAGTGAGCGTTTCGTGAATGGCAAAGGGCAGCATCAGCAAAACAAACCAGAACAGAAACCGAACGACCGAATGGAACGCGTCCGCATCTCGCACAAAGCATCTGGCAACAAGATAGGCGCCAAACGTTTCCAGAAAGGCTATACCCGCCCCTTCAACGGCGATCGAAGGTCCGTCAATGACAAACATACTGAGCGCGGACCAAAGACAAAGGAGCAAGACCATAATGTCAGCCGCGTGGATTGGGCCGGCTTTGCCGCTGGCCCAGATCGTCAGGCAGGGCAGTATCAGGGCCAGCAGGATGAAGCGATCCGCAGTCAAAAAAAGCGGCCCAATTGGAAAGAAGAAGGGTATGGCGAGGCAGACGATGAGAAGCTTGGCCGGCCAGACAGGCGGTGAGGATGCCGACTGATCCTTTGCCCCGGCTGGGAGGGATGAGGTGACATCAGCCATAGGCGATACGCCGAGTGCAGGCCTCGCCTGTAAGATACCCGCAGCGTACTGATTTCATCAGAAAGGCTGCTTTTCCTATGATATTCAGATGTATCTTGAAGTTATCCAACAGAGAAACTCATCATCACAAATGTATCGTGTCAAAAAAACAGCACCGATAGGTCCAGCTAAGAGGACGAAGCGGTATAATTCTGGTGAAAGATACTAACTTATGAAGTTACGCAAGTAAATCTCAATCACGCCCGCGAAGCTTCAAAACCGATGCCGTCTGGCTTGTGAGTAGGGAAGGGCCGTATCCCTTTGCCCAGTCTCTTCTTTGATCCCAAACATCTGCCCAGGCCGAATGCGTGTCGTACCAGCGGTCCGAACGTGTCAGTCGTGAAAGGGCCAACGACGCGAGCAGACGCGATAACGGCCAGAAAGACAGAAGCGCAACACCCAAGTGCTGCTGCCATCTTGGGAAATGCCGCCTGATCAGTGTCACCTTCGCTTTGAGTAGCATGACCAGCTTTGCCGAACGGACCTTTGAGGACGCACCAACGTAGTGGATGATCTCCGCATCGGGTGTCACAAGGGGCTGCGCGCCGAGGCCGCGGGCACGGAGGCAAAGATCAGCTTCTTCACCATACATGGTGAATGACAGGTCAAATCCGTCCAGCGCGCGCCATAGATCTGCCTCAATCAGAAAAAAGCAGCCCGAGACGATATCAACCTTTCGAACTTTGTCGCGTTGCCAGCCCCCATAAGCTTCGGGATTAAAAAAGACGCTATTGCGAAACACCTTCGTGAGCCCAAGCGCTTGACTGGCGAGGCTCCACAGCGTCATTTCCCCCCAACAATTTGTCGGGTTCAGGCTGCGGTCCGAAAACAGCGTTCTCCCCCCCCAAATACGTGCGTTAGGGTTGGACTTTGCAAAACCGACCAGCGTGTCGATTGCGCCATTCAGGACAATCGTGTCCGGGTTAAGCAGAAGAATGTACTGACCTTTTAGGTTCTCGGCGACGATGTTGTTCGCCCTTGCGAAACCGTGATTGATATCGCTGGCGATAAATTGGATACCCGGAAACTCTGTAGTGATCGCCTTAGCCGATCCGTCGGAAGAGGCATTGTCGTAGACTGCCAGTTCATATGCACAGGTGGTCTGATCAAGAACGGATCTGATACAGTCCAGCGTCATCTCGCGGGTGTTGTAGCTAACGACAATGATGGAAACGATAGGGTTTTCACCCGCGTCTTCTAGGGCTGAAACTGTTGAGATGTCTTCGTCAAATGAGGCAGGCAAAGGCTCAGCCCTTCACAAAATACATGATGGTCACATAAGGCGCAGCGGAGTGTTTCACGAGGCCGTGCCCAATTCAACATCTTTCCAATATTTTGGTCTATCGTGCCCTGCGTCGGAGCAAGATGCAGGGGGCGAGATCAGGTCTTGACCGTCGAACGCCCGCATACGCAACCGAAGGCATTCGAGTTAAGTTGTATGTTTTTTTCGGGGCAGTTTTTCAGAGCGGTTCTGTCTGTGTTTGCCTCGCAACGTCAAGATTTTGCCACATTTGACACTTCTGTCGCGAAGCTTGAGGTCGAAAACACTCATAAATTGAGGGACTTGGCGGATATTGGGCAGAAAAGTGCCGGATGACTCAATTGTGGTTAATTCACTCGCTTCCGACCGTGATTTTTCCTTATTTCACCATTAGCCAAGGAATGTGGGGTAAGAGGAGAATTCAATGGTACCGAGTACTGCTGCTGCAGGTCTAACCGCCACACCCGTATTTTCTGAACTTGCTGTCCGTTCCTATTCCGGCCAACCCGGAGATTATCTGGACGTTGGTCATCACAGTTCTTTGGTTTTGGCTGGAGGTACGATCAGCTTGAGTTTTTCTGCGTCTGATCTTTCTGGAGAGAAGGCGATTTTGGCGAAGGACGGGTCCGGGCGCGAGGATGGGGGTCATCTGAGCATTCGGATCAAGGATGGCACGCTTGTTGTCATGCAGGAGAACACCCAGAAAACCGAATGGCTGAAGGTTCCTGATCTGGTTCTGACCCAGAACAAGACCTACCAACTGGGCCTGACGTTCGGGGATGAAGGCATGAAGGTCTGGCTTGACGGTGCGCTTGTCGCGGCCGAGCCGGACTTCAAGCAGGGCATCGCGACCAATGACCGTGCGCTGGTGATTGGCGGCACGCGGGGCTGGCGCGACAGCGACAGCAAGAGCGCGCATTCGCTCTTTGAGGGCGAGATCGGCAATGTGATGATCTTCAACCAGCAACTGGGCGAGGCCGAGATGCTGGCGCTTGCGGCGGCGGTTGATCCTGATCTGGACAATCAGGCCCGCATGGAAGCGGCGATGGAAGATCTCTTCCCGGTTTTGGGTGACATGCATCATGCTTCGGACACGCTGAAGGAGATCCTGAAGGATTACGGCGCGATGCATCACGGGCATCTTTCGGAGATGCCGATGATGCGCATGGGCACCGATGCGGGCGAGACGATGACCGGCGGTATGGGCCGCGACGGGCTCAACGGTGGTATGGGCAGCGACGTGATCGGCGGGGCAGGTGGCAATGACATCATTCAGGGCGATTACGGCAACGATACGCTGTACGGCGGTGCGGGCGACGACATTCTGGATGGCGGTCATGGCGAAGACAGCCTTGTGGGCGGGGATGGCAACGACTTCCTGATCAGCCGCTCGGACGGGCGCGAAGGCGCGATCTACTATGATCCGAACCGCGACGAAGGCGATCCCTATGGCGAGCTGACCAATGGCAAGCTCTACCCCGATCAGCCGCTACCGGCGAATGACGTTCTGGTGGGCGGCAGAGGCGCTGACATCTTCTACTTCCAGGCGCTGATCAACGCCAAGGAACGCTATATCGAGAAGCACACGCGCGACGACGGCACGATCAACTGGCATGGTGTCGCGGGCGAGAACGACAAGCTGCATGACCACTGGGTGGACATCATAGGCTCGAATGACATTGTGATGGACTTCAACCGGGCCGAGGGCGACCGGTTGGTGATCGAAGGGCACACGGTTCAGATCTCGAACATCCGCTACGGCGATGCCAATGGCGATGGGATCATGGATCACACGATCATCGGGCTTTATTCCGAGCAGGGCAAGAACGGCGGCGCGCATGCGGATGATCGCTTGGGCCAGATCACGGTCTACGGCGACCTTGTGAAGGAATCGGACATCGAGCACACGGCCAAACCGGCCTACGGTATCGTGCACACGATCGACGACCTCAAAGAGGCGGTCACGCCCAAAGAAAAAGGCACAAGCGCCGCAAACCCAGCACCACCAAACAACCTCCCAGACAGAGGAGATCTGGGCGTTCAGGGTGTGCCTGACCCGGTCTTTGCGATTGCCGGGATGCATGAATTCGACGGTAGCGATGGCAACTACATGGACGTTGGTCATCACAGTTCTTTGGTTTTGGCTGGAGGTACGATCAGCTTGAGTTTTTCTGCGTCTGATCTTTCTGGAGAGAAGGCGATTTTGGCGAAGGACGGGTCCGGGCGCGAGGATGGGGGTCATCTGAGCATTCGGATCAAGGATGGCACGCTTGTTGTCATGCAGGAGAACACCCAGAAAACCGAATGGCTGAAGGTTCCTGATCTGGTTCTGACCCAGAACAAGACCTACCAACTGGGCCTGACGTTCGGGGATGAAGGCATGAAGGTCTGGCTTGACGGTGCGCTTGTCGCGGCCGAGCCGGACTTCAAGCAGGGCATCGCGACCAATGACCGTGCGCTGGTGATTGGCGGCACGCGGGGCTGGCGCGACAGCGACAGCAAGAGCGCGCATTCGCTCTTTGAGGGCGAGATCGGCAATGTGATGATCTTCAACCAGCAACTGGGCGAGGCCGAGATGCTGGCGCTTGCGGCGGCGGTTGATCCTGATCTGGACAATCAGGCCCGCATGGAAGCGGCGATGGAAGATCTCTTCCCGGTTTTGGGTGACATGCATCATGCTTCGGACACGCTGAAGGAGATCCTGAAGGATTACGGCGCGATGCATCACGGGCATCTTTCGGAGATGCCGATGATGCGCATGGGCACCGATGCGGGCGAGACGATGACCGGCGGTATGGGCCGCGACGGGCTCAACGGTGGTATGGGCAGCGACGTGATCGGCGGGGCAGGTGGCAATGACATCATTCAGGGCGATTACGGCAACGATACGCTGTACGGCGGTGCGGGCGACGACATTCTGGATGGCGGTCATGGCGAAGACAGCCTTGTGGGCGGGGATGGCAACGACTTCCTGATCAGCCGCTCGGACGGGCGCGAAGGCGCGATCTACTATGATCCGAACCGCGACGAAGGCGATCCCTATGGCGAGCTGACCAATGGCAAGCTCTACCCCGATCAGCCGCTACCGGCGAATGACGTTCTGGTGGGCGGCAGAGGCGCTGACATCTTCTACTTCCAGGCGCTGATCAACGCCAAGGAACGCTATATCGAGAAGCACACGCGCGACGACGGCACGATCAACTGGCATGGTGTCGCGGGCGAGAACGACAAGCTGCATGACCACTGGGTGGACATCATAGGCTCGAATGACATTGTGATGGACTTCAACCGGGCCGAGGGCGACCGGTTGGTGATCGAAGGGCACACGGTTCAGATCTCGAACATCCGCTACGGCGATGCCAATGGCGATGGGATCATGGATCACACGATCATCGGGCTTTATTCCGAGCAGGGCAAGAACGGCGGCGCGCATGCGGATGATCGCTTGGGCCAGATCACGGTCTACGGCGACCTTGTGAAGGAATCGGACATCGAGCACACGGCCAAACCGGCCTACGGTATCGTGCACACGATCGACGACCTCAAAGAGGCGGTCACGCCCAAAGAAAAAGGCACAAGCGCCGCAAACCCAGCACCACCAAACAACCTCCCAGACAGAGGAGATCTGAATGCGCAACGCCTGCCAGATCCGGCGTTTGGTGCGGCGGGCACGCAGGAGTTTTCCTCGGATGCGCGGTCACCGCTTGTCTTCGCGCACAATGCTGACATGGATCTGGCGGAAGGAACAATCGCGTTTAACTTCTCCGCGAACGAATTGAAGGATTTCCAGGCACTCTTTTCAAAGGACGCAAAAGGGTACGGCAATGGTGGCCACATCACTGCTTATTTGAACGACATTGGCACGCTTACTGTTCGGGTTCAGGATCAGGATGAGGCCTACTACTTGAAAGCCGAGGGCCTGATCGAAGCGGGCAAGGCCTATGATCTTGCGGTAACCTTCGGGGAGCATGGGGTTGAGTTGATCCTGGATGGCCAGCGCGTGGCCTATCGGCCGGATGTTGTCTATGACCTGACGACCAATACGGAGTACCTGGTCGTTGGTGCAACGGGATGGAACAATTCGGCCAACAGAGCAGACAACATCCACAGTCATTTCAACGGCACGATAAGTGACTTTGTAATTCTGAATCAGCCGATGACGGCTGCTGAACTGCGGGCTGCGGGCCTGGGTACGGGAGACTTCGGCCGTCTGGGTCTTGACGCAGACCCGATCGTCGCATCCGGAACAGCGAATGATGACGAGTTGGAGGGCGCCGAAAACAATGATACGCTCTCTGCCGGAGAAGGCGACGATGTGTTGCACGGGTTCAGCGGTGACGACGTTCTGCGCGGCGATGAAGGAAACGACACGCTGCATGGCGGAACGGGGTCCGACACGTTGAACGGCGGTGCGGGCGACGACAGCATCATGGGTGGTGACGGTACCGGGGACCGACGTGATACGATCTACGCGGGAAGCGGTGATGACACAGTCGATGGCGGCCATGGCAACGACCTGATGTTTGGTCAAGACGGGAACGATGTCATGCTTGGCGGCTTTGGGTCCGATGAAATGATGGGCCAAGGTGGTGACGATCTTTTGACCGGTGCCGGACTGGCGGATGTCCTGTTCGGGGGCGACGGGAACGACTTCCTGAATGGTGGTTTCGGCTTTGACCGTTTGAACGGCGGCGCTGGAGCCGACAAGTTCTATCATCTCGGAACAACTGATCATGGGGCGGACTGGGTACAGGATTACTCCGCCGATGAGGGAGATATTCTTCTATTTGGTCAGGGAGACGCCACTGTTGGTGATTTCCGGGTCAACTTTGCTCACACAATTTCGCCTAACGGTGAGCGTGCAGGTGATGACGGGGTGAGAGAGGCTTTCGTGGTCTACCAGCCCACCGGTCAGATCATCTGGGCGCTTGTCGATGGGGAAGGCCAGGATGAGCTCAACATACAGTTTGCGGGATCGTCAGAAACGTTCAATTTGCTTGCCTAGCTGCCACGCATCCTGATTGCCCATTTAGGTGCCCTTCCATCGACGGAGGGGCGCTTTTTCTTAGTCGTAGTCAACTAGGTAATCGGGACACTTCGATCCGTTTCAGGACGAAGTTGTCAAAGTGCGCGATAGCCTGCCGATGGTCTTTGCGGTCCGCCCGGTTTTGCAAAACCGGTGGCCAGCAAGTCTGCGGTAAGTGTTGCATCTGACCCCTGATTGGGTATCCCACATATCTGGAGGGGTACGCTGGTGGAATCTGGGCTGCCTTCGGTTTCTATATCGACGTCATGCCGCCAATCCCGGTGTTTGGACTTTCGTTATTGTATGACGAAACCCTGCGCGCCATTGGTTCGGGAAAAATGGTTGAGTAAGCTAGCGCGTTGCGTGCTCCTGCACTTGATGCTGTCAGAGTGATACCGACGGAGCCATCCGGTTCGTACGCCTCGGTTGTAGCGCTCGACATGGGCGTTCTACTGAAGCTTGCCGGGCTGGATTTAGAGCAGAGCGATCGCGGCCTTCTCCGCCCGACTCTGAAGCCGACCACTGACGTATTGCGGGCCGTTGTTGACGCGAACAGCTAGGGGTGCTTGCCGTGCCAGATAATAAACGCGTTTGTGGTTCCATGTGAAGTCTTTCACGTTGTGCAGATGCAGAACGCACAGGCCAAAGCCCCAGGTCTTCTTGGCATTCATCAACGCGATCAGCCAGTCGGTGATCAACTCGTTCTCATAACTGAGCTTGGGCTGATGCTGATGGCATGTCTTGCTGAGGCCGAAGGCCCGGCCTGCCAAAGCGATACCGGTGTATCGCTGCACCGGCCATTTCTTTGGGCGCTGGTGGCTTCTACTCAGACATACGCCGTCATCCGGCCAAGGAAGAGACCGATCTGTCGAGCGCGATGCGCACTTTGCTTACCAGCTTATTAGACGATCTGGATCACCTGGAACGTCGTCTGAACGCGTTGTCCAAGGAGACCGAAGCCATCGCCCATAGCGACGACACGATCAAATGCTTGCTCAAAATCCCAGGCATCGGGCCACCCGGAGAAACCGGACTTGTAGCCGCGCGAGTTCGCGGGCCGTTCAGGAAGGCGCCGGATATGACCGCACGGTTGGGCCTTGTGCCTGCAGAGCACTCATCCGGTGGTAAACAAAACCTGCTTGGCATCAGCAAACGCGGCAACGGATATGTCAGGCGACTTCTGATCCATGGCGCACGATCCTGTTTCTCGCACCTGTATCGCGAGACACATGCTCTCGGCGGGTGGCTCAGCGGCCTCGAAAGTCGAACATATCCAAACAAGGCAGTTGTCACGTTGACGAGCAAACTCACCAGGATCGCCTGGGCCATTTTGACAAAACCCGGTGAGGACTACCTGCGGACGAAAGTGGCGGCTGCATGATCTAACCCTTTAACCGCAAACTGATTACAAGGGGTTTGATGACCAAACGGCTAATCGACCACGGGTAAGCTACGCGTAAAAAAGAGGGACATGATCCCGGAACTGGTAATCTGGAGCCCGAGGTGCGGATCTTATCAAGGCATTGCTGGCAAAATCAGAAGCTGATCGGAGGCCGGATACATCTAAGCAAGCCAAAACAGTCATTCAAAAACTTGCAACTGCGCGTGGACCATACACTTTTCCAGTCATTTCCTTCGGCAGATTGTTCTGCATGCTCTTTCCAGCATACGTCCTCCTCAGACACCTGTTCTCCGCGCCAAGCTCTTTCATGCGCACCATCACGCCGGCATCCATCCCGCAATACCCGGAGTGCCACCGGTAAAAGCTTGCGCCGCTCATCCCATGCTTGCGGCTCAGATCTGGCAGGGCAAGCCGTTCTCCGCCCGCTTCAAAATCGCCATGATCTGCGCGCCGCTGTGCTTCGATTTCTTCATTGGGCCCCCTCTTTCATCATTTGAGCAAATTCGACCTCCAAACACCCCTCGACTTCAGGGCGATTAACGGTCGACTGCGCGTTGTCAGACAGTTATCAGCCAAGTTCCGACAACGCCGCATAATAAATCTCCAAATGCAGACTGATCAGGGTCCAAACAGGGGGGGCAGATGCGACGCTTACAGTCTGCGAAGTTGAGCTTTATCAGAAGCTTGAGGCCAGCAAATGCCAATCAAACCCGATAGCGGTTCAAAATGGGTCGGGCGGCGAATGCAGAACGGCGCCCCGAGCAGCTTGTTCATTCCATTTGCAAGTAGGCGGGATATTGTGATGGCGGAGGAGACTTCACCGGTTAACGCATTTCTGACCGTACCGGGTAGAAAGAAACCGAGGACGACGCCTGGCGCGATGAAGCCACGTTTGGTGGCTTGATCCAGATGAACGAGCGAACGACAGGCAACCGCTGCAGCCTCGAGCCGGGACAAGGAATTGTGGGCACTTCGGCGATGAAGACATGTTGCAGGGGTGGGGCATCGATTAGATCCCGACCCAAACGGAAGAAGGCCCGTGCATATCTGTTCGCGGAGGTCACCTTAAGCATCAATGTCAATATCCAAGCAACACGCGCCCGACATCGTGGAGACGGTCAGGCCAGAGTTCTGCGGATCGGACCATTCCAGACCATCCCCCAATACAGATCAGCGGGACAGTCATCATTCAGAGTCAAGATGTCGGGCAGAAGGAGTGTATGCCGCCTTCGAAATGTGCGCGTTCTATAGCGTCCGGGTCTGCAACAAACCTTCTGCTCGGCCGCAGGTTTAGAAGTGGGGTCATAGAGCGGTCGACGCTCGGGTCTCGCAGGCCAATGTCTCCATAGTGCCGGATCTTTGTGAGATGGCGGCTGGCGGGTTGTCTCGGGCAACGGGACTGGCAAGCATGTCATCGCCGCGCTTTCGTGAGGGCCGGTGAGCGGTGCTTTCGATGTGGCATTCCAGATCTTTCTGACACTGTAACTCGCGGTTCTGAAGCCGCCTGTGTCCCGCTTGGTATCGAAAAAGACTTGTTCTCTCGCATCGATAGGCGGCCCGTTTTGGCGCAGATTGCCAGCTTCTGAACGGGCCATGTGTCGGCGCACGCGGCTTTGGTGCAGCCTGTCGCCGAGCCCAATGTATGTACCGGCTGCTGTTCGCAAGTGAGATATTGGCGTGGCTAGCGGTAGTCGCTGATATGTATCCGGCCTGTTTGTCGGCTCGCGGGCCGTGGCCATTGTGGGTTACGCACGCGCCTTGATCTCATTACTAACCTGCCGGGTGAAGCAGCCGGTACATCCCATTAATGTCGGATGGATGGGACATTGGGGTTGCGCCGCTGCTTCGCTCGATCAGCTGATCGAATGGAACTTTGCCCAGAATGCCTCTGCTCTGGCATGCGGCTGGACACAGGCGTCGATCAGTTTCAAGTAGAATGCGAATGGGCAGATAGGGCCATTTCCAGACGTAATAGCCTGCGCTAGGCGGCAAGGCCAAATTCGAAAACTACGGCTGCCTGCGCGATGATGGGCACCGGTCCTGGATTTGACGCGTCGTAGGCGAGATGCCCAACCGATAAGCAATCCCAATATTTATTTCACATATAAAATATTTTTACTTGAAGCAAATTCTCAACCCGCCTAGCCTTAGTGCTATCCAACGTATCGGAGGGTCCTTATGCGGATCGCTTGCCTTGGCGGAGGGCCGGCCGGCCTTTACTTTGCTATCTCGACCAAACTGCGAATGCCGGAGGCCAATATTGTCATTTTTGAGCGCAACAAGCCCGACGACACATTTGGTTGGGGCGTTGTGCTGTCCGACGAGACGCTGGAAAACTTGCAGGCAAACGATGCGGTCAGCGCCGCAGAGATACGACAGCACTTTGCCTATTGGGACGACATTGCATTGCATCACAAAGGTCAAAAGCTCGTGTCTAGCGGGCACGGCTTTTGCGGGATAGGGCGTAAGCGCCTGCTGCTGATCCTCTATGCGCGTGCGAAAGAGCTTGGCGTCGATTTGCGGTTTGAAGCCGAAGTAGGTGCCGCATCCGATTACATGAACGATTTTGATGTCGTTGTTGCCAGTGACGGTCTGAATTCGAAAACGCGGATGGAGTTTGCGGAGGCCTTCGAGCCCGATATCGACTTGCGGAAATGCCAATTTGTCTGGCTGGGCACACATCAGAAATTTGACGACGCATTCACTTTCATCTTCGAAGAGACCGAAAAGGGATGGGTCTGGGCGCACGCTTATCAATTCGACGACGACACCGCGACCTTCATTGTTGAATGCAGCCAGGCGACCTTCGACAATTTCGGTTTTGCCAAGATGAGCCAGGAGCAAAGTATCGCTGTCTGTGAGGAAATCTTCCGCGATCACCTTGGCGATCATGGCCTGATGACCAATGCACAGCACATCCGCGGTTCCGCCTGGATCCGTTTTCCACGTGTTCTATGCAAAAACTGGAGCCATAAAAACGTCGTTCTGCTTGGCGATGCAGCTGCTACGGCGCATTTTTCGATAGGATCGGGCACCAAACTGGCCTTGGAAAGTGCGATCGCGCTGGCAGATCAAATCACAACGGCGCCTGATTTGGTGACTGCGTTCAAAACATATGAGGACACGCGTCGGCTTGAGGTTTTGCGGTTGCAATCGGCGGCCAGAAACTCTGTCCAGTGGTTCGAAGATGCGGAGCGGTATCTCAATCTGGATCCCGTTCAGCTGAACTATTCGATGCTGACAAGGTCACAGCGGATCAGCCATGAAAATTTGCGAGAGCGGGACGGCGACTGGTTGGGCTCTGCCGAGGCGTGGTTCATTGCGCAAACTGGGGATGGCAGCAACAAGATGCCACGCGCGCCCATGTTCGCCCCATTCAAGTTACGCAACATGCAGCTGAAAAATCGGATCGTCGTCTCTCCGATGGCGCAATACAAGGCCGTGGATGGTTGCCCGACCGATTGGCATCTCATCCATTATGGTGAGCGCGCAAAGGGTGGTGCGGGCCTGGTCTACACCGAAATGACCTGCATTTCCGAAACGGGGCGGATCACCCCCGGCTGTCCGGGGCTTTATGCGCCGGAACACGAAGCAGCCTGGGCTCGTCTGAATGCTTTCATCCACGCTGAGACAGAGGCGAAGACGTGTTGTCAGATCGGCCATTCGGGGCGCAAAGGTGCGACCCGATTGGGGTGGGAGGGCATGGATCGGCCACTTTTGGAGGGGAATTGGCCGCTAATTTCGGCCTCCGCAATTCCTTGGTCGCAGGAGAATGCGATGCCCAAGGCGATGGACCGGGCCGATATGGATACTGTTAAGTCGGACTTCGTTGCCGCGACCGAGATGGCCGCACGGGCAGGTTTCGACATGATAGAATTGCATGCGGCACACGGCTATCTGATATCATCCTTCATCTCACCTTTGTCGAACCAACGCAGCGATGAGTATGGCGGCGTGCTGGAAAACCGCATGCGCTACCCGTTGGAGGTATTCGATGCGATGCGTGCCGTCTGGCCGGAAGACAAACCCATGTCGGTTCGCATCTCAGCAAGTGACTGGGCTGGCGATGATGGCGTGACTGAGGAAGAGGCCGTTAAGATCTCAGTCCTTTTTGAACGCGCGGGCGCTGATATTATCGATGTTTCGGCCGGTCAAACCTCGACCGAGGCGAAGCCGGTCTATGGACGGATGTTCCAGACCCCGTTTTCCGACCGTATCCGCAACGAGGGAGGCATCAAGACAATGGCGGTCGGCAATATCTACGAGCCAGATCACGTAAACTCGATCCTGATGGCGGGGCGCGCCGATCTCGTGTGCATCGCCCGCCCGCATCTGGCGGATCCCTATTGGACATTGCGCGCAGCCACCGATTTGGGAGACCGTCAGGAAATTTGGCCAAAGCCATACGAGGCCGGCCGCGATCAAGCGTGGCGTCTTGCAGACAGGGCAGCCGAGTCGGGTGCTAAGGTATGAGGCGGGTGTTGATTACGGGCGGCGGTTCCGGCATCGGGCGTAGCATTGCGCATTCCTTTGCTGATGCGGGCGAAGCGGTCACGATCGTCGGGCGCCGGGCCGACGCTCTGGAAGAAACAGCCAATCGCCATGAAATGACCTGTATTCCGGTCGACATCACCGATGAGAATGCGGTGAATGCCCTGTTCGATGAGCCTTTCGACGTGGTTGTGGCCAATGCGGGCCAGGGACGGGCTGCGCCTTTGACCGAGATTAGTCTTGAGGAGTGGAGCACCACCCTTGCAGTAAACCTGACCGGAACGTTTCTGACCTTCCGCGCAGCATTGCGTAACATGCCTTCGGGTGGGCGGCTAATCGCGATCGCCTCGACCCAAGCCCTGAAGGGAGGCGGGCGCATCGCCGCCTACGCTGCGTCAAAGCATGGCGTCCTCGGCCTTGTGCGATCCGTAGCCCAAGAGGTCGCGCGGAGAGGCATCACCTGCAACGCAATTTGTCCGGGCTTTGTTGATACGCCAATGGCCGAGGCAGCGGTCAAAAGCGTGATGAGGGGACGTGGGCTGGGACGCCAGGCCGCGGAAAACATGGTCGTGTCCAACAACCCGGTTGGAAGGTTGATCACCACAGAAGAGGTTGCGTCGGCCGCTGTTTATCTTGCTTCATCCGGTGCGGCGATGATCAATGGTCACGCGCTGAGCCTTTCCGGTGGAGAAATCTGATGCAGAGCGCCGAAGCAAAGAGGCCTGAAGTCGCCTCAAAAGAACGCCTGCGTCTATGGCTGCGTATGCTGAAGGCAAGCCGTTCCATAGAGGCGACATTGCGCGAAAGGCTTCGTGAAAGGTTTGCGACAACGTTGCCCCGCTTTGACGTGATGGCGGCCCTTTCGCGTTTTGAAGACGGTTTGAAGATGAGCCAGCTTTCGGGCGTATTGCGGGTTTCGAACGGCAATGTCACGGGCATTGTGGATCGGTTGGTCGATGACGGGCTTGTGATACGTGTACCCGTCCCGGGCGACAGACGGGCGTCACTTGTGAGGTTGACCCGCCGGGGGCAAGAGGAATTTGCAAGGCAAGCCATTGCGCACGAGATCTGGCTGGATGATCTGCTGTCTGAGTTTTCCGCCGAAGATGCGCGCGACATTGGCCAACGGCTCGAAGCGCTTGAGGCCGGGCAGAAAGAGGGAGGGGTATGAGTATGCGGACAGATGTCGATCACTTCCGCTGCGAGATCTCGGAGGAGATCGCGACCATCGCGCTGGATCGGCCGGATCGAAAAAACCCGCTGACCTTCGAAAGCTATGCCGAGTTACGCGATTGGTTCCGCGACCTGCACTACTCCGACGATGTGAAAGCGGTTGTCTTTGCATCGAATGGTGGAAACTTCAGCTCTGGCGGCGATGTGCACGACATCATCGGACCCTTGACGAACATGTCGATGAAAGAGTTGTTGGCCTTCACGCGCATGACCGGGGATCTGGTCAAGGCGATCGTGAATTGCGGAAAGCCTGTGATCGCAGCCGTTGACGGCGTGTGCGTTGGTGCGGGCGCAATCATTGCAATGGCCGCCGATCTGCGTGTCGCCACACCCAAGGCAAAGACAGCTTTCCTATTCACGCGGGTGGGCCTCGCGGGATGTGATATGGGTGCCTGTGCGATCCTGCCTCGGATTATCGGACAAGGTCGCGCGGCTGAGTTGCTTTACACAGGGCGTTCGATGAGTGCTGAGGAAGGCCTTGCCTGGGGTTTCCACAACTACGTTGTTTCCCCCGCAGAGCTTGAAACGGTCGCTTACGACATGGCAAAGCGCATCGCGGCTGGCCCGAACTTTGGACACATGATGACCAAGACGATGTTGGCGCAGGAATGGTCGATGTCAATCGAACAGGCGATTGAGGCAGAAGCGCAGGCGCAGGCGATCTGCATGCAAACGGCGGATTTCGAACGCGCCTACAGGGCTTTCGCCGCCAAGGAAACACCGGTATTTGAGGGCGATTGATGGTGGATCAAAGCTTTCTTCATTGGCCGTTCTTCGACGATAAGCACCGTACCTTGGCCGAAGATCTTGAAAGCTGGGCAGCAGCGCATCTAACGGATATCGATCACAGTGACGCCGATACTGCCTGTCGGAAACTGGTTTCGGATTTGGGGCAGGCAGGCTGGCTCACTCACGCCGCTGTCGATCCGGATGGGACAACAGCGCTGGATGTCAGAACACTGTGCCTGATCCGCGAAAGCCTCGCGCGTTATGAAGGCCTGGCCGACTTTGCCTTTGCGATGCAGGGGCTTGGAACCGGCGCCATTTCACTGTTTGGCAGCGATGCGCAGAAGGCGGACTGGCTGCCCAACGTCCGGCGGGGTGAGGCGATCGCGGCCTTCGCTTTGACCGAACCGCAATCAGGGTCGGATGTCGCCAATTCCACGATGACCGCCACCATGGACAGCGATCATTATGTGCTGAATGGACAGAAGACATGGATCAGCAATGGCGGCATTGCCGATGTCTACACGGTCTTTGCCCGCACCGGCGACGGGCCGGGTGCGCGAGGGCTGTCTGCATTTGTCGTTCCCGCCAACACAAAAGGCCTGAGCGTGGTAAAGCGGCTGGAAACGATCTCGCCGCATCCTCTTGCCACATTGGAATTCTGCGATTGCCGTATCCCTATTGCAGCCCGCATCGGAGACAGCGGTGCGGGGTTCAAGATCGCCATGTCTGTCTTGGACGTGTTCAGATCAACCGTTGCCGCCGCCGCCTTGGGCTTTGCCCGCCGCGCGCTGGACGAGGCTTTGGGCCGTGTTAGGGCTCGGCAGATCGGTGGTGCACCGCTTTTTGATCTGCAGATGGTGCAAGGGCATATCGCAGATATGGCAGTGGATGTGGATGCCAGCGCCCTTCTGATTTATCGTGCCGCCTGGACAAAAGACAAGGGAATGCATCGCGTCACGCGAGAAGCAGCCATGGCGAAGCTTTTCTCGACCGATCAGGCGCAGCAGGTGATTGATCGAGCCGTACAACTGCATGGCGGGGATGGCGTCCGCTCGGGTGAGACCGTCGAACGGCTTTATCGCGAAATCAGGGCCTTGCGCATCTACGAGGGTGCCTCGGATGTTCAGCGGGTTGTTATCGCCCGGCAAACGCTGGCCGCCTTTGAGGCGCGTACGTGATGCTTGTTGCTTCCGCTCATATCGATACATTCGCCAGAGACAGTCTTCCGCCGCCCGAGCAATGGCCGGACTTCAATCTGGACGGCTTCGACTATCCTGATCGTCTGAATGCCGGATACGAATTGACAGATGTGATGGTCGAAAAGGGCTTCGGCGATTGCCCAGCCCTGATCGGCAATGGGCGCCAGCGGACTTACAAAGAACTAACCGATTGGACCAACCGTCTGGCGCATGTGCTGGTTGAGGACCTCGGAGTGAAACCGGGCAACCGTGTGTTAATCCGCTCGGCCAACAACCCCGCGATGGTCGCCTGTTGGCTTGCGGCCACAAAAGTCGGTGCAGTGGTGATCAACACGATGCCAATGCTGCGCGCGTCAGAACTGGTGAAATACGTCGAAAAGGCCGAGATCCAGTTTGCGCTTTGCGACACGCGCCTGATGGACGAGATGGAAATAGCTGCTGATCAAAGCCCCCATCTCAAGAAGGTCATAGGCTTTGACGGTACATCCAACCACGACGCGGAACTTGACAGGCTTGCTTTGGAAAAGCCAGTGCAGTTCACTTGCGTGCCAACCGGTCGGGATGATGTGGCGCTTTTGGGCTTCACCTCCGGTTCGACGGGCGAGCCGAAGGCAACGATGCATTTCCATCGTGATTTGCTGATCATCGCGGACGGATACGCACGCGAAGTGCTTGGCGTCGTGCCGGAGGACGTGTTTGTAGGCTCTCCACCGTTGGCCTTTACTTTTGGCCTTGGCGGGCTCGCTATATTCCCTCTTAGATTCGGGGCTACGGCAACCCTGCTGGAAGAGGCCACGCCCCCGCGCATGATCGAGATTGTCGAAAAGTATCGCGCCACGATCTGTTTTACCGCACCGACGGCCTATCGTGTCATGCTGCGTGCGATGGATGACGGGGCCGATCTGTCTAGCTTACGCGCCGCTGTGTCGGCCGGTGAGACTTTGCCAAGCCCCATCTATGACGAATGGATGGAAAAGACCGGCAAACCCATGCTGGACGGTATCGGTGCCACTGAGATGCTGCACATCTTCATCTCGAACCGCTTCAACGACCATCGTCCAGCCTGCACGGGCAAGCCCGTGGGGGGGTATGATGCGCGCGTGCTGACCGAGCAAGGAGACGATGCAGATGTGGGCGAGATCGGTCGGCTTGCGGTGCGTGGTCCGACGGGCTGCCGCTATTTGAAGGACGACCGGCAAGCACAATACGTGGATGGCGGTTGGAATATCACCGGTGACAGCTTCTTCAAGGATGCCGAAGGCTACTTCCATTTTGCCGCCCGAAATGACGATATGATTGTGTCATCCGGTTACAACATCGCCGGACCCGAGGTTGAAGCGGCGTTGCTGGGCCATGCATCTGTTGCCGAATGCGCTGTGATTGGTACCCCCGATGCAGCCCGTGGCAATATCGTTCAAGCCCATATCGTTCTTTCGGAGGGCATATCCGGTGACGATCACCTGATCAAGGCGCTGCAAAATCACGTCAAATCAACGATTGCCCCTTTCAAGTATCCGCGCAGTATCGTCTTTTGTGACGCGCTGCCGAAGACATCGACGGGAAAGATCCAAAGATTTCGGTTGAAGGCAGACTAATTCGACGACCTACCAAAACGGGGCGTTTGACGACCCCGAACGACAACAAGGGAGAATGAAAATGAAAAAGCTGATGCTTGCAACTGCCGCACTGGCGCTTGGGGTGACCTTTGCCAGTGCCGAGGTCAAAGTGGGCATGATCACGACCCTTTCAGGTGGCGGTGCCGGGCTTGGCATCGATGTGCGGGACGGTTTCATGCTGGCCGTGGCGCAATCAGGCCGTGACGATATCGAGGTCATCATCGAGGACGATCAGCGCAAGCCTGACATTGCCGTGCAGTTGGCCGACAAGATGATCCAGTCGGAACGCGTCGATGTGATGACCGGCATCATTTTCTCCAACCTTGCCATGGCGGTCATTCCCGGTGCGACGGCGCAAGGCAAGTTCTACCTGTCTCCGAATGCCGGTCCTTCTGCACTGGCGGGTCAGGGCTGTCACCAGAACTATTTCAACGTGGCCTGGCAGAACGATAATCTGCATGAAGCGGCCGGGGCGTATGCCAAGAACGCGGGCTTTTCCAACAGCTTCATTCTTGCCCCGAATTACCCGGCGGGTCAGGACGCGCTGACCGGTTACAAACGGACATATGAAGGTGAACTGGCTGGAGAAATCTTCACACAGCTTGGCCAGACCGACTATGCCGCCGAGATCGCGCAGATCCGGGCGAGCGGGGCCGATTCCGTCTTTTTCTTCCTGCCGGGCGGGATGGGGATTTCGTTTCTGAAGCAATATGACGATAGTGGAGTGGACATTCCGGTCATCGGGCCTGCCTTCAGCTTTGACCAGGGAATCCTTCAGGCGGTTGGCGATGCTGCCCTGGGGGTGGTCAACACCAGCCAGTGGAGTAAGGATATCGAAAATCCCACAAATGCAGCCTTCGTCGAGAGTTTTCAGGCCGAATACGGTCGCTTGCCATCTCTTTATGCAAGCCAGGGCTTTGATACGGCGAACCTGCTGATCTCGGCCATGGAACAGGCGGATGTGGCGGATGCGGATGCCTTCCGCGCAGCCCTTAGAACCGCTGACTTCGACAGCACACGCGGGGATTTTTCCTTCGGGCCGAACCATCACCCCGTGCAGACGATCTATGCGCGTGAGGTTGTGAAAGAGGGTGACGTGTTTACCAACAAGATCATTGGCGTCGCCCTCGAAGATCACGGCAATGTCTATACCGATCAGTGCCAGATGTAAGTCTGACTGCCCCGTCCGAGAGTGTTCGGATGGGGCATTTCTGAGGTTGCGATGTCCACAATTCTGATCATTGAGCAGGTCCTCAACGGCGTGCAGTTCGGCGTCATGCTGTTTCTTATGGCAGCGGGCCTAACGCTGATCTTTGGCGTCATGGGGCTGATCAACCTTGCCCATGGATCGCTTTACATGGTCGGGGCTTTCGCCGCTGCCGCCGTGGCGGGGGCCACGGGTTCGTTCCTGCTGGCGCTTGTCGCGGCCCTTGCAGCAGCGGCAGCGGCAGGCGCGCTCATCGAGATGGTGGTGATCCGAAGGCTTTACCAAGCGGCACATCTGGATCAGGTTCTGGCAACGTTTGCTCTCATCCTGATCTTCACGGAAGGCACACGCTGGTTTTTTGGATCCTTCCCTCTCTTCCTCGACATTCCAGACTATCTCTCTGGTCCTGTGACCTTGCCCGGGGGAATCCAGTATCCACTTTATCGGCTGGCGCTGATCGCTATCGGGCTCGCCGTTGGGGCGGGGCTTTGGTGGCTGATAGAACGGACCCGGCTGGGCATCCAGATCCGCGCCGGTGAAAATGATCGCGAGATGATCGCGGCCCTCGGGGTAGACATCTCGCGCCTTTATACATTGGTTTTTGCGCTGGGCGCGGCACTGGCTGGCCTTGCCGGTGCGTTGGTGGGCGCTATCCAATCTGTCCAAGTCGGGATGGGAGAGCCGGTGCTGATCCTCGCGTTCGTGGTCATCGTTATCGGTGGAATTGGGTCGATCCGAGGCGCGTTTGTCGGCGCGATCCTTGTCGGTTTGACCGACACGCTGGGGGGCATTTTCTTGCCCGGATTTTTCGGACTTTTTATGGCGCCTGGTGCTGCTTCACAGACGGGATCCGCGATCGCGTCGATGGCGATTTACATCCTGATGACCCTTGTTTTGATCTGGCGTCCCTCGGGCCTTTTCGGAGCGCGCGCATGATCCGGGAGAGCTATCTCAATTGGTTAATCTTGCTGGGGCTGCTGGCCGTCCCGATCTGGGCACTGACCGCGGATGAGCCTTTTACGATCACCCTAGCCACGCGGGCGGCGATCCTGGCATTGGCGGCCGTTGGGCTCAACATCGCCTTGGGCATTGGCGGTCTGGTCAGCTTTGGCCACGCCATGTTTTTCGGGATCGGCGGCTATGTAATGGGCATCCTTGCCTATCATGCCCAAAGCTTCACGCCGCTGGATCTGGGTGCCTTTAGCATTGCGGGCACGAAATCGATGCCGATCATCTGGCTGGTTGCCCTCATCCTTTCGGGTCTTGCGGCCTGGATCGTTGGCCTTCTGTCGCTGCGGACGGGCGGGGTCTACTTCATCATGATCACGCTCGCCTTCGCGCAAATGTTCTTCTATTTCTCCATATCTTGGAGCACCTACGGCGGCGAGGACGGCCTTTCAATCTATGTGCGCAACGGCTTTCCGGGGCTGAACACGCTGGATCCCATCCAATTCTTCGGCATCTGCTTTGTGCTTTTGTGTCTTGTCTTGTTCCTGAACGCGCGGCTTCAGGGCTCTCCCTTTGGGCTCGCGCTGAATGCGGCGCGGCAGGTTCCAGCACGGGTCGAGACGGTGGGCCTTGATCCGATGCGGATCAAACTGCTGGCTTTTGTCATTTCGGGGGCGATCACGGGATTGGCGGGCGCGCTTTTTGCTGATTTGAACCGCTTTGTCTCACCTACCATGTTCAGTTGGCAAATGTCGGGTGAATTCATTGTTCTGATCATCATCGGCGGCGTGGGGCGGCTGATGGGCCCCGTCGTTGGCGCTTCCCTCTTTGTTTTGTTGGAACACTGGCTGGGAGGGCTGACCGAGTTCTGGCACATTTACCTCGGCACGATCCTTCTGCTGATCGTCCTTTTCGCGCGCGGCGGTCTGATCGGGTTTCTAACCGGGAAGGAGGGCGCCCATGTTTGAGCCTGTGCTCGAAACGCGCAACCTTTGCAAAAGCTTCGGTGCACTAACAGCGACGGATCAGGTATCTATTGATCTGCGACCGGGTGAAATCCACGCAGTGATTGGGCCGAACGGGGCCGGCAAATCCACGCTGATCCAACAGATTTGCGGGGGATTGCGACCCGACAATGGGCAGGTGATGTTGCTTGGAAAGGACGTAACATCTGCCAGCACGCAGGCGCGTGCCAAGGCCGGGCTTGCGCGGACCTTCCAGATCTCTGCCCTCGCAATGGAAGACAGCGTCCTGGAAAATGCTCTTTTGGGCGCGTTGGGCGCCTCTGGCAGGCCGTGGCGTTTCTGGCAACGGGCAAGTGCCGCGGTGGATCTGCGGGATCGGGCAGAGGCCGCACTGGACCGGGTGGGTCTGCTGGACCAGGGAGATAAACGCTGCGCTGAACTAAGCCATGGGCAAAGGCGTCAGCTTGAAGTTGCTGTTGCTCTAACGCTCGCCCCGCGTGCATTTATCATGGACGAACCCATGGCGGGTCTGGGCGCTGCGGGATCCAAGCAATTGACCGACCTGCTGGACGGTTTGCGCGGGCAAGCACCGATCCTGCTGGTGGAACATGACATGGATGCTGTGTTTGCGCTTGCCGACCGCATTACCGTGCTGGTCTCTGGCAAGGTCATCGCCACTGGCCCGGTTGAGGACATTCGCGCCAGCGGGGCCGTGCGCGAGGCCTATCTTGGGGAAGCCGCATGAGCCTTCTCGAACTGCATGCCGTTACGGCCAGTTACGGCGCAAGTCAGGCACTCTTCGGTGTTGATCTGACTTTGAGAGAGGGCGAGGTGGTTGCCCTGATGGGTCGCAATGGCATGGGAAAATCCACGACCGTCAAGGTGATCTGCCGGATGATCCCATCCGAAGGTGGCCTGACCTTTCTGGATCATCCGCTGCACAGGCTGCCCAGTCACAAGGCGGCACGGCTTGGCATTGGCCTTGTGCCGGAGGGGCGCCGCTGTTTTGCCGACCTGACGGTGCGCGAAAACCTGATTGCGGCGGCGCGGCCAGGGCATTGGACATTCGACCGCGTGGCAGACCTGTTCGGTCGACTGGGCGAGCGGCGCCACCAGCGGGCGGCTTCGCTGTCGGGCGGCGAACAACAGATGCTGGCCATTGGGCGCGCGCTTATGACCAATCCGCGGCTTTTGATACTGGACGAGGCGACAGAAGGCCTCGCCCCGATCATTCGCCAGGAGATCTGGGCTGCGATCCGCACCCTTAAGCAAGAGACCGGGCTGTCGATCCTGTTGATCGACAAATCAGTCAAGGAGCTGTCTCAGATCTCGGACCGGGCCGCTATTCTGGAACGCGGCAAGACAGTTTGGTCGGATCGCATCGACGCGCTTACACCAGAGATAACCGAACGGTATGTCGGGGTATGAACGTGTTCGAGATGACCCAGAAGACGCTTTTCAAGCATTGTGATCCCGCCGGGATCGTCTTCTATCCGAGATACTTTGAGATGATGAATGATTGTGTCGAGGCCTTCTTTGACACAGCGCTTGACCATCCATTTGAGGACCTGCACCAGACGGCATCGATCCCCACAGCACAGATCGAAACGCGCTTTGCCGCGCCCAGTCGGCACGGGGACGTTCTGCGTTTCAAGCTTGTCATCAAAAAGCTTGGCAGGGCCTCTGCCCGCTATGGCATGACGGGGCATTGCGAAGACGAATTGCGTTTTGAGACACTTGCAACGCTTGTACATGTTAGTCGGGACGGGCGTCCGAAGCCTTGGCCTGTCGCCTTGCGCGCGCGGCTTTCTTCCTTTGAGGAAATGGCATCATGACGACACACACGATCATTCATCCCGAAGGCTGGCTGCCAGCGAAGGGCTATGCAAATGGCGTTCTCACGAAAGACGGAACGCTGCACATCGGCGGCCAGATCGGTTGGGATGCCAACAAGCAGTTCGCCTCGGACGGTTTCGTCGACCAAATGCATCAAGCTCTGCGCAACATCGTGGCGATTGTCGAGGCTGCCGGCGGAAAAGCAAGTGATGTGACACGGCTGACCTGGTTTGTTACCGACAAACATGACTACCTCGCCCATCAGGTCGAGGTCGGCGCAGCATATCGGGATGTGTTCGGCAAGCACTTTCCAGCGATGTCGATGCTTGTCGTCGCCGATCTGATCGAAGACAGGGCCGTCGTGGAAATCGAAGCGACGGCCCATCTGCCTTAGTTGGGTTTAGTTGGGTATCGTCACCCAAGCTGCGTTCCGTGCCGATGACCGAACGCAGGCGTCTACGAATTGGACTCCGCGCAAGCCGTCTTTTACGGTCGGAAGCAGCGTTTTCACCTCCTGACCTTCGCGATGCGCTTTGATCATGTCGGCTGCTTCGCTATAGATATTTGCAAAGCCCTCCAGATAGCCTTCCGGGTGGCCGGGCGGCACCCGGCTAACCTGAGCTGCGGCCTCTCCCGCACCTGCACCGTTCCGTGTGATGAGGCGTTTGGGTTCACCGAAGGGCGTATGCCAAAGATAGTTCGGATCCTCCTGCGCCCATTCGAGCCCGCCTGTCTCTCCATAGATCCGGATGCGCAAAGCGTTTTCATTTCCCGGAGCAACCTGGGAACACCACAGCATCCCCTTCGCCCCGCCCTTGAAACGCAGCAAGACATGGCCGTTGTCGTCCACCTGACGGCCCGGAACGAATGCGTCGAGATCTGCGGCCAACGCTTCGACTTCTAACCCCGTGATGAAGCAAGCCAGATTGTGGGCATGGGTCCCGATATCACCGGTTGACCCGCCTGCGCCTGATCGGGCAGGATCCGTGCGCCATTCGGCTTGTTTGAAATCCTGATGGATTGTCAGCCAGTCTTGCGGGTACTCGACTTGAACGACCCGGATCTTGCCGATCTCGCCTTTCGCGACCATCTCGCGGGCCTGCCGCACCATGGGATAGCCGGTGTAATTGTGGGTCAGGATGAAGAGTGCATCAGATCCTTCAGCGGCTTTCATCAGCTTTTTCGCGTCTGCCAGCGTCGAGGTCAAAGGCTTGTCGCAGATTACGTGGATCCCGCGTTTCAAGAACTCGCGTGCTGTAGTGTAATGCATGTGATTGGGCGTCACGATGCTGACCACTTCGATCCCGTCTTTGAGACGCGCCTCACGAATGGCCATCTGTTTGAAATCGTCGTAGATTCGCGCAAGCCCCAGAGCCTCCCCGCTCTCTCGCGATTTCTCCGGCGTTGAGGACAGTGCCCCGGCCACCAGTTCATAGCGGTCATCCAGACGTGACGCGATGCGGTGCACTGCGCCGATGAATGCATCATTGCCGCCCCCCACCATTCCGAGCTTGATCCGATCCATTACGAAAACCCCAACATCTTGCGGTTCGCGGCTTCATCTGTGCCGCCGTCGGCAAAGTCATCAAAGGCACGCTCGGTCACGCGGATGATGTGGTCAGACACGAATTGCGCGCCTTCCCGCGCCCCATCCTCAGGGTGTTTGAGGCAGCATTCCCATTCCACGACCGCCCAGCCTTCGAAGTCATTGGCTGCCAGCTTTGAAAAGATCGCCCCGAAATCGACCTGCCCATCGCCCAAGGATCGGAACCGCCCGGCCCGATCAACCCAGGGCTGATAGCCCGAATAGACACCTTGTCGGCCGGTCGGATTGAATTCCGCATCCTTGACGTGGAACATCTTGATCCGGTCTTTGTAGATATCGATGTTGTCGAGGTAGTTGAGGCACTGCAGCACGTAATGCGACGGATCGTAAAGCATGTTGCAACGGGCATGGTTGTCGACGCGTTCAAGGAACATCTCGAATGTTACACCGTCGTGCAAGTCCTCGCCCGGGTGGATTTCGTAGCAGATGTTGACGCCGTTCTCTTCGGCATGATCCAGGATTGGCCGCCACCGTTGGGCAAGCTCGTCAAAGGCCGTCTCGATGAGGCCAGCAGGGCGCTGCGGCCAAGGATAGACGTAGGGCCACGCCAGTGCACCTGAGAAAGACACATGGTTTTCGATCCCCATATGCCTTGAGGCACTGATCGCCTTCATCACCTGATCCACCGCCCATTCCTGACGCGCGGCTGGATTGCTGTGCACCGATGGATCAGCAAAGCCGTCGAATGCGCTGTCATAAGCGGGATGAACAGCCACAAGCTGGCCTTGCAGATGCGTTGAAAGTTCTGTCACTTCAACACCGTTTTCGATGGCCTGCCCTTTGAACGTGTCGCAGTAGTCCTTACTCGCTGCCGCCTTCCCAAGGTCGAAAAGCCGCTTGTCCCAACTGGGCACCTGCACTCCGTTGTAGCCACAATCGGCCGCCCATTTCGTGATGGCGTCCCATGAATCAAAAGGCGCTTCATCACCCGCGAATTGCGCCAGAAACAAGGCCGGGCCCTTAATGGTCTTCATGTTTCATTCTCCCTTGGATGCGCGCCATCAGGGCGGCATGTTTTCTTTCAGATAAATGTCGATGCGGATCCGTTCCTGCGCGATGTTGATAGGCATCCGGTCGCTTTTTGCCCGCATGATCCGGACGGCGCTGCGTACCAGATGGCCGGAATCCTGGCTGATGACTGCGTCGAATAGGCCGTGGTTCAGAGCTTCGCAGGACAGCGGTGTCAGTTCGTGCGCGATTATTGTGGGCTTGCTGATCCGGGGCGTTGCCCGCAGAACCCGCAGCAGCCCCTCATTGCCCGCCGCGGACGAATAGATGCCCGCCACACCTTTGTTCTCAGACATCACACTGGGCAGTAGCTTTTCGATCAAGTCGGGGTCGTCGCGGCCTTCCAATGACGGCATAACCTCTAGATGTGGAAAGTCGCGCGCCATGATCTCGTCAAAGCCAAGGCGTCTTTCAAGGTGATCACGGGCCAGCATTGAACCTGTCAAAACAAGGATCTTGCAGTTTGCGGATCCGACGAACCGCCCAAGCAATTGCGCAGCAGTTCGTCCCGCTGCGATGTTATCGACGCCTACATAGTGGTCCCGATCAGAGCTTGGAATATCCGCGACAAGCGAAACGACCGTCACGCCGTTCGATTTGAGATGCGCGATGGAATCCCGTACTGACGGCGTTTCGGGTCCGAAGATTGCGACTCCGTCCACCTCCTGTGAATCAATCGCCCCTATCGCCTCGGCCAGAGCGACGGGATCAAAGGCCGCGACCCGAATGAAGGACAGTCGGGTCCTTTCGTGGCGCAGGCCCTTGCTAAGCTGCTTGATCTCGGTCTCGAGCGAGGTCAGAAATTCATTGCTGCCCGCTGGTAAAATGAAGACGAAATTGTAGATCCGCCCACGTGCAAGACTGGCAGCCGCCGCATCGCGTACATAGCCCAGATCCTCTATGGCTTGATTGACTTTCTTGACGGTCTTTTCGCGCACTCCCGGGCGCGCATTCAGAACCCGATCAACCGTCGCAAGACTGACCTGAGCAACGCGCGCGATATCGTTAATCGTCGGTAGCGAAGGTGTGTTACGGTCTTGCGTCATTGGGCCAACAATCTGTCTTCAGATGGTATCTGCCAGCCCTTCAAAAAGACGTGCAACCGCCTCCGCACCTGGGTCATTGTGACCGATCAGGTTTGCTTCTGGCACGTAGGATGCGCGCCCCGCTTTGGCTCGGCCCATCCTCGCAGTGGCGTCAGCGCCATTACGGGCAGCCCGGGCCGCCGCTTTGATGCCGTCCGGCAGAGCCTGCAGGGCCGGGTTCAGCGCGTCGATCATCGTGCGATCGCCCTGCGTGGCGCCGCCCACCTGGCTGATCCGACCGAGGCCCGCCATCAGCGCTTTGGCGATGGGTTTGCCGTTGGCGCACGCGTCACCCGTTGCGCCGAAGAATATCGCAAGGATCACACCAGATGAGCCCCCCATGGTTTGGCTCAGCTCCTCCCCGACGGCCCGGAAAAGCTGGGTTGGATCGGCAAGCGGCATTCGGTCCAGCGATCCTTTCAGCGCGCGCGCTGCGGTCGCAAGCGTGCTACCAGTATCGCCGTCCCCCGATTTTGCATCAAGCTTATTCAAATCCGCCTCTGCGCCCAGCAGAAGGTCACAGCATTGCTCGAGAATGGCTTTCGTCTTGTCGTTTGCTGATGGGATCGGCTTGATCGGGCTCAGCCCATCCGGCAATGGGCGTGTTGGCGCAGCGGTAATTCTGTTCATGCCTGGCCATGACGGCAAGTCGACGGGCGCTGCAAGATGGCCTTCGTTAGTTGCATCAAGCGGCAGGACAGAGACGGAAAACCCATGCATGTCGAGTGATGTCATCAACGGCGCGGGGCCGATGATATTTTTGATTTTGTTTGCTTTTTCAGAGGTTGCAAGTTCGTGAGCCAAGACACTCATCTCAAGCGGGGTTGTCGCTCCCAGATTGTTGAGTATAGCGACATGTGGTTTTTGCCCGATCCGGGGTGCGAGTTTTTCCAATACCAGATCCATCGCATTGCGCGCATCCTTGAAAGCCACTTGCTCTACTCCAGCCTCACCGTGGATGCCAAGGCCCAGCTCGGCCATGCCGGGCGCGATGCGCTCTTCCTTGGCGCATCCCGGCACTGTGCAGGTGTCAAGCGATTTGCCGATGGAGGCCATGTTGGCGATGGCTGCATTGGCCGCTTTGGTGATTGCGTCCAGATCCGCGCCGCTTTCCGCCATCGCGCCCGCGATCTTGTGGACAAAAAGCGTGCCTGCCACGCCGCGCGGTTGCGGCAGATCGGGCAGGGCGATGTCGTCATCAATCACCACCATGGAAACTTTCAGACCGAATGCGCGCGCGCGTTCCGCCGCGAGACCAAAATTCAGTCTGTCGCCGGTGTAGTTCTTGACGATTAGCAGACAGCCTGCATCTCCTGTGACCGCAAGGATGCCTGCAAGAACTGCGTCAACTGAGGGAGAGGCGAAGACCTCTCCGCAGACGGCGGCGGTGAGCATGCCCGCCCCCACAAAACCTGCATGCGCCGGTTCATGCCCGGACCCACCGCCGGAGATCAAAGCGACCTTGGACTTGCCCCAATCCGTTCGGCAGACAACCTTGATGTGCGGATATCCATCAAGACGGGTAAGCGCCCCACCTGAGGTTTCCAGAAGTCCGTCGATCGCATCGGTGACCAGCGTTTCTTTGGTGTTTATGAATTGGTTCATCTCTGGATCTCCTCAGCGAATGCGGTTGCCGTCGGCGTCAAAACACAGCGGGTTCCTTGGCGCGATTTTGATATGAGCGCCAGGCTCGTAATCGACGCTTGGATCGGCAATTGTCGTTAGCGCGTGCCCTTGCAGTATCAGGTGCAGGCGGTTTTGATCCCCCAGATGTTCGACGCGCTGAACCTCGGCCTCAAGCCCATCGCCTTGCGCGATGTGCTCGGGCCGCATACCGATCTGAGCGGTGCCGGATGGCGCGCCGCCGAAGATGCCAGCGGGCAATACGTTGATCCGTGGCAGGCCGAGGCGGCTGGCCACATAGAGCGAATTGGGGTTCTCGTAGATCTCCCGCGGAGTGCCAAACTGCACCAGTCCCCCTTCGTTCAGCACGCCCACATGGGTTGCCATCGTCATTGCTTCAATCTGGTCGTGGGTGACATAAAGCAGCGTGGCCCCAAGGCTGGCCTGAATGCGTTTTAGCTCGACACGGAGATCGGTGCGCAGCTTGGCATCGAGCGAGCTAAGCGGTTCATCCATCAGATAAATCGCCGGATCCCGGACAAGAGCGCGCCCAATCGAGACGCGCTGCATTTCGCCACCGGACAGGGCCGTTGCCTTGTTGTCGAGCTTGTGGCTGATCTGCAAAACCTCGGCGACTTCACTGACCTTGCGCGCGATATCCCCTTCAGGCGTTTTTAGGATCGGGGATCTGAGCGGGAAGGCCAGATTGTCCCGCACCGTCAGGTGCGGGTAAAGCGAGTATTGCTGGAACACCATTGCCACATCGCGCTGTGCGGGCGTTTCCCGAGCGACGTTGCGCCCGGAGATCCATATCTCTCCTGTGTCCTCTTTCTCAAGACCAGAGATCAGGCGGAGCGTCGTGGTCTTGCCGGCGCCCGTGGGCCCAAGCAGCACAACAAAGGCGCCATCCGGGATGCTCATGGAAATGTCCGCAACACCAACATCGGTACCAAAAGACTTGCTCAGGTTTTTCAGAGTGACTTCAGCCATGGGCAAGCACCTCGTGATTCAACTCGGATCGCAAGGCTTTGCCCGTCGCCTCGTCAAAGAGCGTCACCTTGGGCGCCTGAAAGCTCAGCCCGACTTTTTCCCCCACTTTGGCGGTCTGGGTGCTGTCGATCCTTGCCTTGAGATCCCCGTTGGGTGTGTCGAGCGTGATGATTTGCGTGGTGCCAAGGTATTCCGAGGCCAGAACCTCACCGCGATAGCCACCGGTGTCGGATAGGGTGACATGTTCGGGCCGGACACCGAACACAAGATGGCCCGATGCGCCTTGCCTTAGTCTAGGTACTCCGATTGCTTGCCCAGCAAGGTTCACGGATTGTGCCGCTTCCGCCACAACCCCTTCGAAACGCAGGAAATTCATCGAAGGTGAGCCGATGAAATCGGCAACGAACATGCTGGCGGGCTTATCATAGATCTCTTGCGGGGTGCCGAATTGTTCGACGACCGCATTGTTCATCACAACGATCTTGTCGCCCATCTGCATCGCCTCAAGCTGGTCGTGCGTCACGTAGACGGTCGTGGCTCCCATGCGGTCATGCAGCGCGCGTAACTCTTCGGCCATGTGTTCGCGGAATTCAGCGTCCAGGGCCCCTAAAGGCTCGTCCATCATAAAGGCCTTTGGGTCGCGCACGATGGCCCGACCCAGGGCCACGCGCTGCCTGTCCCCGCCCGAAAGTCCCCCCACTGGACGATTCAGGATGTCGGTGATGCCGAGGATCGCAGCAACCTCTTCAACCTTGGCTTTTACCTGCCTGCGGGGCATTCCTTGGCTGACCAGTGGATAGCTGAGATTGCGCCTGACATTCATGTGCGGGTAAAGCGCAAACATCTGAAAAACAAAGGCAATGTCGCGCTCCGAGGGAGGCCTTTGGCTGATCTCTTCGCCGTCAAGGTAGATCTCTCCCGAGGTTGGCAATTCGAGTCCGGCGATCATCCGCAGCGTCGTGGTCTTGCCGCAGCCCGAGGGGCCCAGCAGCATGAAGAATTCACCGTCTTCTATGGTAAAGCTGCTTTCTTTGACGGCGACGAAATCACCGAATTCCTTGCGGACGTTTTTGATAACGATTTCAGCCATTTGGGCTATTCCGGAAAATGTGAGACGATGATGAACATCACGGTCCCCACAAGCGTGGTGATGAAAGAATAGGTGAAAGCCCAGAGCACGAAGGGCTGCATCAGCATAAAGACCCCGACAGCGATGATGATCGTTGCGAGCATCTCCCATGGGCCGCGGCGGAGGCGGAGCAATCCTCTGAGAAAACCGGTCATGCTGCGCCTCCTAAGGGGCTGTCTGCATCATGTCGGTAAAACGTCGGTATTGCGTCGGTATTTTTGTCGGTGCTGCGGGTCATTTGCGGACGGCTCCGAAGGTTATCCCGCGCAGCAGATTTTTGCGCAGAAGGATAGTGAAAATCATAACGGGCAGGAGGAAGATGGTGGCCCCGGCAGCGACCGCCGGCCAGTCGAGCCCGCCGACCCCGATGATCGTCGGGATGAAGGGCGGGGCAGTCTGGGCGGTCCCGCTCGTCAGCAGGACGGCGAAGGCGTATTCGTTCCAGGCGAAGATCAGGCAGAAGATTGCGGTGGATGCGATGCCTGTCGCGGCCTGCGGGAGCACGACTTTGTAGAAGGCCTGAAACCTTGTGTAGCCGTCGATCAGCGCCGCTTCTTCATATTCGCGGGGGATCTCGTCGATGAAACCTTTCAGCAGCCAGACGGCGAGGCTGATGTTTACAGCTGTGTAAAGCAGGATCATCCCAAGATGCGTGTCGCTCAGGCCAAGTTGGCGGTACATCAGAAAGATCGGGATAGCGACAGCGATTGGCGGCATCATTCGTGTGGAAAGTATGAAGAACAGAAGGTCGTCGGCCAAAGGTATTTTGAATCGGCTGAAGGCGTAGGCTGCCAGGGTGCCAAGAAATATCGACAGGAATGTCGAGCCGAAGCCGATGATGACAGAGTTCAAGAACCGCTCGCCGAATTTCGACGGGCCGACAATGACCATGTCGTATTGGCGCACGATCTCATCCCGCCAGTTTTCGGGCGGGTTATTGGCGAGGAAATCCTCCGTCTGCCGCGTCCGCTGCGTGAAGAGATTCACGTAGCCTTCGAGCGTTGGTTCGAAGATCACCTTGGGCGGATAGCTGATCGCGTCGGCCGGGGATTTAAAGCCGGTAAGCATAATCCAGGCGAGTGGGATCATGGTGATGAGCGCGTAGAGGATTACGAGGGTGCCTGCGAACCATTTGGAGCGCTTGGAGGGTTCGGTGACGGAGAAGCTGCTCATGATATGTCCTCCGGTCGACGCGGAGATGGGCCGCGCGAGACCTCGGGTGCGTGCTTGACGATCTTTGATTGAAAAACGACGTTGGCAACAGGCCCGCCATTACTCTGGTGATTGACAGTAAAATGCGCCCTCACGGAGCAGAGGTTGGGCGCGGCGCGGCTTTGCCGTGCCAAATAGTAGGGCTGATCTAACATCACCGCTCCTTCACCTTGTTGAGCGCTTTGACATAGATGCTGGCGAGGCCAAAGACCGTGACGAAGAGGATAATCGCGTAGGCCGAGGCGTAGCCCGTGCGCCACTTCTCGAACGCTTCGCGCTTGAGGTTGATTGAGGTCAGCTCGGTCGTTGATCCCGGCCCGCCACCGGTGAGTTGAACCACGAGATCGAACATCTTGAAGTTTTCGATCCCCCTGAACAGGACGGCGAGCATCAGGAAGGGCAGGACCATTGGTACGGTGATTGTCCAGAATTGGCGCCATTTGCTGGCCCGGTCGACCTCTGCCGCCTCGTAGATGTAATCGGGGATGGATCGCAGCCCGGCCAGACAGATCAGCATGACGAAAGGCGTCCACATCCATGTGTCCACGATTACAATGGACCAGGGGGCCAGGGTGACGCTGCCCAGCATCTCAAAGCTCGACGGATCCTTGCCTGTGAAAAAGGCAACGACGTAATTGAAAAGCCCGATCTGTGGCTGATAAAGGAACTTCCAGAAGTTGCCCACCACCGCAGGCGAGAGCATCATGGGCAGCACGATGATCGTCGTCCAAAGGTCGTTCCCTTTGAATTTCTTGTTGATGAGGTAGGCGAGCGCAAAGCCGATCAGCACCTGAAGGACGATGGTCCAGAACAGGAAGTGTGCCGTGGCCTGCATGTTCAGCCAGATGTCGCTGTCGGTGAGGATCCGTTCGTAGTTGCGCAGGCCGACATTCTTGACCTCGCGTCCGATCCGGTTGGCTTTGTAGTTCGTAAAGCTTAGCTGGATCGTCCAGATCAGCGGAAAGATGTTGATTGCGAGCAGAAGAAAGATCGTAGGGGCCACGAAGATCCAGGCGATCGCACGGTCGCTGAGACCTCTAATCTTTCTGGCAACGCGAGGCGGCGTGGCAGCAGCGATGCGGTTGGCGGGGGTGTCGGACATCTGGACAAAGCTTTCCCGGGGTAGGGTGGGTTCAAACCCACCTTACCGGTTGACGATCGGGGGTAAGGGTGGGGCTGATGCCCCGCCCAGCGTTTCAGATCAGAGCTTGCCTTCATCCTCGAAGACTTCAGTCCAGTCCTCGATCAGGAGGTTAAGCGCTTCTTGTGCGGTGCCCTGGTCAGCCACCACGTAGTCATGAACACGCTTTTGCATGGCGAGCAGAAGTTCGGCATAGGCTGGCTCTTGCCAGAAATCCTGCACCGCTCCCATTGCGTCTAGGAAGTCGCCCGCAAAGGGGGCGCTGTCCTTGAAATCGGGCGCATTCAGGACAGAGTTATGGGCCGAATAACCGCCAAGTTCCCACCATTTGGCCTGCACATCGGGTTGCGCGAACCACTTGATGTATTCAAGTGCGGCGTCCTGTTTGTCGGAGTAAGCCACCACGCTGATGCCTTGGCCGCCTAGCGTGGAGCCGTCCTGGTTCTGGGGGGGGTTCACAAAGAAATCGATCTTGTCCCCACCCGTGTTCGGGTCCGCATAGAGGCCGGGGAAGAAGGCGAACCAGTTCATCGCCATGGCGACCTGACCGGATTTGAAGGCGTCGAGGCTTTCGCCCATATAGCTGTTGGTGTAGCCGGGGGGCGTTGCCGTCTTGTAGAATTCCTTATAGAATTCAAGTGCTTCGACGGCTTCAGGCGAGTTCACAGCCCCTTCCATATCGTAGGAACCGGGCGTGTTTTCATACTTGAAGCCCCAGGGATAAAGCGCGGATGTAACGCCCATTGTGATGCCTTCGGAGCCCCGCTCGGTGAAGATCGCAGCGCCGTAGACTGTCTTGCCGTCAATCTCGCGGCCCTGAAAGAACTGGGCGATCTGGAGCATTTCCTTCTGACTTTGTGGCTCGCGCAGATCTTCTCCGGTCGCCTCTTTGTATGCAGCCTGAATGTCTTCGCGGGCGAACCAATCTTTGCGGTAGAACCAGCCATTTGCGTCGCCCATGGCGGGCAGGGCGTAGTAGTTTGGCGTACCCTTTGGCCATGTGGAATAGGCATAAACGGTCGCGTCGGCGAAATCATCCATGCTGATTCCCTCGGCGTCGAAGAAATCGTTCAGCTTGACGTAATGGCCGTTTTCCGCACCGCCACCGATCCACTGGCTGTCGCCGATCAAGAGGTCGCAGAGTTTGCCGCCAGAGTTCAGTTCGTTCAGCATCCGATCGGCGAAGTTGGGCCATGGGATAAATTCGAAGCTCATCGAGTGGCCGGATTGTTCCTCGAATTCCTTGCTGAGTTCGACAAGCGCGTTGGCCGGATCCCAAGCCGCCCAGCACAGGGTGAGATCTTCGGCCTGCGCGCTCGTCGAGAACGACGCGGCTGCAAGACTAAGCGCACTGGCAGAGGCCAGTTTCAACGTTTTCATGTGATTTCCTCCCAAGTGTGATCGACCTCTCTTGTCGGACGTCGAATCGTCGATATGACATCTTTGACGCTATTTGAGGTGCGCACCTCAGGTCCACACATTTTTTGAGGTGCGCACCTCATTTTGACGTTATGGAGATCTAAATATGGGAAATAAATAGAGATTTTTCTAAGATACACTATCCAGTCCGTGCCATGCTGCTGGCAATTGCAAAGCCAATGATATCCGTGCAACGGCTGCCAGAACTGATTTTGAACAGGGACCGGCGCGTTGAGAACGGTGATCAGATCCGTGCTTGTCATCAAACCGGGTCACTGTGCCTTCTGACAGTCCCGAATGGCTTTTGCAGGGCGCGTCAGGTCGCGTAAGCTGGAAAAGGCTAAGCAGACAGGCTAGGGATTGTCGGAGCATATGGGAAGTTGAGATGAGACTGACAACTGCCGTGCCCGAGCGCCGGACAAGTGCCGATATCGTGTTTGAAACGCTTTACGATCGTATCGTTTCGCTTGGTCTTATGCCCGGAGAGAAGATGTCGGAGGCAGACATTGCCGAGCAATTCGGGGTGTCGCGCCAGCCGGTGCGGGACGCGTTCAATCGGTTGGGCAACATGAACTTGCTGCTGATCCAGCCGCAGCGCGCCACCCTGGTCCGCAAGTTTTCCATCAGCGACATCGCTGCATCGAGATTTGTGCGCCTCGCGGTGGAGCTAGAGATTGCGAAAACGGCTTCACGTCGGTGGACTGTGGATGCCACGCGGCGTATCGAGGCGCTGCTGGAAAATCAGGACCTAGCCGTCAGGCAGAATGATGTGCGGGATTTTCTCGAACTTGATCAGGCCTTTCACGCGGAGATCGCCGAAGTGGCCCGGCAGCCCGAAGCCTTTGAGGTGGTTCTGGAGAACAAGGCGCGGCTTGATCGGATCTGCGTTCTGAGCCTGAAGCGTGTCGATGAAATGGCCCGACTGGTTGAGGATCACCGGCAGATTGCGGCAGCGCTTGCCCGGGGGAATGTGGTCGAGATGGAGCAGGCCTTGCGCCTGCACCTCTCACGTATTGACGAAACGATCGACAGCGTGCGAGCCTCCCATGCGGAGTATTTTGAGGCCTAAGCCGGATTAAGGTACCCAAATCTTCAGGGTTTTCAGAACTGGTATCCTAGTATACGATTTTGCGAGCTGCCCGGATTTTGGCTAAGGCAGTTCAAAGATAGAAACGCGGTGCGTCCGCGATAGAGTTGTTTTCATGGGAGGAAAACATGAACATCAAATCGATTATCGGCGCAACAATCATCGCTGCGCTTGTTCCATTGTCGGCCATCGCGCAGGACTGGCGGGGTTGGAATATCCATCCCGAAGGCTATCCAAACAGCGTGGCCATTGACGAATTCGTGGCGGCTGTGAATGAGACCACCGATCTGAACCTGCAGATCTTCCATGGCGGTGTGCTTGGATCGCAGCCCGATGCCATCGAACAGGTCCGCAACAACGCGCTGGAATTCGGCCAGTTCAACATGGGGCCGATGGGCCCGATCATTCCCACGACAAATGTGCTGTCATTGCCCTTCATCTTTTCAAGCGTCGACCACATGCACAAGGCCATGGACGGTGAAGTGGGCGAGATCTTCGCTGCAGCGATGGAGAGAGAGGGGCTTGTCCCGCTGGCCTGGTACGACAGTGGATCGCGGAGCTTTTACAACTCCAAACGTCCGATCATGAGGCCATCTGATGTTGAGGGTCTGAAGCTGCGCGTTATGAACAACGATCTTTTTGTGGACATGGTTGCACAACTGGGCGGGAACGCGACACCCATGGCTTTCAGTGAGGTTTATCAGTCGCTGAAAACCGGTGTGATCGACGGGGCCGAGAACAATTATCCCTCTTATGAATCGACGGGGCACTACGAGGTTGCCGGTTTCTACTCGATCACCGATCACCTGATCATTCCGGAATGTCTGTGCGTCTCGACAGAAAGCTGGAACGCGCTGGATGACGCAACCAAAGAGGCCGTGCGGACGGCAGCGCGCGCTTCGGCAACAACGCAGCGCGAACTTTGGGCTACCCGCGAAAAAGAAAGCCTTGCCAAGGTTGAGGCAGGCGGCGCGACGGTCAATGAGGTCGAAAACAAGGTTGCCTTCCAAGAGAAGATGGCGCCGGTTTACGAGAGCTTCATCGCGGCCAATCCTGATCTGTCTTCGGTGATCGAAGCTATTCAGGCGTCAAACTAACACAAGTTTGGAAGTGACTATGAAGAGGGCTTTGACGGCCCTCTTCGATTTGGGGATCGGGCATGACACTTTCAGATCGCATTCTGAACGGGATCGCGCAGGCCGTGATGACGCTGGCAAGCGTGATGATGGTGGTGCTGATTTTCATTTTCGGCTGGCTGGTCTATGGCCGCTATGTCATCAACGCGACGCCGACATGGGTGGAACAAGTGGCGTTGCTGATGGTCGTCTGGATCGCCTTTCTTGGGGCGGCCGTGGGCGTACGGCGGCGTACGCATCTGTCCGTGGAATTCATCCGCGATGCGATGCCGGGGACGTTGCGGATGCTTTTGGGCGTATTCGCCTTGCTGGCCATGCTGTTCTTTGGGGTGGTCATGGCCTGGCAGGGTTACGTCATGTTTGAGCGGACGGCGGGCCGCGATATTCCGCTTCTGGGCATTTCGGAGGGCTGGCGTGCGATACCCGTCAGCCTAAGCGGCGTGTTGATTTCGCTTTTCTGTCTTGACGATCTTTTCAAGTTGATTGTCGGCCGGCGGGAGGGCTGAGATGGGTCTTTCGCTGCTGTTCGGCGTCTTCTTTCTTTGCATGATTGCGGGGGTACCTGTGGCCTTCTGTCTAGGGATCGCGGCGGTTGTGGGCTTCATCTACGAGGGCCTGCCGCTTTTCATCGCGTTTCAACGGATCGTTTCGGGTATCTCAGTCTTTTCACTTTTGGCCATCCCTTTCTTCATCTTTGCGGGCGAATTGATGTTGCAGGGCGGGATCGCCGCGCGACTCGTTCGTCTGGCCTCTGCCGCAGTGGGCTGGATGCGCGGGGGCTTGGGCGTGGTGAATGTGTCGTCCTCAATGCTTTTCGGAGGGATTTCGGGGTCCGCCGTGGCAGACACATCCGCGCTCGGTTCGATCCTGATGCCGGTGATGAAAGAAAAGGGATATGACAGTGATTATGCGGTGAATGTGACAGTGACGTCCTCTATTGCCGGAGTGGTCATCCCGCCAAGCCACAACATGATACTTTACGCGGTTGCGGCGGGCGGCCTGCCGATCAGCCAGTTGTTCATCGCCGGGATCGTGCCGGGGATCCTGATGTGCCTGTGCCTTGGCTTCGTAGCGTGGCTGGTGGCCGTGCGCCGGGGCTATCCGGCAGAGGCCTTCCCGGGTTTGTCGAGCCTCTTCATCTCTTTCGTTGTTGCATTGCCGGGCCTGCTCACGGCGGTGATCATCGTCGGTGGGGTGCTGTCGGGGATCATGACGGTGACGGAATCCGGGGCTTTCGGGGCGATATATGCGATCATCGTCACCACATTGGTCTACCGCGAGCTGAGTTGGGAAAACTTCAAGGCCGCCGTGCTTGTGTCCGTGCGGACAACGGCCATGGTCATGATCCTTGTCGCATGTGCCTCGGCCTTTGCCTATCTTCTGACGCTGAACCGGGTGCCGGATTTGCTTGCGGGGTTTGTTCTGTCGATCTCGGAAAGCGAATTCGTCATCCTACTGCTGCTCAACCTGACACTGCTAATGCTGGGGATGATCATGGACATGGCGGCGCTGATCCTGATCACGACGCCGATCTTCCTGCCGATCGTCATGGATCTTGGGATGAGTCCGGTGCAATTCGGAATCATCATGATGATGAATCTGGGCCTTGGGCTGACGACCCCCCCGGTCGGAGCCTGCCTTTTCGTCGGTTGTGTGGTCGGGAACGAACGGATGGAGAATGTCGTTAAGACAATCTGGCCGTTCTACTGCGCGATCCTGCTTGCGCTGATGCTGGTCACCTACATTCCTGCCGTGTCACTTGGCCTTCTGGGCTTGCTGCCGGGCTAACGGGCCAACCATCCACCATCGACATTCAGCACCGCGCCATTCACGTAGTCCGAAGCGGGCGCGGAAAGATACACCGCCGTCTGCGCAATATCTTCGGGCTGGCCCCAACGGCCTGAGGGTATACGATCCAGTATGGATTTGTTCCGGGCGGGATCGTTGCGTAGGGCTTTGGTGTTGTTGGTCGCGATATAGCCCGGTGCGATGGCGTTCACGTTGATCCCATGGATCGCCCATTCATTGCAAAGGATCTTGGTCAGGCCCGCGACGCCATGTTTCGATGCGGTGTAAGATGGCACGCGGATTCCGCCCTGAAACGACAGGAGCGAGGCGATGTTGACGATCTTGCCTTTGGCTTTGCGCGCAAACACCGCTTTGGCAAAGGCCTGCGCGGTAAAGAAGACGGCCTTCAGGTTCACATCGATGACCGCGTCCCAATCCGCCTCGGAAAAATCGGTGCTGTCGGCGCGGCGGATGATCCCGGCATTGTTTATCAGGATGTCGATCGGCCTTTCTGCAAATACATCTTTCGCGGCTATCGGATCCGTGAAGTCTAGCGTCAATGTCTCGCCAGAGGCGATTTGCGATGAGGTGCCACTGCAATCGGATCGGCCTGCGCAAATGACATGCGCACCTGCCTGCCCGAGTGCTATCGCGATGGCCTGACCGATCCCGGTATTGGCGCCGGTCACAAGTGCGGTTTTGCCCTCTAGTGAAAACGCGTTCACCGCAGATCTTCCACCGTGACCATTTCCACGTCCTTGTAATCCACATTGTCCCCCGCCATGGCCCAGCAGAAGGTATAACTGCCCGTGCCGCAGCCGCAATGGATGGACCAGGGCGGAGAAATTACAGCTTCTTCGTTTTGCACAATGATGTGCCGTGTCTCGTCGGGTTTGCCCATGAAATGGAAAACGCGGTTTTCCGGGGCAAGGTTGAAGTAGAAATAGGCCTCCATCCGGCGGTCATGCAGGTGGGCGGGCATGGTGTTCCAGACAGATCCGCCGTGAAACATCGTGTAGCCCATGACAAGCTGGCAGCTTTCCATCACGTCGGGGTGGATGAACTGGTAGATCGTGCGTTCATTGGCGGTTTCCGCAGCGCCCAGACCGATGCTGCCCGCGTCCTCGATCTTGATCAGCTTTGCAGGAAGCGCGCGATGCGCCGGGGTCGAGACAATGTAGTAGCGCCCGCCCGCGCCAAAGGTGATCGGGCCACTGCCCAACCCAAGATAGAGCACGTCCCCCCGACCCAGATCAAAGCTGCTTCCAGCGGCCGCGACGGTGCCAGTGTCGCCCACGTTCAGAATGCCTATCTCGCGTCTGTCCAGAATGGATGGTGTGCCGCAGGGAGCAACCTTGTCGAGGACCAGATCGCCGCCCTCGGGGAAAACGCCGCCCACGATCATGCGGTCATAATGGGTATAAAGCAGGCGCATCTCACCACTCGCAAAGAGACCCCCAAAATGGAAATTTTCGCGCAGGGCGCTGGTGTCCATCTGGCGTGTCTCTGATGGACCGGTCGCATAAAGTGTGCGAACACTGAGCATGGGTTTGTCCTTCTTAAAGAAAATCGTCGCGGCGGGGCGTGAAGCAATCAATTAACTCGCCCGGCTCAAGGCAGATACAGCCATGTTTGGCCCCCGACGGAATAATGAAGCTGTCGCCAGGCGCGATTTCTAACGTCTTGCCGTCCAAGGAGAAACTGAAGCGCCCAGTTTTGACATAGGTCGATTGCACGTGCGGATGGCTGTGCAGTTTGCCTTCGGCTCCGGTTTCGGCAAAGCGGAAGCTGACCATCATCAGGTCAGGGGAGTCGGCGAGGACTTGGCGAGTGACGCCGGGATCCGTCTCGACAATCGGGAAATCTGTCATGAGAGGCCTGTCGGACTGTGAATATTTGGTATATTAGTATCCCAGTCTGAATGGTGCGGCAAGACATGCGATATCCAACGGGGTCGCTATTGCGAGAGGATTTTGCGCTTTTGTGCCATCGCTTCGCGCTTTTCCTGTTCGATCCCTGCCCGGAAAGAACGTTCGACAAAGTCGATGTGATCAAGCGCGGCCTTTTCGGCGCGGTCAGGCGCGTTTTCCAGAATGGCATGGCCGAGTTCCAGATGCTGGTCCAGAAGCTGCCGACCCGAGCCGTCGATCGTCATCAGGTAGTCGCGATTGTAGAAAACACCCTGACGGGCCATGTCGTAGATCGACGTCATGATGTGGATGAGGGTGGCGTTCTGGCTCGCATCGACGATGGCGGCATGGAGCTGAAAATCGGCCTCGCGCGAGGCGCTGCCGTCGCCGTTCTTCCAGGCCTGTTCGATGGTGGCAAGCAGATCGGCAATTCGGGCTTTGTCGGCCTTGGTGGCGCGTTCGGCGGCGAGGCGTGCTGCAAATGCTTCCTGCGCGCGACGGTATTCGAGATAGTCGAAGAACGCTGCCCCATGCCGGGCGTAGAGCGCGACCAAGGCCGGGGTCATCGCGTTGCCGGTCAATTGTGAGACAAACGTGCCTTCTCCATGGCGGGTGACGACCAGATCGCGGTCTTCCAGCATCTGAAGAGCTTCGCGCAATTTTGGGCGTGAGACGCCGAGCTTTTCAGCCAGACCCCGCTCTGACGGGAGTTTGTGGCCCTGTTTCAGAATGCCTGATGCGATAAGGTCTTCGATTTGTGCGACGATCGTGTCGACGAGTGAATCATGATCTACAGGTTCGAATATCGCATGTTCGGACATGGCGGCGTTAGGCCTTTGCGGGTTGCCAGTGGTTGCAAAAGGTAACCACCTGAGTCTGCGGTATCAAGTTCAAATCAATTGATAAAGAGAAGCTTCCGGTCGAGAAAATGCGGTGAACTGCCGTGCAAAGTGTTGACTCTTCAAAGTGGTAAAGTTTATTTACCAAGAAAGGAGCTTCGTCATGGACAGTGATACCGTCATCCAGAGTTTCCGCGATATCGTCGGAAAGGCGCATGTTTTGACAGGAATGCGGGCGACCGAGCGGTTTCGGCGCGGCTTTCGATCGGGGGAGGGTGAAGCGCTTTGCGTTGTGCAGCCCGGCACGCTCCTGGAGCAGTGGAAGGTTCTGGAGATCTGCGTGGCCGCCGACAAGATCGTCATCATGCAGGCGGCCAATACTGGGCTGACCGAAGGCTCGACCCCCAGCGGGGCCTATGACCGTGACGTGGTTCTTATCAATACGCGTCGCATGGACAACATTGTGGCGCTGCAGGGCGGCAAGCAGGTCGTGTCCTTTCCGGGTGCCACGCTCTTTGCCTTGGAAAAGTTGCTGGCGCCGCTGGGACGAGAGCCGCATTCGGTGATCGGATCCTCGTGCATCGGAGCCTCGATTGTAGGGGGTGTCTGTAACAATTCGGGCGGATCGCTTGTAGAGCGCGGCCCGTCCTATACGGAGCTTTCGCTATACGCCCAAATCGACGAAACGGGTGCGCTGAAGTTGGTCAATCATCTGGGGATTGATCTGGGCAAGACACCGGACGAGATCTTGACCCGGCTGGAAAATGGCGATTTCGACAAGGAACCCGCCCCGACAAACCGCAAGGCGTCCTCGGACGACTATGCCGATCAGGTGCGCGACGTCGATGCGGCCACGCCTGCGCGGTATAATGCGGATAAGAGGCGGCTCTTTGAAAGTGCGGGCTGTGCGGGCAAGCTGGGGGTCTTTGCGGTCCGTCTGGACACCTATGCCAAACCCGAGGCGCAGAAGACCTTCTACATCGGGACGAATTCGGTTGATGATCTGACCGCATTGCGGCGTCACATGCTGGCGGAGTTCGAGACGCTGCCGGTCTCTGCCGAGTATATGGAGCGCGAAGTTTTTGACATCACCGAACGCTATGGCAAGGACACCGTGATGATGATCGACTGGTTGGGCACGGACCGTTTGCCCACGTTCTTTGCGCTGAAAGGTGCGGTCGATGCGCGACTGCGCGGCATTCCGGGTTTGGCCAATTTGACGGACCGCGTGATGCAGGTGGTGTCGCGCATCACGCCGAAGGTTCTGCCAAAACGAATGCTGGAGTTTCGCGACCGATATCGTCACCATCTGATCCTGAAAATGCGGGATGCCGGGATCGGCGAAGCTGCGACGTATCTCGCGGATCATTTCAAGGATCGTGATGGGGATTTCTTTGAATGCACCGACCGGGAAGGCAAGATCGCGGGCCTTCAACGCTTTGCCGCTGCGGGGGCGGCGGTGCGCTACATGGCAATACATGCCGGAGAGGTAGAGGATATCATCGCGCTGGACATTGCGCTGCGTCGGAATGATCGGGACTGGTATGAAAAGCTCCCACCCGAGATTGAGGACAAGCTGGTGCACAAGCTCTATTACGGCCATTTCATGTGCCACGTCCTGCACCAGGATTACGTTGTTAAGAAGGGTGTGGATCCCAAAGCGCTGAAGGCGGAGATGCTGGCGCTATTGGACAATCGCGGGGCGGAGTATCCGGCCGAACACAATGTGGGTCACCTTTATGCAGCCAAGCCCGATCTGGCAGAGCATTACCGCTGTTGCGATCCCACAAACTCGTTCAATCCCGGGATCGGTAAGATGTCGAAGGCGAAGGATTACGCGGATGCGGCCAAGAGGGCGTGACAATCGCCTCTGACACGGCATAGCTTGCCGCCATGAGTTGGGGTGTGCAGGTCATATTCGGGTCCGCCGTCCTGGCGATTTGCGCCATTGTCCACGTGGCCGTGCTGGCTGTCGGTATCCCGATGTTCCGCCGTTTCGTAGCTTTTTTGCCCGACAGCCGGATGGTGCATCACAATATTGCACTTCTGTGCTTTGGCGTCTTCATCATCGTTTTGGCGCATACCATCCAGGTCTGGTTTTGGGCATTCACGTTTTTCTGGCTGGATGCTTTCACGTCTTTTGAGGAAAGCTTCTACTTTGCGACGATCACCTATACGACCTTGGGCTACGGTGATCTAATCCTGGGCGAGGGCTTGCGGATTTTCGGGGCCTTTGCCTCGATCACAGGATTTCTAACCTTCGGGATCAGCACGGCTTTTCTGATCGGTCTGGTGGTGCGCATCCTACCCGATACGTTCCGGACGGATGATGATTGAGGCCCTCAGCCCGCAAAAAGCGGGGTTGAGGCAGCGATGGCCCAAGCGAGGCAGATCCCCATGCCGATGGCGATACCACCTACGCCACGCACCGCCAGGACAAAGCGGCCAAAGCTGCCGTAGACGACGAAGAACAGCAGCAGGACGGGCAGGATCGTAAACATCGGTCCTAGGCCTTGCGGCACCATGACCATGGCAGTTGTGAGCGTGGCCAGAAGGGCAAGACGGGCAATGACACGGCGCCAAAAGGCCCCCTGGGCCAGCAAGTACGTGTCAGCGATCATCAGCGGCAAGGTGCCCGAAAGCAGCAGCGCCATTATGCCAAGGCGTGGCCCGGTTGGCAGGAAGGCAGCGCCGTAGCGATCGAGCGCAAGGGCGAAGATGCCGAGGCCCCAGAAAAGCAGGATCGCGGTGCCCAACAGGTCGGGCCGGTCTAGGATCACGCGATGGCGTCGCAGGATCAGCAGTTGGACGCCCCCCCAGATGGCGAAGGCGGCGGCTATGGCCACAAAGCCCGCAATGGGGCCAAGATCGGTCGGCAGGGCGACCGCCACGGCGAGGGTGGGGACAACTGGTAGCAGAATGGCAAGGAGAAAGGCGCGAAGCGGCAGGGGGGGCTGGCTCTGTCCGCCGCGCAGAGGGAGCAACCTGGACAAGGGCCAGGCCAGAAGGACCAGAGTGCCGAAGAGAAGACCGGCAACCCATCCGGTCCCGTCCAGATCGGGGAGGGCTTGGCTGCCCGTGGCATTCGCGATCCAGCGGACGATTTCGTCAAGGGTAACAGCATGATAGAGCACCCCGACATGTCCCACATTGGGCGCGACAATTGACTTTCTGGCGGTGTTTGCGCCGATGGCCACATCTCCTTCTCCGGCTGCGGGATCGATCTGTTTCACGGCGTCGAGGGCCACGCGGCTTAGATGGTCCTCGAAGGCGCCTGAGACGATCAGAAGCGATGGCGGAAAGTCTGCTGTCACGGCTTCCGAATACATCGAGATGGCGGCGATGGCGGCGACATCGGGCAGGTCCTGGGCGGCCCGAATGATCACATCGGTGGCCATCGAGTGCCCGACAAGGGATGTGGGGCCAGCGGTCTCAGGCAGGGCCTGCATCGCCTGCGCGACCTGACGTGTTGCTTCGACAAGTTGCGCGGTTGTCCCTTCAAGCGATGTGATGTCGGGAGACATGGGCACGGGATTTCGGCCGTGGCCCGGAAAATCGAGTGAAGCGACCAAAAGACCCGCACGCGCCAGCGTGACCGAGATCTGGTCCATCATCTGGCGCGATCCACCGAACCCGTGTGCGACGACGACGAGTGGTGCTGCCTCGACCCCAGCGGGCGCATAGATCGTGACCGGGGTCTGATCGACCGTGGTCTCCGTGACCTCAAGCCCTTCAAAGCGCTGCTCAAGCAGGAACGCGCAGAACAGCGAAATACCGCCAAACAGTAGGGCCAATGCCACAAGCATCGGCCTTGCGGCAGCGCGGGATCTCAGTTCAGCCGGGTTTGCAGATCGGTCCACCATGCTGCGCGAGGTAGTGCCGCAGGCCTTTCTTGCCAGATCGGACGCCTATCCGAAGACCAGTCCGCCATCGACGATCAGGTTCTGTCCGGTGATCGCGCGCGCCCATGGACTGGCGAAGAAGAGCACTGCATCTGCCAGCTCGTCCGGTGTGGTGACGGACCGAAGTGGCGTGTTGGCAGCGATGTAGTCAAAAACCTCATCGGGGGTCGCAGCACTCGCATCCGTCACCCGCAAGAGCCCGCCCGAGACCATGTTGACGGTCACGCCGTGCGGTCCAAGCTCTGCCGCTGCGGTGCGGGTCAGCGCAAGCAGCGCGGATTTGGCGGCGGTGTAATCATGATAAGGCACGACGGGGTTCTGGACGAGATTGCTGCCGATCGTGACGACCCGGCCGAAGCCTTCCGCTTGCATTGACGGCCCGAAGACCTGCATCAGGTTCAGCGCGCCTGCGACGGCCGTTTCGAGTTGTGCATGAAGCGCGTTGGCCTGCAGACTGAAGATAGTTTCGCGCCCATCGCCGTTGAAGCTGTAATCGGCCAGAGCGTTGTGGACGATTGTTGTAGGGGCGGACCCTTCAAGATCCTTTGCGAGTGTATGCAGGGCGGAAAGGTTGCGGACATCGGCCTGCATGGCACGTGCCCGGTCGCCTAGTTCCTCCGCCAGGCGTTCCGCTTGCGCCTGACTTTTGCGGTAGTTGACAATGACGTGCGCGCCTTCACGGGCGAAGGCTTTTGCGATTGCGGCGCCAAGCCCTCGGCCCGCGCCGGTGACAAGAACGATTTGGTCAGAGATGGGCAATGTCATGAATTGGCCTTCCAAAGTTGGATAAAGTGATGTGTGGGTCCGTGGCCATGCCCGACCGACAATTGATCAGCGGCCACGATTGCTTGGGCCACGTAGGCTTTTGCCTTGGCCACGGCATCTGAAAGATCATGACCCTGGGCCATTTGGGCGGCGAGTGCGGCGGACAGTGTGCAGCCGGTGCCATGGGTGTTTGCGGTGTCTTTTCGCGGGGCCTCGAACCAGACGATGTCATCCTGCGTGACAAGGCAATCCGGGCTATCGGGCCCTTCCAGATGCCCGCCCTTTAGAAGAATTGCACTGGGGCCGAGATCCAGAAGCGCACGTGCATGTTCCGCCATCTCGGCGCGTGCCTTTGCGACGGGCCGCTCCAGAAGATGTGCTGCCTCGGGCAGGTTGGGTGTCAGCACCTCCGCGCGGGGCAACAGGGTACCGCGCAATGTCTCGATGGCGTCCGGCTCCAGAAGCGGGGCGCCGCCTTTGGCGATCATAACCGGATCCAGCACGATTGGAGAGTTGGGCCGGTCGGAGATCGCCTCCGCGACCGCTCCTGCGATCGCGGCGTTTGCGATCATGCCGATCTTGATGGCGTGAACCTCGATATCGTCGAAGACGGTTTGGACTTGCGCCCGGACAAATTCGGGCGGCACCAAATGCACCCCGGTGACGCCCTTCGTGTTCTGCGCGGTCAAGGCGGTCAGCGCTGCCATGGCGTAGGCCCCGTTGGCTGAGATGGCCTTGATGTCCGCTTGAATGCCTGCGCCGCCCGACGGGTCAGAGCCTGCGATGGAAAGCACATTGGCGATCATGGCTGTGTCCTTTTCTGAAAGAATGCTCTCGCAGCGGCTTCTGGATCGGGCTGGCCGCAGATGGCTGAAACGACGGCCAGACCGTCGGCCCCACTTTCCAGAACTTTGTCGGTGTGATCTGGTCCAAGGCCACCGATGGCGACCGAAGGCAGGGTGCTGAGGGAGGTCAGTTTTGACAGACCATCGAAGCCCAAGGGTGTCTTATGGTCATGCTTCGTGGCGGTCGCGAAGACCGGACCGAGGCCGAGATAGTCGACAATCGTCGGGTCCGCCGCCTGAACGGTCCCTGCGGTCTCGCAGGAGAGACCCAGTAATTTGTCCGCACCCAGAAGGGCGCGTGCCTCTGTCGGTGTTAAATCGTCCTGACCAATATGTGCACCATCTGCATCTGCCTGGATGGCGGCCTCAACGTCGTCATTGACCAGAAGCGGCACGCCCGTGCCCTGAAGGACATCTTTCAGCGTCTTAGCTGCGGCGATGCGGTCGGCGCGTGTGCCGGTCTTGTCGCGCAGTTGCACCATCGTAACGCCCCCCGCGACGGCGGTGCGCACCGTTTCCATCAAGCCGGTTTCAAGACACAGGCCCGGATCTGTCACCAGGTAAAGCCGCAATGCCCGTCTGATATCGGTCATATCAGGACGGCCTTTTCCAGATCTGCAGGTTGTACATTCGCGAGCGCGTCCAGGAAGTGTAGCTGAAAGCTGCCGGGACCGCTTGCCTGCTTCTCCGCTTCGGCGCCTGCCAGCGCGAAATGCGCCAGCGCGGCGCGTGCTGCCTCAAAGGGCGGCGTTACGGCAGCATAGGCGCCCGTCAGCGCGGTAAGAGAACAACCCAAAGCCGTCACTTTGGGCATCAGAGCCGAGCCGCCGGCCACCCGCGCCGTTCGTGCACCATCGGTCAGAAAGTCGACCGGCCCGGTGACGGCAACGGCAGCGCCGGATGTTCGGGCGAGGGATTTCGCCGCATCCTCTGCGGCTTCGACCGCATCGCCGCTATCCGCGCCCTTACCGCTGCCAGCAACACCCGCAAGCGCCAGAATTTCAGAGGCATTGCCCCGGATGATCGCGGGTTGCTGGGCGACAAGATCTGTTGCGGCCCGACGTCGATAGTCCGAGATGAAATGTGCGACGGGGTCGAGTACCCAGGGTATATTTCCGCCCTGCGCGGTTTGTGCGGCCAGTTTCATTGCGCTCAGCCAGGGCTCTGACAGCGTGCCGATGTTGATGGTCAGCGCACCTGCAACGGGGGTGAATTCGGGGATCTCTTCGGTTGCGTGAACCATGGCGGGCGAGGCGCCCGCTGCCAGCACCACATTTGCGGCGATATTCATGGCTACGTAGTTCGTGATGCACTGCACAAGTGGAGCCTGATCGCGCAAGGTGCTGAGGGCTGTTTCTGGTGTCATCGTCTTTCCAATCGAAACGGGGAAAGAGATGGCAGGACGACACTGGCCGCTATGCACCTCCCTCCGCCAGCATTATCTGGTTCAGGTTCAAAGGGTTCATCTCAGCCACGCGGGCGCCCCTGGTCTTCTTCGACATAGAGTGCCTCACCGTTCGGATCAATGCACTTGCAGGGCGATATGTCGGTCGATACGTTCACCGAACCAAGGGCGTCAGGGGGAGCATTCGTTGACATACACACCCGCGATCACCGGAACCGGTGTCTTCACACCCGAAACGTCCATCTCGAACGCGGAACTGGTCGAGGCATTCAACGCGTATGCCGATAGGTTCAACGCCGAGAACAAAAATCAAATAGAAGCCGGTGAGATACAGGCGAAAGAGCACTCGTCAGAGGATTTCATCTTCAAGGCCTCGGGTATCGAGCGGCGCTACGTCATGGACAAAAGCGGAGTACTGGATCCCGAGGTGATGCATCCACTTTTGCGGCAACGCGGCGATGACGAGCCAGGGATCATGTCGGAAATGGCGGTGGATGCGGCGAAAAAGGCGCTCGCGCAAGCTGGAAAGGGTCCGGATGACGTGGATGCGGTTATCTGTGCAGCGTCCAACCTGGAACGGGCTTATCCGGCGATTGCCATCGAAATTCAGGAGTTGCTGGGCATCAAGGGCTTTGCTTTCGACATGAATGTCGCATGCTCATCCGCCACCTTCGGTATTCAGGCGGCGGCGGATATGGTGCGGTCAGGTTCCATTCGGTCGGCGCTCGTCGTCAATCCCGAGATCTGCTCGGCCCATCTGGAATGGCGAGATCGGGATTGTCATTTCATCTTCGGCGACGTGGCAACAGCCGTACTGATCGAACGGCTCGAAGACGCAAAGGGTTCGCATTTCGAAATCCGCTCTACCCGCTGCGAGACGGTCTTTTCCAACAACATCAGGAACAACAATGGGTTCCTGCGCCGCTCGCGACCCGATGGCATGAAAGACCGGCGTGACATGCAGTTCATGCAAAACGGACGGAAGGTCTTCAAGGAAGTGCTGCCAATGGTCAGCCAGCACATCGCCGATCATATTGCGGAGGAAGGCGTGGAGAACACGCAACTGCGCCGTCTGTGGTTGCATCAGGCGAATAAGACAATGAACGATTTTATCGGTAAGAAGGTCCTTGGCCGCACACCCGAACCCGGTGAGCAGCCAAACATTCTGCAAGACTATGCCAATACGTCATCTGCCGGTTCAATGATCGCGTTCTCGAAATACTCTGATGATCTGGGAGATGGCGATTTTGGTCTGATCTGTTCGTTTGGCGCAGGCTATTCCGTGGGGTCGGTTCTGGTGCAGCGGCACGACTGAGGCGCAGCATCACCAATCCGCCAGATAAGCCCAAGATGCCACCCGGACTTTCCGTAACAAGTCCGGTTCCCTAAGTGTTCGGCCCTGGCATGTGTTGGATCGGATTTGGGGTGGTTCTGTCTTGTTGTGATGTCCAGATCTTGCAAACCCATTCGTAAGGTATTGACCCGCGCAGTGTCTTCGAACGACGCCCGACGTTATGTCGGCGCAGCTGCCCCTGGCTTTCATAATGGCAGCGTTTGACAGTCGCGTCCTTGATTGTCCCGTTGATGCGTTCGACCTGCCCTTTGATCCAGGGATGATCTGGCTTTGTCAGCCGATGCGCGGTCCCGTTGGCCTCGCAGATCATGTCGCACAGAATTGGTCCGGAATGGATGGTGTTCCGATTTCGCGGCTGCTTGGCGAACTGGATGCCGTCGGAGCCGACAGTTGGCTGTGCTTATCGTTAGCTGGAAGAAACGGATACGCATTTCCCCGATCACAGGACCAGATACCGCAAGTCTCAACTTGAATTCGCCTATGTCCCGCCCCTGACACCGTCGCAAACTGGCAATTCCGCAGGTGGGGCAGGCGTTCGTGTCAGATCGATTTGAGCGAGACCCGTTTGTGGACCTCTTCGACGCTTTCGACACGTTCGGAATAGCGGTCGACCAGGAAATCCTTGCGACCGCGAACCATCCAAGTGAATTTCACCAGTTCTTCCATCACATCGACGACGCGACGGTAGAAAGAGCCTTCGGGAAGGCGACCCTTCTCAAATTCGAGCCAAGCTTTGGGAATGCTGGATTGGTTCGGGATTGTGACCATGCGCATCCAACGGCCCAGTATGCGCATCTGGTTGACGGCATTGAAACTTTGCGACCCGCCAGACACCTGCATGACGGCCAGTGTCTTCCCTTGGGTCGGGCGGACCCCGCCCTTTAGCGAAAGGGGCAGCCAGTCGATCTGCGTTTTCATCAGGCCTGTCATGGCACCGTGGCGTTCGGGCGAAGACCAGACCATGCCCTCGGACCACGTGGCAAGGTCACGCAATTCCTGCACCTTTGGGTGATCGGCGTCCGCATCATCGACAAGGGGTAGGCCTGTCGGGTCGAACATCTTCGTTTCGCAGCCGAGATAGCGCAGGATTCGCGCGGATTCTTCGGCGGCCCGGCGCGAGTAGCTCACATCCCGAAGCGAGCCGTACAGAAGCAAGATCCTTGGTGGATGGCCGGGATCATCTGCGGCGGCCAGCAAGGAAGGGTCAACCAGCGGAAGCGCTTCCGAGATCAGGGCCGGAAGAATGTCGTCGTCAGCCACTTTCTTCTTCCAGGTGCAATTTCATGTCGATCAATACCTGCTGCAAAAGCATCGTCTCCCGCAAGAGTCGTTTGGCCTCATTGACCGAAATGACGCCGTCTTGAATGGACTGCTGATACTCCGTCATCAACATCGCAAATCGTTGGCTGAGCGCAATCACGTCGGAGTTAACGCCGCCTTTGCGTTCGCCGTTCTGGCGGCGGTCTTCGTGCGAAGTTGAAATTCCCTGCAATTCGGCCAAAGCCCCTGTCACATGCGGATAGGCTGACGCGCGTTCCAACTGCAGTACCGTATCGATGGGCATGAAGCGGTCGCTGTGCTCCGGGCTGTCGGAATAGTAGCGGCCCAGTGTGGCCTTGGATTTCCCGGAAAGCTGGCAGGCGGCTTCGATCCCAACCTCCTTCACCAGGGCTTCGGTGTGCTTTTTCAGGTATCCACCTGTGTCGTCCCTATCCATCAAATGACCATCCATCCCGTGCCGCTACGTCTTCCCTTCGGAGGGGAACTGCGTGCGACTTTTCCCATTCATTTCGTGTTATCGAATTGTCATTTGGAAGTCATCCCGTGCATTCGGGATTCTGTGATGAGTGGCCGGTTACCCGAAATCGGCAATTGGTAGGGCCCGTGCGCAACTGTCATCGGGGCGGCAGTTCCACACGACTGTTGACAGTCGGCGCAACGGATCTGGACATCGAATGATCAGCGGCATGTTTTTCTGTCACGGCACTAGCCCGCCGATGCCTCTGACATTCGAGTGCTTCGGTTCCGGCGTGCGCAAAAGTCAAAGCCACCACTCACATGGGGGACGGGCCCTGCCATTCATCTGTTGCATCTTGCCGTGCTTCGGCAAGACGTCGTAATGGATCGCGCCATGGCGAAGCTGTATTTTCACTATTCGACAATGAACGCGGGCAAATCCACCGTTCTGTTGCAGGCCGCGCACAATTACCGTGAACGCGGTATGCAGCCCTATCTTCTGACGGCCAAATTGGATGATCGCGCGGGCGAGGGGCGGATCGCCTCGCGTATTGGGATTGAGGCGGCCGCTGACACGTTCACGCCCGAGGACGATCTTTTTGCGATGCTGCAAGCGCGGATGGGTCAGGGGCCGGTTGCTTGTGCATTCGTGGATGAGGCGCAATTCCTGACCTCGGACCAGGTTTGGCAATTGGCCCGCGCCGTTGATGATCTGAGTGTGCCCGTAATGTGCTATGGATTGCGAGTGGACTTTCGGGGCAGGCTCTTTCCAGGATCATCGACGTTGTTAGCCCTGGCCGATGAAATGCGCGAAGTGCGCACGATCTGTCATTGCGGCAAGAAGGCGACGATGGTCGTCCGGCAAGACGACCAGGGCCGCATATTGACAGATGGCGCTCAGGTGCAGATCGGCGGGAATGAGACCTATGTGAGCCTCTGCCGAAAGCATTGGCGGGAAGCGATGGGTGACTAAGGCACAATCAGGTTGGGCAGAGGCTCGGCCGCGAGGAATGCTCTGAGGTTGTCGATGGCCATCAGCCCCATCGCTTCTCTGACCTCAAGCGCTGACGTGCCCAGATGGGGCAGCAAAACCACATTTTCGAGGGCTGCCAATTTCTCCGGAATCTGCGGTTCGAATTCGTAGACATCGAGGCCCGCGCCGCCAATCTGTTTGGCTGCCAGAGCGTCGATCAGGGCCGCTTCCTTGATCACGTCGCCGCGGGCGATGTTGATGAGGTGCGCATGCGGTTTCATGGCGGACAGGACCGTTTCATCGATCAGGTGGTGGGTGGCAGGCCCGCCTGGTACGGCGACAACCATCACGTCGGCTGCTGCGGCAAGATCTTTCAGGTTTGCCTGGGCGCTCGCTTCAAAGGGTAGATCCTTGGGTGATCGACTGAAATAGCTGATCTGCATGCCAAATCCGAAGTGGCAGCGCGCTGCAATGGCCTGCCCGATCCGGCCCATGCCGACGATTCCGACATGTTTGCCCGTAAGGTGTAGACCCAGCATCTGTGTGGGCGCCCAGCCGGTCCAAGTTCCGTTGCGGACGAGGCGTTCGCCTTCGCCCGCGCGCCGTGCGCTCATCAGCATCAGCGTCATGGCGATGTCGGCCGTCGCATCGGTAACGGCGCCCGGCGTGTTTGTGACCCGAATGCCAGCGATGTTGGCGGCGGCGACGTCGATATGATTGTAACCCACGCCGAAATTGGCCAGCAGTTTGCAGCGCGGCTCTGGAATGTCCGCGAACACCTCGGCCGAATAGGCATCACCAAGGGTCGGCATGACGGCGTCAAAATCACCAAGGCTGGTCCGCAATTCATTTGTCAGCAAGGGCGTGTCTTTGGTGCGCAGGACCACTTCATCAAAAGCCTCCTCCGCCGCAGCCACCACTCTTTCCGGCATGTTGCGGGTGATCAGAATTCGGCTCAATGCATCTGGCCCCCGATGGGCACGTCTTGATCGGGGCCGATCAAGACGATCTCTCCGGTTGCATCCGGCAGACCCAGCACCAGAACCTCTGACATGAAAGGCCCGATCTGGCGGGGTGGGAAGTTCACAACGGCCATGACCTGCTTGCCGATCAGATCCTCAGGCGTGTAGTGCGCCGTGATTTGGGCGGAGGTCTTTTTCTCGCCGATCTCCGCGCCGAAATCGATCCACATCTTGATGGCGGGTTTGCGGGCTTCGGGAAAGGGTTCGGCCCGCAACACGCGGCCCACCCGGATTTCAACCTGGAGGAAATCGTCGAAAGTGATCTCAGCCATTGGCCAGCTCCTTTGAGCGAGCCGTGGCAGTCGCGACGGCCTTCCGTAAAAGTGGCGGAAAACCTGTGTCTTCGTTCATCAAAACCTCCAAAGCGGCTTGGGTTGTGCCGTTGGGGCTTGTCACATTGACGCGTAGTTTGTCTGGCGTCTCTTCCGCCGCTTCCGCCAAAGCCCCGGCACCTGCGACAGTAGCCTTGGCCAGCGACATGGCCAGATCGGCGGGCAAGCCCTGGGCCTCTCCTGCTGCGGCCAACGTTTCAATTAGGTGAAACACGTAGGCTGGGCCGGATCCGCTGACGCCAGTGACCGCATCGATTTGGTCTTCGCTTTCCAGCCTCACAACCTGGCCCACGGCGGAAAGAAGCAACTCGGCCTCGTCAAGTCCTGCCTGTCCGGCGGCGTTTCCTACGATGGCGGTGATGCCACGTCTGATGGCGGCGGGCATGTTGGGCATGGCACGAATGATGGGCTGGCTGGCGCCGAAGTGATCTTCAAGCTTGGAGATGGGGGTTCCAGCCGCAACGCTCAGGACGATTGTGCTGTCTTGTGCAGCTTCGACGATCGCGGGCAAGGCATCTGCCATCATCTGCGGTTTGACGGCGACCAGCAGAATGGCCGGACTGCCCGGCAGGTTGGTGTTGAGGTGAACGCCCTGATCCTGCAGCCAGTCCGACGGAGCCGGGTCACGCACCCAAATCGAAGTGGCTGGCAATCCCCTGTCCAGCCAGCCTTGCAGCATAGCCGATCCCATCTTGCCGCAGCCCAAAAGCACAAGACCCTGGGCTGCGATACGGCTGTCTTTCATCAGGATCCCCCTTGACGCCCCAGGGTATCGTTACGCGCGACCGTAAGCCTCTGCAATGGCGGCTTGCATGGCGGCTTTGGGCGATTGATTGCCCCATACGGCCAGCTGGATCGCCGGATAATATCGCTCTGCGCTCATCACTGCCGCGCCGATCATCGTGTCGATCTGATCCGGGCCCGCCATTTGGTCACCGGCAAGCAGAAGGCCGTAACGGTAGACCATCAACTTCTGCTCTTTCCAATACGTGAAGGACCCTGCCCAGCATTGATCGTTGATCTCGTTCAGAAGCTCGTAGAGGTCCGACAGTTTTTCTTCCGGTGGCTCCATTTCAAAAGTGCAGACCAGCCGGAGCGTCTCGTCAAAACCCGACAGCGCCAGCGTGATCGAGTAAGTGCGCCATTGTCCCTCGACGGCCATGGCGATTTGGTCGTCGGCGATGCGATCAAAATCCCAGTCGTGATATTCGGCAATGTGTTCGACGATGTCGATGGGATGGATGTCGTCTTCCATAAACTGCTCGGAAAGGGTCATGGTGCCACCTCTTATTCGCTCTAGCGAGGTGCCTGTCGGCGCCCCCTAGCGCTCGTTGCCTGCTCAAGAAACCGGGGCTAGCCCCCGTGTCCCTACAAAATATGGTGAGTGACGTCTGGCTGTCGCGCAACCCTTTATTTGGGGATAAACACGATTTGTTGGGGGTAAGCGCGCCTTTGAGGCGAAATCTTGGGAGTTCCAAAGATTTTGTTAACGAATAATCAAAAAAACGCCGCTGAGGCGGCGCATTGTTTAAGTCTTGGGGAGGAAAACTAGCCCTTGGTTTCGAGCGCGTCGATACGGGCTTTCAAGGCTTCGTTCTCTTCGCGGGCCTTTTGCGCCATAGCACGCACCGCATCGAATTCCTCGCGCGTGACAAAATCGCGATCGGCCAGCCAGCGGTCCATCATGGACTTCATGGCTGTCTCGGCCTCTTCCCGAGCACCTTGCGCCACGCCCATCGCGTTGGTCATGAGTTGTGAGATGTCGTCGAATATCTTGCCGCGCGCTTGCATGTGTCGTCTCCGCCTGATTGCAAGTAGTATATGGACCTCTGATAGCGGCGTCGCAAGGTTGACGGCCACATGTCTCAGAGGCATTGAAGCGGCATGACCGCAATGATCCCCTTTCCGGACCTGTCGCCCGAGATCTTCTCGATCACTATTTTTGGGATCGAGCTTGCGCTGCGCTGGTACGCGATGGCGTACATCGTTGGCATCCTTCTGGGCTACTGGCTGGTGATCCGGACAACGCGGCGCGTCACCCTTTGGTTAGATGGCACCCCACCGATGGAAAAGCCGCAGCTTGAGGATCTGCTTTTCTGGCTGATCCTTGGCGTTATTCTTGGGGGCAGGCTCGGATATGTGTTTTTTTATCAACCTGGCTACTATCTCGAAAACCCCGGTCAGATCCTGCAGGTCTGGCGGGGCGGTATGGCCTTTCACGGCGGGCTGCTGGGCGTGGTGCTGGCGGCATGGTTCTACACGACCCGGCACAAGATCCCGAAGTTCAGCGCAGCCGACGCGATCGCCATTGGGGTGCCTCCCGGGCTACTGCTGGGCCGGATCGCGAATTTCATCAATGCCGAGCTTTGGGGCCGTCCGACCGACCTGCCTTGGGGCGTGGCCTTTGCGGGCGAGGCGGCGCAGGCCTGCGAAGGGGTTGTCGGGATTTGTGCGCGGCATCCGTCGCAACTCTATGAGGCGCTTTTGGAAGGGCTGATCCTGGGCGGGGGCCTTTTGTGGTTGGCCTGGCGGCGCGGCGCACTGAAAATGCCCGGCTTCATCTGTGGTGTGTTCCTTGTGGGCTACGGGCTGTCGCGGTTTCTGGTCGAATTCGTTCGCCAGCCAGATGCGCAATTCATCAGCCCTGGCAATCCACTTGGACTTGCCTGGCATGTGGGCGGCGTCGGTCTGACTATGGGTCAAATCCTGTCTCTTCCGATGATCGCGCTTGGCTGTTGGCTGATGATGCGGGCGCGGCGGCGGGCAGCGTCACAACCGGCATGACCCTGCGGAATCGTTTGATCTCGCAGATCAGGATGCACGGACCGATCAGTGTGGCGGATTACATGCAGATCGCCCTGATGGATCCGAAAGAAGGCTACTACGCCACCCGCGATCCATTGGGTGCGGCGGGTGATTTCACCACAGCTCCTGAAATCAGCCAGATGTTCGGCGAGTTGATCGGCCTCTGCCTTGCGCAAAGCTGGCTGGATCGGGGCGCACCTGCGCCGTTCACGCTGGCCGAATTAGGCCCTGGCCGAGGCACTTTGATGGCTGACCTGTTGCGGGCCACGCGGGTTGTGCCGGGCTTTTATGCCGCGGCCCAGATCCATCTGGTGGAGGTTTCGCCAGCGTTGCGGATCAAGCAGGCAGAAACCCTGGAGGACGAAGATCCTGTCTGGTTGGACCGCGTTACCGCATTGCCCGCCCAACCCCTCTTTCTAATCGCGAACGAGTTTCTGGACGCCCTTCCCATACGCCAATTCCTAAGGGATGACGCGCATTGGCGCGAACGCCAGATCGGGCTTTCTGAAGACGCCTTGGCCTTTGGACTTGGCCCCGTACAACCGCAACCTGCGCTCTCCTTTCGGCTGGAGGACACCCAAGTCGGAGACCTTGTGGAGGATTGTCCTGGTCTGGCGCCGATCATTGCGGAAGTCTCTGCGCGCATCCGGGATCATGGTGGTGTGGGCCTATTTGTGGATTACGGAGACTGGCGCAGTCTTGGCGACACGCTGCAGGCCCTGCATGACCACAAACCAGCAGATCCTCTGGCTGCACCGGGTGCGGCCGATCTTACGGCCCATGTCGATTTTGAGGCCGTGGCAAAAGCCGCCCTTTGTCCTCATTCGCGCCTGACACCTCAGGGCGTCTTTCTGGAAAGACTGGGTATCGTGGATCGTGCGCAACGGCTTGCCGAGGATCTGCAGGCTGGTGTGCTGGAGGCCCATGTCGCGGCATTTCGGCGGTTGACGCATCCGGATGAAATGGGAAACCTGTTCAAGGTGATGGCGCTTTATTCCGAAGACGCCGCACCGCCACCCGGGTTGGAGCCATGAGCCTGCAGATCCTGACTTCGGACGCTTTATCGCCGCTAAGGCATGGGTTCTTTACGCGCCATGGTGGCGCATCTTCCGGGGTGTTCGCGGGTCTCAATTGCGGTGTCGGCAGCTCTGATCAGACCGATATCGTGACCATCAACCGCGGCCGCGTGGCCGAGGCCATGGCCGTTAAGCCTGATCATCTGCTTGGAGTTCATCAGGTTCATTCCGCAGACGTTCTGAAGGTGGATGCGCCCCGCCCGCTGAAGCCGAAAGCCGACGCCATGGTCACCAACAGGCCCGGCCTCGCGCTTTCCGTATTGACGGCCGATTGCCAGCCGGTTCTTTTTGCTGATTCTGCGGCGAGCGTGATCGGGGCTGCCCATGCAGGATGGCGTGGGGCGCTGGACGGCGTGCTTGAGGCGACGCTTAAAGCGATGGAGGATCTGGGCGCGGATCGCAGCAGCATCACCGCCATCATCGGGCCTTCGATCAGCCAGCGCGCCTATGAGGTCGGGCCTGAATTCCTTGCGACATTCCTTGATGAGGATCCCGAAAATGGACGCTTCTTTGCCGGGGGCGAGGGGGATCGGCTGCATTTCGATCTGCCAGGTTTTGGGCTCGCACGGTTGAGAAATGCAGGTGTCGGTCATGCCGAATGGATCCGGCATTGCACCTATTTCGATCCTGATCGATTTTACTCCTATCGGCGCAGTGTTCATCAGAAAGATCCAGATTACGGGCGCCTTATCTCATCCATTCGGTTGTGATGCCGCAGATTTGCCGTCAATTTTGACGGCTTTTGTCTCAAGCCAAGCACAGCCCGGTCTCAATCAGCTTCTACTTATGCGACCGAGTCTATCGGAGGGTTCGGCGATGCGCGTCTCGAAATTCACCACATACGTGGTCAAAGCGGCACAAGAATGCGAAGCGGATCTGCCGTGGGTCCGCGGGATGCGGCGCGCAGACATGATTGCCCGACGCGAGACCAAACGGTCTGATATGGACATGTCTTGAGTTACAAATGGCTGCTTTTTGCCGATCGCGGTGTTGCCGCCGCAGTCTTGCCAAATTGTAACGCCATGGTTTGAAAAGAGATTCTGTCGCCTTTCCCGACGCTGCATGGTGGGGCCGGTGTCGGGGCAGGCAGAGTTGTGAAAGGTTCCATATGCGCGCCCCAGGCGATTCACATACCGCACAGTCAAAAATGGTTGTGTCCGAACTTCCTCCGCTGCAAAGCTATGATATCGCTGCGTTGAAGGCAGACGGCTCGCACTTCCGGGCGACCTATCGCGCGCCGACCTTCCCGCAGATCGACAGCGCGTTTTCTGCCTTCGCGCGTGGTGTTTTGCTATCCAGCCCGGAGGGACTTATCGCCATTGAAGATCTTCAGCCGGGCGACAGGTTGAACACTCGGACGGGTGCAGTGATGAAGGTGCGTTGGATCGGGTCAAGCTCCTACGTGCCCAGCAATGCCGACCGCGCGACCCCACTTGTTCGGATAACTGCGGACGCCTTTGGCCCGGGTCGGCCCGCCGCTTGCGTCACGGTGGGTCCCGCAGCCCGTATTCTGCATGCGCCTGAGCAGGTCGATGACGAGGCACGCGTTCAGGGAACGCTGGTGCCTGCAAGGGCTTTCGTTGACGGTGTTAGCGTGTTCGAACTGTTGCCACCCACACCTGTTCAACTTTTCCACATCTGTTTGTCGAAGCACGCAATCATTCAGGTAGATGGCGTTGAGATGGAAACCTTTCACCCGGGTCCCCGCACGGCGCAAGAGTTGAGCCAAAGCATGCGCACGCATTTTCTTGCCATGTTCCCGCACATCTCCCGGTTCAGTGATTTCGGGTCGGTGGCCTACCCAAGGCGCGACGAAAGTAAGGGCGGGCAGAGCGCGGCCTGAAGGCCGTCAGGCGATTTGACTCAATCGCTCTTCGAGTACGTCGAAAGGCACGCCCGGTTCATCCTTGGCCCCGCGAATGACAAGTGATGTCTTCACGCTGGCCACATTCGGCGTGGTCAAGAGATCGCCGGTCAGGAATTTCTGAAAGGTCGACAGATCAGGGGCGACGCATTTCAGGATGAAATCCACCTCGCCATTCAGCATGTGACATTCGCGGACGAATGGCCAGTTGCGGCAGCGTTCCTCGAAGGCGGACAGATCGACCTCTGCCTGGCTTGTCAGGCCGACCATGGCAAAGACCTGCACTTCGAACCCCAGTTCGCGGCCGTCCACATCGGCGTGGTAGCCTTTTATATAGCCGCTTTCTTCAAGGGTCCGGACCCGGCGCAAGCAGGGCGGGGCAGAGATACCGACCCGCTTCGCAAGTTCAACATTGGTCATACGACCGTCGGCTTGCAATTCTGCGAGAATCTTCCTGTCGATGGGATCAAGTCTTGTGCTCGCCATACCGCCTCCCTTTTTGCGGTTGTTACAGCGACAACCATGAAGGCGCAATAATATTGCGACGAAACGCAAGAAAATTTGCCGCTTGCTGGGGAAACAGGCGGCAAATAGGGCAGACTTACCTGATCAGACGCGACGACGCCGCATCAGTCCGAAGCCCGCGAGGGCACCCACGAGCAGCAAGGAGGAGGCGGGCAGAGGGATGGGCGTTGGCTCACCGAAGATGAAATCGTCCATGACGACGCCATCACTGCCATTGAAAGAGGGCGCGATAGCACTGCCAACGGTTATACTGGCCTTCGCGATAATCGGGTCGTCAAAGACAAAGCCGAGGAAAGAAAGACCGCGATTTACGCTGATTTCGACCACCTGACTGTCGATCAGGTTTCCGGCGATGTCGAAGATTTCCATGAACGTGTCGCCCTCATCTTCAACGTCATTGAAGACGACACCCAGACCACGCGTGGTGGCAGGGGTGGTTTGGTCAACGGGATTGAAGAACGTAACGTCAAAGGTGTTGCCTCCAATCGGCGTGAACATCCGTTCTTGGCTGAAGGGGACAAAGCTGTTGGGACGACCGAATGCCGTGGGTTCACCTGACGCTTCGGTGGACGACAGCTGGAAGCCGGTTGTTGAACCGGTGGGGGTGAATTCGATCCCGCGCGCTCTGGGGGCTGCAGAGAAGTTGAAGAAATCACCTGGAAACGCGTTCGGGTCACTGATCGCGTCCGGGGCCGCATCCCAATTGATCTGGCGGCGTCCGCCTGGATCTTCGTTTGTTGGTGTGTTTGGGTTCAATCCGCCCAAGGCTGTGCGAAACTCCTCTACAATCGGCACAAGACCTTCGGGAGTCGCGGAAGTTCCGGAGATTGTCGCGGCCGAGGCTGTACTACCGGCAAAAACGGCGACCGCAATACCTGCAAAAAATTTCTTCATAACGCTATCCTTCCGAACACTTTGCGTCGATTCCTAATCATAGGTTGTATTAACGAAGTTTAACAACGCCATGACACGGGTTCCCTTGGTCGATCCGGACAAATATATACAGCGTGCAACAAAATGAGGCATGTCATGGCTGAGACTCGCAAATCCAAGGTGCTTATCGTCGGTTCCGGGCCGGCGGGTTACACGGCGGCCGTTTACGCGGCGCGGGCGATGCTGGAACCGATTCTCGTCCAGGGGATAGAGCCGGGCGGGCAGTTGACGACCACGACCGAGGTTGAGAATTGGCCGGGCGACACCGAAGTGCAGGGGCCAGATCTGATGATCCGCATGCAGGACCACGCCAAGGCCATGGGATGTGAGATCATCAGTGACATCATCACCTCGGTGGATTTCTCCAAACGGCCCTTTGTGGCGCAATCCGACAGCGGAGCGGTCTATGTTGCGGATGCGATCATTCTGGCAACGGGTGCGCGGGCGAAGTGGCTGGGTCTGCCTTCGGAAGAGAAGTTCAAGGGCTTTGGCGTGAGTGCATGTGCCACCTGTGACGGGTTCTTCTACCGTGGTCAGGAGATTGTCGTCGTGGGTGGGGGCAATACTGCCGTGGAAGAAGCGCTGTTTCTGACCAATTTTGCCTCGAAGGTCACGCTGATCCATCGGCGTGACGAGCTGCGCGCAGAAAAAATCCTGCAAGATCGGTTGTTTAAGAATCCCAAGATCGAACCTTTGTGGTTCAATCAGCTTGAAGAAGTCTACGGGGCCGACGCTCCGCTGGGCGTTGAAGGCGTGAAAGTGCGCAACGTCCAGACAGGTGAGATCACCGATATCGCGTGCAAAGGCGTCTTCGTCGCGATCGGTCATGCCCCGGCGAATGAGTTGGTGAAGGATGTGCTGGAAACGCATATGGGTGGTTACGTTGTGACAAAGCCCGACAGCACGGCGACTTCAATCCCCGGCGTCTTCGCGGCTGGCGATCTGACCGATCACATCTACCGTCAGGCCGTGACGAGCGCGGGTATGGGCTGCATGGCAGCGCTTGAGGCAGAGCGTTTCATTGCAGAAACTGATAGCGCGGAGACCGTGAAAGCCGCCGAATAGAGCGAAGCTGTGCTAACAGGCTGAAAAACGTCAAAAACTATGGTTTAAATCTCGTCGGTGTTGTGGTCGGCATGACATTGGTTTGACCGAGCGTGCGCTTGATTGGCGCGATCAAAAAGGGCAAGCTTCCCGGAAAGCGGGATTTTTGTCATGTCGTCTACAACCACGCTGTCCCACATTCCCAACCTGCCGAAACTGCCTGTCCTGGGTCACACGCTTGACATGCTGCGGGACAGCTACGGGCTGCACCAACGTTCTGCCAAGGCGTTCGGACCGGTCTATTAAGTTCATGTACTGGGCCAGTGGCGCGTCAGTTTGGGCGGGGCGGAGGCGTTGGAGTTCATCCTTGGAGACACCAGCAATCTCTTTTCAAGCCATGACGGATGGGACGTGTTACACAGCCTCTTCCCCGGCGGGCTGATGCTGCGCGATTTTGAGGATCACCGTGGCCACCGTCGCATCATGCAATCGGCTTTTCGAAAGCCCGTCATGGATGGCTATCGTGACCGGATGGCCGAAGCCTTGGAAGGCTTGATCGCCGATTGGCCCGCCGAGACGCCATTCGCGTTCTTCCCCGCGATCAAAACAATGACCTTGCAGATGGGAGCCGCCGTCTTCATGGGCTTGCCGCTGGACGATCCACGGGTGGGCAAGCTGAATGCGGCCTTCGCGGCAGAGGTTGCGGCCTCTTTGGGGGTCGTGCGCAAGCCGTTGCCACTGACCAAGATGCGGCGCGGTATGCAGGCGCGGCGCTATCTGTTGGAGACTTTTTAGGAGATGGTTCCCGAACGGTGCGCCAATCCCGGCGGCGATTTCTTCAGTCAAATGTGTCTGGCTGTGGACGAAGACGGCAAGGGGTGGAGCACGCAAGAGGTTTTGGATCACTTCAACTTTCTCTTGATGGCCGCCCACGACACGACCGCAGCAAGTCTGGCAAAGGTCATCTGGGCGCTTGGCACCTACTCGGACATTCAGGCCCGAATTCTGGATGAGGTGGCCGCCCTTCAAGACGCGCCGCTGGATGATGTGGCTCTGGCACAGCTTGAATATACTGAGCGGCTGTTTAAGGAGGCGCTGCGTCTGCTGCCGCCCGTGCCCTTCATTCCAAGGCGGGCAGTCCGTGATTTCGACTGGCACGGCACCTATGTGCCTGCGGGGACCTGGGTCACTGCAGCACCCGGCATCGTTTTGATCTCGCTCACCCATTGGAGCGATCCTGAAACCTTTGATCCTGATCGCTTTTCGCCCAACCGGGCCGAAGACCGGACGCATAAATACGCCTGGGCGCCTTTCGGCGGGGGCGCGCACAAATGCATCGGCCTGCATTTTGCTACGATGCAGGTGAAGATTTTTCTGGTGTTGCTGCTGCGGCGCTACCGGGTGGAGTTGGCGCAAGCGGAACCGGTAGATTGGATTCGCGTGCCTATTCCGCAGCCACGTGGCGGGCTTCCGATCCGTCTTGTGCCACATGCATAGCCGATAGTCGCCGATCCGGGCTGATATTCGCCGTTTTGGAAGGAGCCTCGCTAGACTTTTGCCAGCGGACAGGTTTATCCCGCGCCCGAACGGGGCCGTGCGGCCTCATTTTTCCGAGTTGGCAAGAAAGACATTTTTGCGATGCAGAACAACCTCGCCCCGATCCCCGAACTCTTTGTATCTTATGACAGCGCCCAAAAGCTCAAGGTTGAGGCGGGTGATCTGGTCAGCTGGGACCTGACACCGCGCCAGATCTGCGATCTGGAACTCCTGATGAATGGTGGCTTCAACCCACTCAAGGGGTTTCTGAGCGAAGAGGACTACAAGTCGGTCGTTGATACGATGCGCCTGAAGGATGGTGGCCTTTGGCCTATGCCGATCACGCTGGATGTGAGCGAGGTTTTTGCCGAGGGACTTGAGATCGGGCAGGACATCGCGCTGCGTGACCAGGAAGGCGTGATCCTCGGCACGATGACGGTGACGGACCGTTTCACACCGGACAAGGCGCATGAGGCCAAGATGGTCTTTGGGGCGGATGACAGCGCACATCCGGCGGTCAACTACCTGCACAACGTAGCCGGCCCTGTTTATCTGGGCGGACCCGTGACAGGCATCCAGCAACCCGTCCACTATGATTTTCGGGCCCGGCGCGACACGCCCAACGAACTGCGCGCCTATTTCCGCAAGCTGGGCTGGCGCAAGGTTGTCGCGTTCCAGACCCGCAATCCGCTGCATCGGGCGCATCAGGAACTAACCTTCCGGGCAGCACGTGAGGCGCAGGCCAACCTTTTGATCCACCCGGTGGTTGGCATGACAAAGCCAGGCGATGTCGATCATTTCACACGCGTGCGATGCTACGAAGCGGTGCTGGACAAATATCCGGCGGCGACAACGTCAATGTCTTTGCTAAACCTCGCGATGCGCATGGCTGGTCCGCGCGAAGCTGTGTGGCACGGTTTGATCCGCAAGAATCATGGCTGCACGCATTTTATCGTGGGTCGGGATCATGCAGGGCCGGGCAAGAATTCGGCGGGTGAGGATTTCTATGGACCCTACGATGCGCAAGATCTTTTCCGCGAGTATCAGGAGGAGATGGGCATCGAAATGGTTGACTTTAAGCACATGGTCTACGTGCAGGAGCGCGCCCAGTACGAGCCGGCCGACGAGATCATGGACAAGGACAACGTAACGATCCTGAACATTTCGGGGACCGAGTTGCGGCGGCGTCTGGCCGAGGGGTTGGAGATTCCCGAATGGTTCTCTTTCCCAGAAGTGGTGCGGGAATTGCGACGGACGAAACCGCCCCGCTCGCAGCAGGGGTTCACGGTATTTTTTACGGGCTTTTCGGGGTCGGGCAAATCGACAATTGCGAACGCGCTGATGGTCAAGCTGATGGAGATGGGCGGGCGTCCGGTGACGTTGCTGGACGGCGATATCGTGCGGAAGAACCTGTCGTCCGAGCTGGGCTTTTCGAAGGAACACCGGGATCTCAACATCCGGCGGATTGGCTATGTGGCTTCTGAGATCACGAAGAATGGCGGGATTGCGATCTGCGCTCCGATTGCACCCTATGCAACGACGCGGCGGGCAGTGCGCGAGGATGTCGAGAATTTCGGTGCTTTCGTCGAGGTTCATGTGTCAACAAGCATCGAGGAATGTGAACGGCGGGATCGTAAGGGGCTTTATAAGCTGGCGCGAGAAGGAAAGATCAAGGAATTTACGGGTATCTCTGACCCATATGACGTTCCCGACAACCCCGAATTGCGGGTTGAGACCGAGAATGTTGAAGTCGACAACTGCGCGCAGCAGGTCTTGCTGAAGCTAGAGTCGATGGGTTTGATCGCTGCAGGTTGGGGGTAATGGCGGGCGGTACGCCCGCCTTACGAGGCCATGAATAGCTTGTTAGACGAAAGTCTGTAAGGCGGGCGTGTCGCCCGCCTTAGCCGTCAGATTTTGAGTTTGCCGCTCATCAGAACGTAGCCGCTGCCGCCGAGATTCACGCCCTCGATCGCGTCCTGCGGTCCGACTACCTGAACATCGGCTTGACCGGGCCGGTTCATGCCATATGCCTGCTCTGCCACGAATACCGGATTGTCGATCAAACCCTCCGCCCAGAGATACGCTGCCATCGCCCCGCTGGCCGAGCCCGTGAAAAGATCCTCAGCCGGTAAGTGCGGTAAAAGCGGCAGCCGCGCTGAGGTACGCCCTTCCAGCAAAACCCTTCAAGCGCCACCCAAAAGGGCTTGCGAAAGTCCGTCGCGCCCTTGGTATAGGCCTCCGCATATGCACGATACCCGGTCGGATCGAGCTCCACGCGACGGAGTGTCTCAAGGTCATTCAACACTGCAATGCAAAAAGGCACGCCCGTTGAGACAAAGCGTGGCCGATGTGCGATGTCTTCCGCTTTCAGACCGCCAACCGCAGCAACCAGCGCCGGATTTGCCACCTCACCGAATTCAGGTGAGGGCTGACACATGGTGATCTTTCCATTGCGGACGGCGACCGGGATCAGCCCGGCAACGGTCTCAAGCGTCAGATCGCTATTGTCGGCGACATCACCGCGATCAAGGAGCGCTTGACTGTCGCGATCGTCGGGTGACCTGCAAAGGGCAATTCGCGGCTCGCCATAAAATAGCGAACGCGGATGTCTGCAGTTTCGGACGGTCCCGTGAACGTGCATTCCGAAAGCGAGGTTTCTGGCACAAAGGCCATGCAGGTCTTGGGCGTCAAATCGTCAGAATAGTGCACCACCGCGTAACCATTGCCGCCAAATGGCCGGTCGGTGAAGGCGTCGACCCAATCGACGTCATACATCTTAGCGTTCCCGGACAAGGCGAGGGCGATGTCCTTCCGGCGTCAGCATCCTTAGGTTAGTGGAGGGGTTGCGGTGCGTAATTGTGTTCGCGTGCCAGAACGAAGGCCATGCGACGGTCTGCGACAAGTGCCAGTTGCTGCCCTTCGGCATCGTGGACCGCAAACAACTCCTCCAGACCCTCGGCCTGATCCTGTACGTCTTGCGGCAATTCGGCGATGGCAACTGGCTTTACGTATACCATCCGGCCTACTTCCGCTCCGAAATCATATCTTGTTTGCATAGCCTTACCCCTTTTTGATACTTATTGTCTGAACCACTGTTTCGGGCTTCGACCGCGTCAGGTCGACATGCAGGAGCCCGTTTTCCATGATCGCTTCGCCCACTTCGACACCGTCGGCCAGCACGAAGCTGCGCTGAAACTGGCGCGCCGCAATCCCGCGATGCAGGAACACCCTGTCATCGCTGTCATCCTGCTGGCGGCCCCGAATGACCAATTGCCGGTCCTCAACCGTGATCGACAGATCACTTTCAGCAAATCCTGCCACGGCCAGCGTGATACGATAAGACCAGTCCGAGGTTTGTTCGATGTTGAAAGGTGGATAGCCCTCATTGCCCGATTTTGCGGTGCGTTCAAGGAGGCGCTCCAACTGCTCAAATCCCAGCATGTGGGGATATGATCCAAGCGTCATTTTTGTCATGCGACACGTCCTCATACGTCAAGCGACAGTGCGGAATCGTCCCTGGAAGGCAACGATCTGCTTTTAATATGGGAAGAAAACGCACCGCAAACAAGGTCTAGGCGTTTTGGTTGTGACCGATTATATTGCCAGCCACACTAAAGGTCTCAGGTGAATTATGAACGCGCCCAACGATCTGTCCATGAAAACCGACGAAGTCTTGCGGGTCGAGCTTGAAGTCTTTCGCCGCGAGCACCGTGATTTGGACGAAGCGATCACAGCGCTGACCGACAAGGGCACGGGCGATCAGTTGACGTTGCAACGTCTGAAAAAGCGGAAGCTCTGGCTGAAGGACAGGATCGCGCTAATCGAGGATCGGCTTCTGCCGGACATCATCGCCTGATCTTTCCGTCGTTGCCACGGACCAGGTTCCGGGTATAGTGTCTCATTCTTCTTCCAAGGGCCTGACATGAAAGATCAATCTCCGCCTGTGGGTATCATCATGGGGAGCCAATCGGACTGGAGCACCATGAGAGAGGCTGCGGATCTTCTGGACGCTCTAGGCGTTGCTTATGAGGCGCGAATCGTGTCGGCGCATCGCACGCCAGACCGGCTTTGGGACTACGGCAAGACGGCTGCAAAGCGGGGGCTGCAGGTGATCATCGCGGGTGCGGGTGGTGCTGCGCATCTGCCTGGCATGATGGCGTCAAAAACGCGGGTTCCGGTGATCGGCGTGCCTGTTCAGACCAAGGCGTTGTCAGGCGTGGATTCTCTTTATTCGATTGTTCAGATGCCGCGCGGCTTTCCGGTGGCGACGATGGCCATAGGGGCGGCAGGGGCGGCAAATGCGGGCCTGATGGCGGCGGGCATTCTGGCACTTCAGGATAGGGATCTGGCCGCACGACTGGATGGGTGGCGGGCGGATCTGTCGGCCTCGATCCCTGAAAGCCCCGGCGATGACTGATGCGCTGAAAACCGGGGCAACGATTGGTATTCTGGGCGGTGGGCAACTTGGCCGTATGCTGGCCGTCGCGGCCAGTCGACTAGGCTTTCGCACCCATATCTATGAGCCGGGTGCCGCAGCACCGGCGGGGGATGTGGCGCACCACGTCACGACAGCGGCCTACGAGGACAACGATGCGCTTTTTGCCTTTGCGACGAGTGTCGATGTCATCACCTACGAATTCGAGAACATCCCAACCCATGCGCTTGACGTCCTGGAAGAGCACAAACTGATCCGCCCGGGTCGCGAGGCCCTGCGGATCAGTCAGGACCGGTTGACCGAGAAGGACTTTCTGTCAGGGCTTGGTCTGATCACGGCGGACTACGCCGATTGTCCGGACGCGGCTGCGTTGACAGAGGCGCTGGAGCGTATCGGGACACCCGCTATCCTCAAGACCCGTCGGTTCGGTTACGATGGCAAAGGGCAATGCCGCATCGCGCACGTCTCTGAAGGTTCGGACGCCTTCGCGCAGATGCAGGGGGCGCCTGCGATCCTAGAAGGCATTGTCGATTTCAGCGCCGAGATTTCGGTGATTGTGGCGCGCAGTCCGACCGGCGATGTGTCGGCATTTGATCCGGGCGAAAACGTGCATGAGGAGGGCATATTGCGCACCACGACCGTGCCCGCGCGGCTGAGTGCAGCGCAAAGGATGGATGCGGTGTTGTTGGCGGGCAGAATTGTCAACGCGCTGGATTATGTGGGCGTCATGGGGGTTGAGCTTTTTGTGACGCGGGACGGTTTTGTCGTGAACGAGATTGCGCCACGGGTGCACAATTCGGGCCATTGGACGCAGAATGGCTGCGCTGTAGACCAGTTTGAACAGCATATCCGGGCGGTGGCGGGATGGCCTTTGGGCGACGGGACGCGGCATGTGGATGTGGTCATGCAGAACCTGATCGGTGATGATGTTGCGCAGGTGATGGATATTGCAACGGAACCCGATGCGGCCATCCACCTTTATGGCAAGACCGACGTCAAGCCCGGTCGCAAGATGGGCCATGTAAACCGGGTGCGCCAATAGTGACTGATCAGTCGATGAAACGGTTTGCAATGTCGCCGTTCATGTAGCTGATCTGCCCGCCCGACAGGGTGGCTGCGAGCCGGTCTTTTTCATCAAGTATGGCTATATCCGCGCGCAGGCCTGCAATCAGGCGGCCTCGGTCATTCAGGCCCATGATGCGGGCCGGTCCGGAGGAAATCAGCGCCCAAGCGGCTGCCAAATCCATGATTCCGGCTCTCTCCAGCATGAAGGCGGCGCGGCGCAGGCTGGGATAGTGGTAGTCGGAGGCGAGCGCATCGCACAGGTCCATTGCGATCAGATCAAAGGCGCTTGCATTGCCCTTGTGCGATCCGCCGCGTACGACGTTGGGTGCGCCAAGGATGATACCGTCGCCATTTGCACGGGCGGCCTCGGCTGCATCTTGCGTTTCGGGGAATTCGGAGATGAACGCGCCGCGCTTGCGCCATGTCGCGCGCGCCTCTGCCGTCGCCTCGTCATGGCTGCCGATGTAAAGACCTTCTGCCCGCAATTCCGCGCAAAGCGCGTCGAGCGCGGCGGGCACCTTGTCGGACCTTGCGTGAAGACCAAGCAAGAGGGTGAAGTGATCATCGGGGTTGCGCGCGGCCTTCAGCGCCTGCCCCGTCAACCTTGGCGGTTTGCGACCTTTGGCAAGGCGATCGTGCGGCAGGTGATCGTTGAAGACGATGTAGCTCAGCCCCCAGTCGCGCATCCATCGCGGCACCTCGTTGAAGTGATCGATCAGATGTGTTTCCATACGCAACTGACCTTGCAGGTCGGTCACTACCTGCCCCCGGAGATCACGCAGCGCAGTGAAGACCTGACCTGCAAAGTCGAGCCCGCGCAAGCCGCCTTCCCACGACACGAATTGGGCTAGATAGGCCGTGGTCACGCCGTTTGTCGCCACCTCGGCTTCGGCGGCGCGCAGGCCTTCGACCATCTCTTTCATGGCGCCCCGGCGCGGGGCCACATGGCGTTCGAATGCATCACCATGTAGGTCGACAATGCCGGGCAAGATGCGGTAGCCGCTTAGGTCGATGGCGCGGTCTTGGCGGGCCTCGACAATCTGGCCGCGGCAGATCGAGACCGGATCGGTCGTAAAGCCTTCAGGCAGCAATACGTCTGCCCCTTTCAGATCAACGCTCAGCATCTCCGCTCTCTTCATCGGGATCAAAGCGGTCGAGTACCGCGTCAAGCCAACCGATTGAAGGGTCGAATTGCCCACTTTGCAAAAAAGCGAGAGTTTGTGCGATCACTGTGGGACTGTTCATGATGAACGTGTGGGTCACTGGCAAAGTGATGTGGTCGGCCATCCCGTCGACCCGCGTGGAGACAACGGTGACTTTACCATCGTCGACACCGGGCAGAAGAGATGAAAAATAGGGGTTTAAAGACGTGTCCCCTGCTATCACGCCAACAGGATAGTCAACGGGTGGCAGCGCCTTTGGGACGCTATTTTCGCCCGTGCCCATTTCACGCCCGGCGGGGCCGTTGAACCATCCAAAGGCTGCGAGATCGCCAAGCACGTCAACCACCTCGCTTCCCTGGTTGGGCGGGGCCAGCATTACGACGCGGCCAAAACCGGGGGGGTGGGTCGATTGCTTGGCCATCCATTCCCGTACGAGGATACCGCCCATGGAGTGGGTTACGAAATGTACGATGCGGTCGGTGCAGCGGTCGAAGGCGAAGGGCATCACTGCGTCGGCGAGCCGAGCCACATTCGCGCTGGTTGAAGGATAACCTGGGCGGACGACTTCGTAGCCCTCGGCCTCCAAGGCCGCCTCCATGAGCGTGAAGGATGCCTGGCTTCGAGCCAGACCGTGCAGCAGCACGACACAGTCGGCCATTGCTGGCAGGGGCCACAAAAGGGTGGAGAGAAGGGCAATCCGTTTCATCAGCCTTGAGATATAGGTGCCGGGGCGCGTATGGAACGCGGGATAGGTGCCGAAAGGGATCAAATCATGGCGAAAGATCGCCCGCGTATCGCAGTTCGCGCCATTATTGTGCAAGATGGACGCCTATTGCTGGTCAATGCCTGGCCCAATGGACAAAGCTCTCTCATGTGCGCACCGGGCGGTGGGGTGGAGCCGGGGCAATCACTGCCCGAAAACGTAATCCGAGAGGTGATGGAAGAGACTGGATTGCAAGTCGAGGTCGGGGCGCCCTGCCTCGTTAACGAATTTCACGATCCAGAACGCGGTTTTCATCAGGTCGATCTGTTCTTTCACTGCACGCTTGTTGCCGGTCCGAACGTCTCTCCGGGTTGGGAAGATCCCGAAGGAATTGTCACGCAACACAGGTGGGTGACTGAAGTGGAATTGGCAGAGACCCCGCATCGGCCGCTCAGCCTGGGGGCTGTGGCATTTCAGGGGGCGGTCATGCTTTACGATCCGCTGGAGAAGATTGTGAAGTGACGGCCAGCGCGATGCCACCGATCACCAAGGCCGCAGCCAAAAGGAGCGGAGGTGTCAGCGCCTCGCCCAGAAGGACGCCTCCTGCAAGGATCGCGATGATAGGTACGCTGAGTTGTACGACGGCGGCGGTTTCGGCAAGAAGCCGGGGTAGGACGCGATACCAGAGCGCATAGCCGAGACCGGAGGTTATGGCCCCGGAGGCAATGGCGAGCAGGAGGCCAGTTGTGTCAAAGCGCAAAGGCGTCCAGAGCATCACTAGGGCGACGACGGGCAGACAGAGGACAAAATTTGCTGCTGTTGCGCCCAGTGGATCGGACGCACCGCGGCCCGAGATTGTGTAGGCGGCCCAGCCGATCCCCGCAGCGATCATAAGGGCGGCCCCAATTGGGCCGGTATTCGCGCTTTCATTTGGCCAAAGTGCTAGCAGCAGGCCCGCGAAGGCGATCGCGGCGCCTGCTAACTGTCGGGGCGCAGGGCGGCGATGGCGTAAGGCCGTCCAGCCGAACATGCTGATTTGCACGGTGCCAAAGAGGATCAGGGCACCAAGACCTGCATCAAGCGTGATATAGGAAAGCGAAAAGCCGATCATATAGGCGGCGAGGCTGAGCACGCCGATGGTTCGACCGGGCGCACGAAGGGGCAGATGTCTTTTGCGCAGCGTGACCATGACGGCGAGGACGATCGCTCCGGCTAGGAGGCGAAAGATCGCAAAGCTGATCGGGTCAGTCTCTCCGCCCGCAACACCCAGACGGGTGAGTATGGAATTGGCCGCAAAGGCGCACATCGTCAGGGTGGTCAGCAGGATCAGACGCATTGTGCAGATCTATCCTGCGGGCAGGGGCGGGCCAAGGCCCGCCTTACCTTTTTGATCTTCACCTTCTGTCACATCGAATTGAGCGGGTAAGGCAGAGCAAGCTCTGCCATTACCGAGATGTTAATGTGAAAAAGGCCGCCCTGGGGGCGGCCTTTCATGTCTTTCGGCAATGTAGGGTTCCGGCAGGGCCGAAAACGTTGCCTACATCATGCCGCCCATGCCGCCCATGTCGGGCATGCCGCCGCCCGGGGCGCCTGCGCCTTCTTTGGCGGGTTTGTCGGCGACCATCGCTTCTGTGGTGATCAGAAGACCTGCAACCGAGGCTGCATCCTGCAGGGCAGTCCGCACAACTTTGGCCGGGTCAATCACGCCGAACTTGAACATGTCACCATATTCTTCAGTCTGCGCGTTGAAGCCGAAAGCAGCGTCCGAGCTTTCGCGGATCTTGCCTGCAACGACCGAACCGTCGACGCCGGAGTTTTCCGCGATCTGACGCAGAGGCGATTCGATGGCCTTGCGGACAATGCTGATGCCAACGCTTTGGTCGTTGTTTGCGCCTTCCAGCCCGTCGAGCGCTTTCGCACCCTGGACCAGAGCCACACCACCACCGACGACGATGCCTTCTTGCACGGCAGCGCGTGTCGCGTTCAGGGCGTCATCGACGCGGTCCTTACGCTCTTTCACTTCGACTTCGGTCATGCCGCCGACGCGGATCACCGCAACGCCACCGGCGAGTTTCGCAACACGCTCTTGCAGCTTTTCGCGGTCATAGTCGGACGTCGTCTCTTCGATCTGCTGGCGGATCTGGCTCACGCGTGCTTCGATTTCAGCCTTTTCGCCGGCTCCGTCGATGACAGTCGTCTCGTCTTTCGTGATCTGAAGGCGCTTGGCCGTGCCCAGCATGTCCATTGTGACGTTTTCGAGCTTCATGCCCAGATCTTCGGAGATGACCTGACCGCCTGTGAGGATCGCGATGTCCTGCAGCATGGCCTTGCGGCGATCGCCGAAACCAGGTGCCTTGACTGCTGCGATTTTCAGACCGCCGCGCAGTTTGTTGACGACGAGCGTTGCCAGTGCCTCACCTTCAACGTCTTCGGCGATGATCAGAAGGGGTTTTTGCGACTGGATCACCGATTCAAGCAGGGGAACCATTGGCTGCAGCGACGAGAGCTTCTTCTCGTGCAGCAGGATCATGCAGTCTTCCAGCTCTGCCGTCATCTTGTCGGCGTTGGTGACGAAATATGGCGACAGGTAGCCGCGATCGAACTGCATGCCTTCGACGACGTCCGTTTCGGTCTCGAGGCCTTTGTTCTCCTCAACCGTGATGACACCTTCATTGCCGACCTTCTGCATCGCGTCGGCGATTTGCTGGCCGATTTCAGCTTCGCCGTTGGCAGAGATCGTGCCGACCTGAGCCACTTCGTCACTGTCTTTGACTTCGCGCGAGGCGGATTTGATGGCCTCAACCACCTTGGCGGTTGCCGTATCGATACCGCGCTTAAGGTCCATTGGGTTCATGCCGGCCGCGACGGATTTCATGCCTTCCTTGACGATGGCCTGTGCCAGAACGGTTGCTGTGGTTGTGCCGTCACCCGCTTCATCATTGGTGCGCTGTGCGACTTCCTTGACCATTTGCGCGCCCATGTTCTCGAACTTGTCTTCCAGTTCGATTTCCTTGGCGACCGACACCCCGTCTTTGGTGATGCGAGGTGCGCCGAAGGATTTGTCGAGCACGACATTGCGGCCCTTGGGACCCAGTGTGACTTTGACCGCATCGGCCAGGACATTCACGCCCTTGAGCATGCGGTTGCGGGCGTCTGTTTCAAACTTGACGTCTTTAGCAGCCATGTTTCTCTCCTGAGAATTACTGTTGAGGGATCAAACGATGCGCGGTTTTCAGGCGGCTTTCGCGGCCGACGCGTCTTCGATGATGCCCATGATGTCGGATTCCTTCATAATCAGCAGCTCTTCGCCGTCGATCGTGACTTCGGTGCCGGACCATTTGCCGAACAAGATCTTGTCGCCTTCTGCAACGTCCATTGCGATCCGATCACCGTCATCGTCTTTGGCGCCTGCGCCGACTGAGACAACGATGCCTTCAGCAGGCTTTTCTTTTGCGCTGTCGGGGATGATCAGGCCGCCAGCAGTTTTTTCGTCGCTTTCGACGCGACGGACCAGCACGCGGTCATGAAGTGGTTTGAATGCCATCTTTGCAGCTCCTTAAGCTCAAAGTTTCTCCCTAGGACGCCGGGCGTCCCTAATTATCACTCAATTGGCTTGAGTGATAATGGCGTGGATTTATGAAAGGTGCAGGGTCGAGTCAACCGGATGTTTCAACAAATTTCAGCGGTTTTTCTGCGTCGCTTCGTTTGCCAAAGGTATTCCAGGTGATTAAGTGACGAAGACATCGAAATTCAACGGGATCCATCCATGTTTCGCGCCTTTTTTGCCGGTATTTTTATGTTGCCTTCTGTTGTTTTTGCAACCTGTTCCGGGGAGGATCTGCGAACCGGTCTGACGGATGGGCAGGCGGCGGAAATATCGGCACGGGTCGCTGAGATGCCTTACACCGAAGGCAATCTGTGGCGGGCCAGCAAAGAGGACCAAACCATTCATCTGATCGGCACGGTCCACATCTCGGATCCGCGCCTCGACCCGGTGACGGATCGGTTGGCACCTCTTATCGAGCAAGCGGAGCTGATGCTGGTCGAGGCCAGCGAAGAAGACATGAAAAAGCTCGAAGGGGCCGCAGCAACCAATCCGGGCCTGTTCTTTCTTTCCAAGGGACCGTCGCTGATTGAGCAGATGGGAGATGAGGCCTGGGCGCCGATCGCCCAAGCGGCAGCCGATAGGGGCATTCCAGGCTTCATGGCGGCCAAGATGCAACCCTGGTATCTGGCCGTCACGCTAGGCCTGCCGCCCTGTGTGATCGCGGAAATGCGGATCGCCAAACCCAATGGATTGGACCAGCGTTTGCTGCGTCTCGCCAAAGAAAAGAACCTGCCAACAGAATCTATTGAACCCTATGACACGGTATTCACCATCTTCAACGCGATCCCGCTGGAAGCGCAGGTGGAGATGCTAAGCCTCGGAGCGCTGCCGACGGATGCTGCGGAAAATGCACTGGCGACACTGATGAATCAGTATTTCGAGGAGAAACACGCTGAGGTGATCGAAGTCAGTCGTGTGACTGCCCGCGATCTTCTGGATCTGTCGGCGGAAGAGATCGATGCGGCCTTCGATCAGTTCTTGGACCTCTTGCTGACACAACGCAATGCGCGCTGGATGGAGACACTGGAGGCGATTGAGGCGGATGATCTCGTTGTTGCTGTCGGGGCTGGGCATCTGAGCGGCGAGACGGGGCTTTTGTATCTGCTTGAGCAAGACGGTTACACGTTGGAACGCTTGCCGTTTTAGGACCAACCGGATTTCAGGATCCAAGAACGCCTTGCGCGTCGCTCACAGCCTCGGCACCTTTGGGCGAGAGGCCGTATATACCTGTCTTGATCCGCTCAAACCAACCATAGTGGTCATCGCGCATCATCCGCGTTGCATGCAGAATGCCGGTTTCCCGGGCGACATCTGCACCTTTGCTGGCACCAGCTTCGAAGAGATAAACCGCGAGACGCAAGGTATCCTGTCGATAGGCAGTGACAAGTCCCGCGCGGGTCTGGCCGCCGCTGTTGGGATCACCGCCGCGTTTTGCGAATTCCCTTAAGAGCCGCCCTTGCCGAACTTTTGATTTGCGGGGCGCATAAGGTACGGGATCGCAGGGCACTTCGATATGGCCATCCTCGATCCGGACGATCATGAGGCCAAGCCCCAGACGTCGGCACAGTGTCGTCATGTCGCGTCGGGCTTTGAGAAAGCGTTTCCCTTTGCCGCGCGCGACTGCCATGTAGACATCATCTGACAGGGTCAGCCGGGCCACGCATTGATGCACTAGGGTCAACGAAAACCCCAGTTTAAGTTCGACGACGACGGGTGGTTCCCCACCGCGTATGGCGACCACGTCGGCGGCACCGACCTCTGACTTCACCACATAGCCCTGGTCTTCGAGAAAGGCCTTTACGGGCGGGTAGAGGTCGGTTTCGCTGTGGGCCATACGTGTTTTCCAGATCGGGCTGCCCGCAGCAAAGCAAGCGGGCAGCCTCAGTTCAAGCCCTAACGCCCGCCGGTGCGGCCTGGAAAGCGTGGCGGGCGTCCTCCTCGGGTTTGCGGTTGGCGTAGATTGGCATGCGGTGGCCTTGTGTCGGCGTGGCGCTTTGCCTTCTGGGTTTTGAGTTTGACAGGACGCTTGGTCCCGCGATTGGGCGGAAGATTAGAGTTATTGGGCATGGGTGCCTCATCACTTGACAGCTGAAGTGGCGGCAGGGCCGCGTGGTGCGGATCAGATGCGATGGTCCATTGTCGGGGCACTCCTTGAAGCGATGTGCAACGCGTTTGTTGCTGTCGGGCGAACGGGTTCTAGGCCAGTTGGTCCATGTGCAGAGCACTCCTCTTCAATTGATCCAGCATACCTTTTCGCCTGCGACAAAACCAGCCCCTGAAGCCGGGTGACACTGCGCGTCACCTTGCTATAAAGCGCGCGAATTCAGAATTCCGGAACGAAGGACCCATCAGCCATGACAACCCTTGTTTTCGGGCACAAGTCGCCTGACACTGACAGCACCGGCAGCCCAATCATCTGGGCCTGGTATCTCAACGAGATCAAAGGCGGTGATGCTGAGGCTGTCCTGTTGGGTGAGCCAAATACCGAAGCGGCGTTCATGCTGAAAAAGTGGGATCTGCCGAAGCCGCGGATTGTAGATGGCGTCGAGCCCGGTCAGCCGGTCGTGATCGTTGACACCAACAACCCGGCCGAGTTGCCCGCTTCGATAAACGATTCGGATATTCAGGCGATCATCGATCACCACAAGCTGGTGGGCGGGCTGGAGACAAAAGGTCCGATCGACATTCGGATTGAACCTTTGGCCTGCACGGCGACGATTATGTGGAAGATGATCGGCAAGGACATGGCGCAGGCGCCAAAATGGGTAAAAGGGGCGATGCTGTCTTGCATCTTGTCGGATACGCTCGAATTCCGGTCACCTACGACAACGCAAGAAGACAAGGCGATTGCACATGATCTCGCAAAGGATCTGGGCATCGACCTCAGCGCCTACGCCGCCGAGATGTTCGAGGCCAAGTCGGATGTGAGTGCCTTCTCGGATGCCGAGCTTCTGCGGATGGACAGCAAGGAATACGCTGTAGATGGCAAGCAATTCCGGGTCAGTGTGCTGGAGACCACGGCACCGAAGCTGGTGCTGGACCGGAAGGACAGCTTGATGGCATCGATGACCGATGTGGCGGAGGAAGATGGTGCCGATCAGGTGTTGCTTTTTGTCGTGGATATTCTGAATGAAGAGGCGACACTTCTGGTGCCAAATGATCTGGTAAAGACGGTCGCTGAAAAGTCGTTCAATGCGTCGGTCGGCGGCGACACGGTGGTTTTGCCAGGTGTTATGAGCCGGAAGAAACAGATCATTCCGAACCTCAGGGTCTGAGGGTGGGTGCGGAGGACACCTCCGCCTTACTTTTGATGGGTGATTGGCGGCCTTCGTGCTGGTGAAACAAGGTGGACCGATGGTCCACCTTACGTTTTTGTGCCAGCCTCCGGCATGGGAGGACATCATGCGCACAGTCAAGACAGAGAAAAATGGCCGGATAGGCCGGATCATCCTCAACCGGCCCGAGGTCATGAACGCGATCAATGACGATCTGCCGCGTGAGTTACAGGCAGCTGTCGAGATGTTCGATGCCGATGCGGAGGTGCATGTCATCATCCTGTCGGGCGCAGGTGAGGCGTTCTGCTCTGGATATGACCTGACGCATTACGCGCAGGATCCCGACAACAGGATCACGCAAGAAATGCCTTGGGATCCGATGCAGGATTTCCAGTTCATGTGGACCAACACGCAATGCTTCATGTCGCTTTTTCGCGCGATGAAGCCGGTCATCTGCAAGGTGCATGGTTTTGCCGTCGCGGGTGGCTCGGACATCGCGCTTTGCGCGGATCTGACGATCATGGCGGACGATGCGCAGATCGGCTACATGCCAGCGCGGGTCTGGGGCTGTCCAACGACGGCCATGTGGACCTTTCGGCTGGGACCGGAAAAGGCCAAACGCATGCTGCTCACGGGGGACAAGATCAATGGAACCGAGGCAGCCGAGATGGGGTTGGTGCTGAAATCGGTGCCAGCGGATCTTTTGGAAGACGCGGTCGAAACGCTCGCCGCACGCATGGCGACCGTACCGATCAACCAGCTTGCCATGAACAAAATGGTCATCAATCAAGCCGTTGAAGCCCAGATCCAGCAGGCGCAACGGTTGGCGACCGTGTTTGATGGGATCACGCGTCATTCGCCCGAGGGTTTGAATTTCAAGGCGCGGAGTGAGGTTGTGGGATGGAAACGGGCGGCGCGTGAACGCGACAGCGGCCTGTATGACTGGACGCGGAACCATCCGCTCAATTCCACGGACTAGCCTGTGATGGTCAGGCGGGAATGGCTGGTGTAAGGGATCGCAGAACCGCAATTTTCGGAGAAACTCATGACTCAGACAATAAACGCGCTGAGTGAAATCTCGGCCCGTTATCAGGCGGCGTTCGTCGATATTTGGGGCTGCGTGCATAACGGGTTGCGGGCGCATGATGCGGCGGTTGCGGCCTTGCGAGACTTTCGCGCCGAGGGAGGAAAGGTGGTCCTGGTGACCAACTCGCCCCGCCCGCGGTCAGGGGTCGAGGTGCAATTGCAGGAATTTGGCGTGCCCGAGGATTGCTGGGACAGCATCGCCACATCGGGCGATTCGGCACGTGCGGCGATGTTCCGGGGTGTGGTAGGCCAAAAGGTGTGGTTCATGGGGCAGGACCACGACAAGCGGTTTTTCGATCCGCTCCACGTCATCGAAGACCCGTTGGAGATTATGCAGGTTCCCTTGGAAGAGGCTGAGGGTATCGTCTGCGCGGGACCCTTCGACGTGCTGGAAGATCCGGCCGAGATGCGCCCGCAATTCCTCTATGCCAAGCAGAAGAGCTTGAAATTACTGTGTGCAAACCCGGACATCGTCGTGGATCGCGGCGATCAGCGCGAATGGTGCGCAGGGGCTTTGGCGCAGCTCTATACGGAAATGGGGGGCGAAAGCCTCTACTTCGGGAAGCCGCACCCACCGATCTATGACCTTGCACGGCGGCGGCTGATGGCGCTTGGCGTGGATGTGCCCGACAGCGCGATCCTGGCGATCGGTGACGGCCCTCAGACGGATATCTCGGGCGGGATGGGCGAAGACCTTGATACGCTGTTCATTTCCGGAGGGCTGGCCGCCGTTGAGACAAAGACCGATCAGAAGCCCGATCCGGCAGCTTTGAAGGCCTACCTCGTCAGGGAACAGATTGCGCCGACTTTCGCCATAGGACACCTGCGCTGACCTACTTTTGTCTTGCTTTTCTGCGTGCGCAAAGTAATTAAGTTGCAAATGTGGTTTATGTGGCGTCATAAAGTTACCGGAGCGTGAAATGTTGGACAACCTGCCGCGCGGCACGATTTGCATCGAAGATATCGAGATGGGCATGACCCGGCACATCCGCAAAGTTGTGACGGATGAAGATATTGAGTTGTTTGCGCAGATCTCAACCGACCACAATCCAGTCCATCTGGACGATGACTACGCACAGGATACGATCTTCGGCGGGCGCATCGCGCACGGGATGCTGACTGCTGGACTTATCTCTGCGGTGATTGGCGAACAGCTTCCCGGGCATGGCACGGTTTACATGGGTCAATCGCTGAAGTTCCTGGCGCCCGTGCGGCCGGGCGACATGGTTCATGCCGAGGTCAAGGTGATCGATATCGACTTTGCCAAACGGCGGGTGAGGCTCGATTGCCATTGCGCGGTCGACGGCAAGAAGGTTCTGGTGGGCGAAGCTACCGTGCTTGCACCATCGCGCAAGTTTGACTGATCTTAAAGCTGCAAAAAAGTCGGGCGTTGTACGCCCGCACGGGACATTGCAATAAGGGCGCCAAAGAAGGAGCCCGCGCATGTCCGACCACCTAACACTCGTTGACCACCCGCTTGTTCAGCACAAGCTGAGTATCATGCGCGACAAGGAGACCTCGACCAAGTCGTTTCGGCAGCTTCTGCGCGAGATTAGTCACCTTTTGGCTTACGAGGTTACGCGGGACCTGCCGCTAACGACCAAACGGATTGAAACACCGCTGACCGAGATGGAAGCGCCGCGTCTGGATGGTAAGAAACTGGCGCTAGTTTCGATACTGCGGGCGGGAAATGGACTTCTGGACGGTATATTGGACCTGATACCGGCAGCACGGGTTGGCTTTGTCGGGCTGTACCGAGATGAAGAGACGCTGCAGCCTGTGCAATACTACTTCAAGGTGCCAGAAGCATTGGAAGACCGGCTTGTGATCGCCGTCGATCCGATGCTGGCAACGGGCAATTCCTCGGCGGCAGCGATTGATCTGTTGAAAGAGGCCGGAGCCAAGAACATCCGCTTTCTTTGTCTGCTCGCGGCACCTGAAGGTATTGCTCGTATGAAAGAGGCCCACCCGGATGTGTCTATTGTAACCGCAGCCGTCGATGAACGTCTGAACAAGGTTGGCTACATCGTGCCAGGCCTTGGCGATGCGGGCGACCGGATGTTCGGCACGAGATAGTGACGGCTTGCGCTTTACTCGGATGCTGGGCTGGGGCATCGTGCTGAGAATCCAATGCTTTGGGAGAACGAGACCCGTGAGAATTGCTGCAATAGCCTTGCTGGCTTGGGTGACAGCTGCCGACACGGCACTGGCGCAATCCGGTCCAGCCGAACTGCCGCCCGAAAGCTTCACGGGTCGCCAATATGTGGACAGTGCTGGCTGCGTTTACATTCGTGGCAGCACCAGCGGCGATGCATGGGTGCCGCGTGTCAACCGACAAAGCCAAGTGATCTGCGGACAGCGTCCAACCTTGGCACGCGGAACAATCGCGCAAGGCAACGGGTCGGTGCGTCCGGCGATAGTCGAACCTCGCCCGCGCTATGCGCGCCCGTTACGTCCGCCCGTCAATCCGCCCGTCGTGACCGGCATCACCGGCGTGCCGAAAAGCCAGATCCCACCGAATGCAAGGGTTGTCCCCCGTCACGTTTGGGAAAAGCGCAAATTGGTCCAGACAGTGACGGCACCGCATGGTTATTTCGCGATATGGGAGGATGACCGGTTGAACATTCGCCGCGCAGAGGGCACGCTTGCGGGGAAGGCAGCGATGGAACGGGTCTGGACCCAGACTGTTCCACGCCGTCTTGTCACGGATCAGCGCTAGCTTTCGCAGATCGCTTGCAACTGTAACCAGGCGGCATCCTGCAGGATGGGTCCGGGATTTTGGCCCGACATGGGATCGGCTTCGATTAGGGACAGGGTTGTTTCCCCAGAGATATCGAGTGCGTAGGCGTAAGGCGTGCTGCGCAGCCCCGAGGCCGCAAAGGCATCGATGAGGGGGCGCGTTTCGGGCCTCCTGCGGGGCTGGGCGACGACCCGTTCGGCGTATAAGTCCAGCGTGGCATTAGGAACGTCGCCTGTGGTCAGAAGCGTCGCTATGGCGCGGATGCCGCCGGTTTCGAGCACGTCTCGCAGGCTTTCCTGATCGTTGCTGCGCAGGCGTTCGGCCAGAGCAAAGCCTGCGGCAACATCCGGTTCTTCGAAATCCTCGATCAGGGCACGGTTCAACAGGATTATGCCGCCCGGAAGGTAAAGGCTGTGACGGGGGCCGCCGGGCAGGATCATGATTTGTTTTGCACCGACCCGTTCCGCGAGGTCGGAAAGGGCGGCTCTGCCCGCGTTGCTGCTGCAATGTGCTCCGGACACGCGTTCAATCCGGCTTAGCAGTGCCTCTCCGATCTCGGCCTGTTTGATCGGCGGAACGACCCTCAAAGCATGCTCGGTCAGCGCCGGGGGAAGCCAGAAGAATAGAAGCGCCAGGACTGCTGCGATGGAGACCGCGGCACCGGTCCAGCGCAGGCGACCTGGTTTGGGACGGGCCTTGTCGACGGCGCGGCGCAGCTTTTCGATCGCGCGCAACATCTCGGTCTCGGTTTCCGGCAGTTCGAGTGTTTCGGCAGGATCGCCATCGGGATGAAAAACGGCCGGATAGCCTGTGCCGCGCCGGTCAAGGGCGGCCAAGGACCAATGGGTTATTGCCGTGTCGTTGAGATCCGAGATGACGAGCGTTGCATCGCCCAGCGAAACGATCACCTCGCGTCGCTGTGCGTCCGGGTGTTGTCGCCAGAGGCCTGTCGCCTCAAGCCGATCATAGCTTTGGAGTGCGGTCATGTTTGCTGCTCGGACCTGCGGTTTCGAGTAAGATACCACGCAGGGCCGCTTCCGAAAAGGGATGGTATGGTTGGCACGCGTCCTTTATTGCGTCGCTCAACGTCGCGTTTTGCGATATTTGCGCAGCAGCATATCGCGTTTGACCGGACCGAGATTGTCGAAATACATCCGGCCCTGTAGGTGGTCCATCTGGTGCAGAACGCTGCGAGCCTCCAGATCCTTGAAATTGCGGCGGTCGATCACGCCCTCTTCGTTCAGGAAACGCACTGTGATCCGCTTCGCACGGGAGATCGGCGCGGACAAACCGGGTAGGTTGGGACTGCCTTCGTGGGTGCTTTGGGTTTCGGGCGAGGCGTCGATCAAAACAGGATTGGCAAGGCGAATGCGCCGGTTTCGCCCGGGCGTGACATCCGCGACAGCGAGGGCTTTGAGGATGCCGATTTGTGGGGCCGCCAATCCAAGGCCCGGCATCGCGTCCATCGTTTCAATCATGTCGTCCCAGATCGTCCGGATCTCATCCGCGATCTCTGGTACCTCGGCTGCTTTGCTGCGCAGTCGTTTGTCGGGCCACATCACGAAAGGGAGCACGGCCATTTATTGCGCCTCGTATTCCGCGATAAGGCGACTGCGGTCGTTCTGGTTGATCCGGTCAAGCGTGACGATTCCGTTCAGGTGATCAAGCTCGTGCTGGGCGCAGAGCGCAGCAAATCCGTCAAGTTGCATGTCATGCTGCGTACCGAACCCGTCAGCGAAATGAAGTGCGACCCTGCTGGGCCGGGGTACGGACACGCGTATGCCGGGGATCGACAAGCAGCCTTCATCCATCTCAACCAGTGGGCTGTCGACATTTGTGATGCTTGGATTGATGCAGATCATCGGTGCAGGAGGCGCATCGGCCCCGCTCGTATCCATGACGAAGAGACGCACCAATTCACCGACCTGAGGTGCGGCGAGGCCCCGGCCCGGTGCGGCATACATGGTCTCAAGCATGTCTTGGGCCAGCGTCCTGACGGATTTCACATCATCAACAGGCGCGCAAACCTGCGCCAGCCGGGGATCCGGCCAACGGAGGATCGGGCGAAGCGTCATGCCCGGGCGCGCTCTTTCTTGAGCTTGACCATCTTGCGCGTGATCAATTGCCGTTTGAGCGGCTTGAGATAGTCGATAAAAAGCTTGCCGTCGAGGTGGTCGATCTCATGCTGGACGCAGGTGGCCCAAAGCCCGTTGAAGGTTTCTGTCTGCTCATTCCCGTCCTTGTCCATCCAGCGCACATCCACGGTTTCGGGGCGCGTGACGTCCGCGTATTGATCGGGGATCGACAGGCACCCTTCCTCGTATACGTTCAGATCGTCCGAGGCTGCAATCACCTCTGGGTTGAACATTGCGAGGGGGCGGGGCGTTTCGCCTTCCTCCTTGACGCAATCCAACACGATGAGACGGGACAGAAGACCGACCTGGGGGGCTGCAAGGCCGATACCGGGCGCTGCATACATCGTCTCCAACATGTCATCAGCCAGCGCACGCAACTCATCCGTCAGGTCGCTTACAGGCGCCGAAGTCTTTTTGAGCCGTGGGTCGGGATGCAGCAGAATTGGTCGTTTCATGCCTTCCAATTAGGACGTCGCAGGGGCCTGCGCAACAATCTATGCACTGCGGGGCGAGGTGCTTGGCAAAAGGTGGTTGTATGCCAGCAGGATTTTCATAGGCTCGCCCGGAACAACAGGAGACAGCACATGAGTTTTGATGACATCATCGAACGGCGCGGCACGCATTGCGTGAAGTGGGACATGATGGAAAAGCTCTATGGTGTGCCTCAGGACGAGGGACTTGCCATGTGGGTCGCGGACATGGATTTCCGCCCGCCTGAGGTTGTGCAGCACGCGCTGCGTGATCTTACGGATCACGGTATCTATGGCTATTTTGGAGATGACGATAAGTATATGGAGGCTATCCAGTGGTGGATGCAGAACCGCCATGGCTGGAAGGTCGATCGCGACTGGGTCTTTACCACGCATGGACTTGTCAACGGGACGGCCATGTGCGTGGAAACCTTCACGCAGCCGGGGGATGGTGTTGTCCTTTTCACGCCAGTCTATCACGCCTTCGCAAAGGTCATCAAAGCCAACAACCGTCGTGTCGTCGAATGTGAGATGACGAACAACGATGGCCGCTACGAAATGGATTTTGACGCCTATGATGCGCTGATCGACGACACGACGCGGATGGTTGTCCTGTGTTCGCCCCACAATCCCGGTGGGCGTGTCTGGAGCCGGGCAGAACTGGAAGGCGTCGCGGATTTTGCCAAGCGCCATGATCTGCTCCTGGTCTCGGACGAGATCCACCATGACCTGCTGATGCCGGGCCAGATGCATATACCTATGGCGCATATCGATGGTATCACAGATCGGCTGATCATGATGACTGCGACGACGAAGACATTCAATATCGCGGGGTCGCACAGTGGCAATGTCATCATCGAAGACAGTGATCTACGCGCCAAATTCGCGGCACGTATGGCGGGGCTTGGCCTATCGCCCAACTCATTTGGATTGTTTATGGCGACGGCAGCATACTCCGCCGATGGGGCGGCCTGGGTCGATGATCTGTGTCTTTACCTCGATGGCAATCGCCAGCTTTTTGATGCCGGTGTGAATGCTATCCCGGGACTCAAGTCGATGCAGCTCGAGGCGACGTACCTATCCTGGGTCGATTTTGCAGGGACAGGAATGGATCGGGAGGAATTCACCCGGCGGGTGGAGCAGGATGCCTGCATTGCGGTCAATCACGGGCCCACATTTGGCAAGGGCGGTGGCAGTTGGCTGCGTTTCAACATCGCAACACCTCGTGCGCGGATCGAAGAAGCGGTGGAGAGGCTGGAAAAAGCATTTGGTGATCTGCAATAGGTTCTAAAGATTCGGATCAAGTCGGATATACGGATCCATCTGACATAAGGACAGAACGCCTAAGACTGGAGCAGTCCTATGCCAGATGAAGCCTTTGCCGACAATGATCCATATGACCGGAAGCTGCCGCGCCGCAGCTGTCAAAGCCAGAAGGCACAACTTCTGAAGGTTCAGCTTTAGGCGCAAGGGACAAGTCAGAAATTCGTGCTGCTCTTCGAGGGGCGCGATGCGGCAGGCAAGGCCGGTACGATCAAACGCTTTACCGAACATCTGAACCCCCGGCCGGCCGATGTCGTGGCGTTGAACAAACCCTCGAATAATTAGCGCGGCCGGCGGTACTTCAAAAGCTACGTCGAGCATTTGCCGACCGCAGGCGCGATGGTCCTCTATGACCGCTGCTGGTACAATCGTCGCGCAGGAGTGGACCGCGTGATGGGCTTCTGCGAGCCGAGCGGGTATCTTGAATTCATGCGCCAGATGCCGGGTTTCGAACGCATGCTCGTCCGCTTGGGCATCCGGATTTGCATATACTGGCCGTCCCGCAGGGTGAACAGCGCTTGCGTTTTGATAGCCGGTCCACAGATCCGTAGAAACGCTGGAAACCAAGCCCGATCGGCAAGGCCAGTTTCGACAAGTGGGACGATTATACCAAGACGAAAGAGGCGATGTTCTTTTACGGGCGCACAGCCGATGCGCCTTGGAAAATCATCAAGTCCAACGACCAGAACGCGCGCGGCTCAGTTGCCTGCACCATTTCTTCAGCAATCTGGAATATCCGGACAAGAAGAAGAATGTCGCTAAGTCATTTGATCCGTTGCTTTTGTCGCAGGCAGACGCGATCTTGCGAAAGGGGGAGCCTACCCTCGGCAAGTCCAAGCATTCCGATCAACGCATCTGATTTGCGCCCGCCCCCAGCTTTGTCCTATCTGCAAGGCGTGGCAGGTGCGAAGGGGCAGACATGCGGATCGTTTTTATGGGCACGCCGGATTTCTCCGTTCCGGTGTTGGAGGCATTGGTCGAGGCCGGCCACCAGGTGGTTTGCGTTTATTGCCAGCCACCGCGTCCAGCGGGGCGTGGCAAGATGGACCGCGCCAGTTCGGTTCAGCAAAGGGCCGAAAGCCTCGGCCTAGAGGTTCGCCATCCGGTATCTTTGCGCAAACCGCAGCCGCAGGCCGATTTCGCGGCGTTGAATGCGGACATCGCCGTTGTGGTGGCGTATGGTTTGATCCTGCCTCAGATCATTCTGGATGCGCCCAAACGCGGATGCCTGAATGTCCACGCCTCGCTTTTGCCGCGTTGGCGCGGGGCGGCGCCTATCCACAGGGCGATCATGGCGGGCGATGATGAAACTGGCGTATGCATCATGCAGATGGAGGCAGGCCTTGACACCGGGCCCGTCCTGATGCGGCAAGCCACCCCGATTGGGCATGGCGAAACAACCGCCGATCTTCATGATCGACTAAGCAGGATGGGCGCGGCCCTGATTGTCGAGGCCCTTGAAAAGCTTGATGATCTGACACCTCAAGTGCAATCCAAGACGGGTGTGACCTATGCCAAAAAGATCGATAAATCGGAGGCCCGGATCGATTGGACACGCCCTGCGCCCCATGTCGATCGGCAGATCCGCGGGTTATCGCCCTTTCCCGGCGCGTGGTTCGAACTGGAGGGGGTTCGGGTTAAAGTACTTGGTTCAAGGCTGGCCGATGGGGCAGGTCCAGCGGGGCAGGTTATTGGTGAGAAACTCAGCGTGGCATGCGGCAGTGATGGCGCGGTTCAGCTGACCCGTTTGCAACGCGCCGGCAAGGGCGCGCAAGAGGCTGAGGTCTTCCTGCGCGGCATGCCGATGCGGCTGGGAACGCAGCTTTAGTACCGTCTTTTGATGATGATCTTGCGGTGCGGTCGCACGTAGCGCCGGTGCGGTTTGTATTTGTGTCGCAGCGCCCCTTTGGGCGTAACGATGGAGCCAAGCGCGGGCCTGCGCGAGCGATGCGATCGAGAGCTGTACCCATGCTGCCGCGAATAGCTGTAATGCGGCCTATGAAGCTGCCGTTCCGGGCGTAAGATGATCGTGATGTCGGCCTTGTAGATGCTGTTTGGCGTTCGATCCCCGACACTGTGCCAACTGCCTGCTGCCTGTGCCGATCCGATGCCCGCAACAAAAAGCGCGAACGCCACGGACAGAATGATAGTGCGGTGGTGATGGGCGGACATCGATCTCTCCTCATCCAGTTCACCTGTCAACATAGTGGGCGGATCTGCGATCAGAAGCAAACGCCGCTTCACGATCGGGTGCCCCATGCGTGAAGATCGGCTGATGCATTGTTCAGTCCAGCTCAGGGTGCGCAGATACCGGATTTCAAAGCCTCGGAGTCGCGGTTCCTCTAGCTGAAGCCAAAAAACTCCAAGAGATGGCCGCCACTTTTTTGCTTGGGGTGGGCCCAGCGGTCGCGAACCGTTGGCACGACGCGACAAATCGTGAAATGCCAGCGTTCACCTTTCACGCCATAACCGAAATGGCCGTTGGCTTGCCTACTTCGCATCTCTAACCCGCTTTCCGCATAGAGTTCTCGCGCGGTTGCCTCTTTTTGGTAGCTCGCCTTCTTAAGCTCCGCCTTTCACAAGCTGAAGACTCGTGAGCGGGTGCTTGGAAACTGCGAGGCGCTGAGGCACGCCGACGGGTTGCGGCGCGACAGTGCAAGCGTTTTCGATCATGTCGTTTCGGCTTTGAACGGCTTCATTCCAGCACGTGCCAGAGCGTCGGCGCGTTCGTTTTCAGGATGGCCCGCATGACCCTTGACCCATCGCCAAGTCACTTCATGCCGCGCTTGCGCGGCGTCTAGCCGTTGCCAAAGCTCGGCATTCGCGACGGGCTTTTTCGCGGCGTTTTTCCAGCCGTTTTTCTTCCAGCCGTAAATCCAGGAGGTGATCCCGTTCTTGACGTAGTTGCTGTCGGTCACGACAGTGATCGCACTCGGTTTGCTCAATGTTTCCAAGGCGTTGATGGCCGCTAAAAGCTCCATCCGGTTGTTTGTGGTGTCGGCCTCGCCGCCTTTGAGCTGGCGTTCCTTTACGATCACATCGCCGTTTTTGGCGATTAGCAACGCGCCCCACCCACCAGGGCCGGGATTGCCCGAACAGGCGCCGTCCGTATAGGCAAAAAGCTCAGTCACCCTTGCGCGCCTGCATCACGATCCACGGGTCGATTGTGCCCGCAAATCCCTTGCCGCGACCGGTCCATTCCTCGATCATGGAAAGGCCCGCGTTCGCAAGGAGATCCAGCAGTTCCTTCCGGGTGACGAAGGTGTAGCGCCGCCCCAATGCGTCGCGTTCGGTATCGGTGCCGGTTTTCATCCCGATGTGAAACACGCCGTTTGGCTTCAGGCTCTTGGCGATGGCGGCAATGTAGCGCGGCAGATCGCTGCGATCCGCATGCAGAAGACAGAAGTTAGCCCAGATACCGTCATAAATCGCGATGCCTTCGATCGCGTCAAAGCTTTCCTGACGTGCCTTGACCTTCGGGTGCCGGGCGGCAAGTGCGATCATTTCGGCACTGGCATCTGTCGCGGTCACATTGTGCCCGGCGTCGGCCATGTGCGCAGCGGCGCGTCCGGGACCACAGCCCAGATCCAGCACATCCGCACCAGCAGGCAGCAGATCAAGGAAATTTTGAAGCTGATTGTCGGGCGCGGCAGCATCCCCAATCAGGTCAGCATAGTCGGACGCACGAGCGTCGTATACAGCAAGCGTTTCACGGTCGATCACAGGAAAACTCCGACTGAGAGGCAGGCAATCACGATTGCGGTCAGAAGGAGCCGCAACGACATCCACCATTTCGGCGTGAGGCCCCATTGCGAAAAAGCGAAGTCTAGAACCAAAAGGCCAAGAAAGCCAAAAATCAGGTTTGTTGCAGCGCTTGCGGGGCCGCCACCAGTCATGAAAAAGGCCCAGAGCGCGGGTATGACTGACAGCGCATAGCCGGTTGCGGCCTGCATGTCGCTTGCCTTGGTGGTAAATCCCCAAAGCACGCCCGACATAAAAGACAAAATGACTGAGCCATAGAAAAGCTGCACATAGGGTCCCACGAAGCGCGAGCCCAGATTGGCAGCCCCCCAGGCCTGAAGGTCGTCTGACATATAGGTTGCTGCACCCCAGACAAAGGGGATCAGACCGGCCAGACCAAGGATCAGCGGGGCGGGGGGGATGCGGTTCATGCGGGCAGATGGCCGGGATTGTGCAGAGGGGTCAAGAGGCCCGTTCGAGCGCCATCCGACCTGCAAGTGCTGCGAAGATCGCGGCAAAGCTGCGATTGAGCCAGCGCATGATCGCTTCGGACCCCAATATCCATGCCCGGGCACGTGCGGCAAAGACGCCGTAGATCACAAAGACCGCAAAAGTCATCGCCATGAACACCGCGCCAAGCAAAACCATTTCGGCGGTTGCGTTTGCGGCATTTCCACTGAGGAAGGGTGGTAGAAGTGCCAGAAAGAACAAGGAAAGTTTGGGATTGAGGATGTTGATCAAGGCCCCGCGTCGAGCGATCCGCCAACCCGGTTCGGTGCTGGTGTTGGAGGACACGGCCAGAGCACCGCCTGACTTCAGCGCCTGCCAGGCGAGGTAGAGAAGGTAGGCAACGCCCGCGAATTTCACGATGTTAAAAAGGAGAGCGGATGTGTGCAGGATCGCCGCGACACCAAGCGTGGCGGCCAGCAGATGCGGCACGATCCCAAAAGTACATCCAAAGGCTGCCCAAAGGGCTGCTGTGCGACCGCGACCAAGGCCAAGGGCGAGCGTGTAGATGACTCCTGTGCCCGGGGCGATAACCACAACAAAGGCGGTCAGCAGAAATTGAAGAGAGATCATGAAATGCGCCTTTTTGTGTTGTGCGCCGCAAGCCTACCTTCCTTGAGAGGCGCCGTCGAGGCATAGTGCGCCGCGCATTTTGGTGTGTTGTGGTCGCTTGTCCCGGCACCATAAGTTAAGGCCCAAAAATATGGGAAAACTGCGATCTGTTCGATGTCGGTATCATGTCGTTATTACGTCAGTGAAGAGGTCGGTATGGGCGCAGTTGACACAGCGCACGGCGGTCCTGTGAGAACAGGATTAAATCCCCAAATGCTTTAGCGAACATCGTTCAAAATTTCACCGGCAGCCATTGAAAAGGATGGGCCCCACTCGCATGTTAACCTCTTGTTAACCATGTTTGTATGTGTGAGGGGCCTCGGTGGGACGAAATTCGTTTATTGCTTTGATTACGATCGCCGCAACTTTGATCATTGCGGTTTCCGCACGCGCGCATGAACCGGACTTTCTGGAAAATCGATCCGTTGTGTCTGCGGCGCAGAATGACAGGGTGTGTGACCCCAACTACGCGAGCGCTTGTGTGCCGGTGGCATCAGACGTCGATTGTTCCGCAGGCAGCGGCAATGGGCCTGCCTATGTGGCCGGTTCTGTACGGGTCGTCGGGCTGGATGTATATGGCCTTGACCGTGACAATGACGGTATCGGCTGCGAGCGCGACTAGGCAGGTTCGCGGAGGATGCGGGGCACTTTGAACTCGACGTTTTCAACAGCAGTTTCAACCATTTCAACGGTCACGTTATAGCGTGACCTGAAGGCGTCAATCACCTCGTTGATGAGAACTTCGGGTGCTGATGCGCCTGCCGTGATCCCAACGGATGTGATCCCCTCAAGTGCACGCCAGTCAATGTGGTCTGCACGCTGAACTAGCTGGGCATAGTTGCAGCCTGCGCGACTGCCGACCTCAACCAAGCGTTTGGAGTTAGATGAATTAGGTGCGCCAACCACCAGCATTGCATCACATTTTGGCGCCATTGCCTTGACTGCTTCCTGACGGTTTGTCGTGGCATAGCAGATGTCTTCCTTATGGGGGCCAACAATGTCCGGGAAGCGAGCTTGCAATGCTGCAACAATATCGGCCGTGTCATCCACAGAAAGCGTGGTCTGCGTAACAAAAGCCAACTTTTCTGGGTTACGCACACTGATTTTTTCCACATCCTCGACAGTTTCGACCAAAAGCACCTCTCCCGGCGGGAGTTGGCCCATTGTGCCGATCGTTTCGGGGTGGCCCTCATGTCCGATCATAACCATCTGCAGGCCTTTATCCGCATGTCTTTGGGCTTCGATATGCACTTTGCTGACAAGCGGACAGGTTGCATCCACATAGACCATCTCGCGATTGGCGGCCTCGGCCGGGACGTTTTTGGGCACGCCATGGGCTGAAAAGATCACAGGACGGTCATCAGGGCATTCGTCAAGTTCTTCGACAAAGACAGCGCCCTTGTCGCGTAAACCGTCGACCACGAACTTGTTATGGACGATTTCGTGGCGCACATAGACCGGTGCGCCCCATTTCTCCAGCGCCATTTCAACGATCTTGATTGCGCGGTCGACGCCAGCGCAAAAGCCGCGCGGGGCAGCCATATAAAGTGTCAAAGGCGGTTTTGTCATCCGAAACGTCCTTGGTCCTCTTGCAAAGAGGTAAGCGTTCCGGCGGGGACGGTCCAGTGTCCAATCCCCGCTGATCTGTTCCGCGCTGATCTACTGGTTGTCGCTGGCCTGCACGCGGTCGCGTTCTGGCATGGGTTCGCGCGGCGGCCGACCGATCACTTCTTTGAGCTCATCAAGTTCGATGAAGTTGTCAGCCTGGCGTCGCAGTTCGTCCGAGATCATCGGCGGCTGACTGCGAATGGTCGACACAACCGAAATGCGAACGCCCTGACGTTGCAGGCTTTCGACCAGTGGCCGAAAATCACCATCGCCCGAGAAGAGCACGATGTGATCCACCCGAGGAGCGAGTTCCATCGCATCGACCGTGAGTTCGATGTCCATGTTGCCCTTGACCTTCCGGCGTCCCATGCTGTCGGTGTATTCCTTGGCCGGTTTGGTCACCATCGAAAAGCCGTTGTAGTTGAGCCAGTCGACCAGCGGACGGATGGGCGAGTATTCATCGTTCTCCAGCAGGGCAGTGTAATAAAACGCCCTCAGAAGCTTGCCGCGCCGCATAAATTCCTGGCGCAGGAGCTTGTAGTCGATGTCGAACCCAAGCGCTTTGGCAGCGGCATAAAGGTTCGACCCGTCTATGAACAGCGCGAGCCGTTCGTCCTTATAAAACATAAAACGTCCTTCCGAAAATGTCGGAACCGCCCTTGTTTCCGTGAGTGAGTGTTCATATGGCGGTTAGACTTATCGAAAATAGGCAAATTTTGCTATGTCGCAAGTCGGATCAACACGTGAGAGCGATATAATGCTGCCCAAAATCGGGGCAAATGCTCTTGTTGCCGTAGGGTCAAATCTCGCGATGGGTGAAGCTGACCTTACGGAAGCCGTCACATTATCTTTAAAGTTGTTGGCCGAACGCGAGTTGGTGATTCGGCATCGTAGCAAGATTTATCGCACGCCAGCCTTTCCAACGGGCAGCGGGCCAGACTATGTCAACGCTGCGATTTCGTTGGAAACCAACCTGTCTGCTGAAGAGCTTATGGGGGTTCTGCACGGGGTTGAGGCCTGCTTTGGTCGGACACGGGACGCGCGCTGGGCGCCGCGAGTCATCGACCTCGACCTGATCGGGTATGGCGATGCTGTCAGGCCGGACGTCAATGGTTTTCGGGGATGGGCCGATTTGCCGGTAGGCGAACAGCAGCGCAAAATGCCCGAAGTGCTGATCCTGCCTCATCCGCGAATGCATGAAAGGGCCTTTGTTCTGGTTCCGCTGGCCGAGATCGCGCCAGACTGGCGGCACCCCGTATTCGGTAAGACGGTTGAGGAGATGCGGATGGCCCTTTCGGAAGCGGATCTGGCAGGCATTCGCCCCATGAAATAAGGGTTGTCATTTGACCGGCGTGGGCCTAGAACGCCATCTTCTAAAGCGATTTGCACAAGGCAGGAGCATGTTATGGCCCGCGTAACAGTAGAAGATTGCGTAGACAAGGTTCCCAACAGGTTCGAGTTGGTGATGCTGGCGGCCCATCGGGCACGCGAGATCAGTGCGGGTGCGGCCATCACGGTAGATCGTGACAATGACAAGAACCCGGTCGTGTCGCTGCGCGAAATTGCTGATGAAACGCAAAGCGCTGACGAACTGCGCGAGCGGCTGATCGAATCGAACCAGTCGCAGATCGAAGTCGACGAGGCCGAGGAGGACGCGATGGCGCTTCTCATGGGGGCCGAGCAGGACAAGCCGGAAGAAGACAGCATGTCCGAAGAGATGCTGCTGCGGCAACTTATGGCGGCTCAAGGCCAGGGCTAAAAGGACTATGCGACCCCGATGATTTCTGCAAATGATCTCATCGCGCTCGTCCGCAACTACAACCCAAAGACCAACGAACAACTGATCGAGGCCGCCTATAACTTTGGCGGCCTTATGCATCAGGGACAGTTCCGTCATTCTGGCGAGCCGTACTTTACGCATCCGGTCGCGGTCGCGGCGATCCTAACCGAACAGCAGCTTGATGATGCGACGATCGTGACCGCGCTTCTGCATGACACGATCGAGGACACCAAAGCATCCTATTCGATGATCTTCGAACAGTTCGGGGAAGACATTGCAAAGCTGGTCGATGGGGTCACGAAGCTGACCAACCTGCAGCTCAGCTCGGTCGAGACGAAACAGGCAGAAAACTTCCGCAAGTTGTTCATGGCGATGTCGAAGGACATGCGCGTGATCCTCGTTAAGCTCAGCGACCGGTTGCACAATATGCGCACTATCAAGTCCATGCGCCCGGAAAAGCAGGTGCAGAAGGCGCGCGAGACGATGGACATCTTTGCGCCGCTCGCGGGGCGGATGGGGATGCAGTCCATGAGGGAAGAGCTGGAAGATCTGGCCTTTAAGGTACTGAATCCAGAGGGACGCAACAGCATCATCCGGCGTTTTATCACCATGCAACGCGAGACCGGTGACGTGATCGAACGGATCACTGGTGACATGCGGCACGAGTTGGAAAAGACGCTTATTGACGCTGATGTGTTCGGACGGGCGAAAAAGCCCTATTCGATCTGGCGCAAGATGCAGGAGAAGGAACAATCCTTCAGCCGATTGAGCGATATCTACGGGTTTCGTATTCTCACCACGACAGAAGAGGATTGCTACCGCGCGCTGGGCGCCATCCATCAACGCTGGCGGGCGGTGCCAGGGCGTTTCAAGGACTACATCAGCCAACCTAAATCGAACGGATATCGTAGCATTCACACCACCGTCTCAGGTCGGGATGGCAAACGGGTTGAGGTGCAGATCCGCACGCGCCAGATGCATGACGTGGCTGAGACCGGCGTGGCGGCGCATTGGTCCTACCGCGATGGCGTACGCAGCCAGAATCCCTTTGCTGTCGACCCGGCCAAATGGATCGCGCAACTGACCGAACAATTCGATGGCGACGACGATCACGAGGATTTCCTCGAAGCGGTCAAGCTTGAGATGTATTCGGATCAGGTGTTCTGCTTCACGCCGAAGGGTGAGGTGGTCAAGCTGCCGCGCGGGGCAACGCCGATTGATTTCGCCTATGCAATTCACACGCGGATCGGGTCGGCCTGTGTCGGTGCAAAGGTTGATGCGATGCGCGTACCGCTTTGGACGCGCCTGAAAAATGGGCAGTCGGTCGAGATAATCATCGCCGAAGGTCAGACGCCGCAAGCGACTTGGCTCGACATTGCTGTCACTGGTAAGGCCAAATCAGCGATCCGCAAGGCGCTGCGGGAAGCGGACCGCGAACGCTTTATCACGCTGGGCCGTGAACTTGCACGGGCGGCCTTTGCTCATGTCGGCAAGAAGGCGACCGACAAGGCGCTTGCGACGGCGGCTAAGCACCTGCGGCTTGATAGCGCGGATGAAGTGCTGGCCCGGCTTGGATCGGCAGAGCTGGCCGGGCGGGAGGTGGTGCAGACCATCTACCCTGATTTGACACCGAAAAAGGGCAAAGAGGTCGATGCGCGGAGCGCGGTAATTGGGCTTTTGCCCGGCCAATCCTTTCAGCGCGCAACCTGCTGTGAGCCCCTTCCGGGCGAACGGATCGTGGGTATCACCTTCCGCGGCGAAGGTGTGGTTGTCCATGCCATCGACTGCGCGCGCATGGTCGAATACGAGGATCAGCCTGATCGCTGGCTGGACCTGCATTGGCATGATGGATCGCATCCGGCGGTTTATGGCACGACGCTGGATCTGACGATCGGGAATGATTCTGGCGTGTTGGGACGAATTTGCACGTTGATCGGCGAGGCGCAGGCCAATATCTCGAATCTGCAGTTCGTCGACCGGAAACCTGACTTTTACAGACTTCTGATCTATGTCGAACTGCGAGACGCGCAGCATCTGCACAAGCTGATGGGTGCGCTTGAGGCGGACAACGACGTGGCGGCGATTCAACGCTACCGCGGAACTGCGCGGGACGATGTGGCGGCGGTGCCGTCGGCCCAAGCGGTGTGAGAAGGTAGGGAAGAAAAGTCTTTGGTGTTTAAGCGGCGCGATCCCAAACCGATGACGCGCGCGGTTCTCGAGTTCCTTTGGCCGCGTGGTGGCTGGAAGCGTGCGTTTCTCTACGTCAAACACCGTGTGCGGCGGCTGCCGGACCGGCCTGAACGCATCTCGCGTGGAATCTGGGCGGGGGTCTTCACGACCTTCACGCCGTTTTACGGCCTTCATTTTGTATGTGCCGCGCTGATCGCAATGGTGATGCGCGGCAATATCCTGGCCGCGATGATGGCGACATTCTTCGGCAATCCGCTGACCTATGTGCCAATCGGCGTTGTGTCTTTGCAGACCGGGCATTGGCTGCTGGGTACGGAGATGCGTCACATCGACGAACGATCCTTCGGCGGCAAATTCGTGGATGCCGGGGGGGATCTTTGGCACAATCTGAAAGCCACGCTGATGGGCGGCGACGTCGACTGGACGGGCCTTTCGCGCTTTTACGACGAGATTTTCTTTCCCTATCTGATTGGCGGGATCATTCCGGGCATCGTGGCGGGTACGATTTGTTACTATCTCTCTGTCCCTTTGATCCGCGCCTATCAGAAGCGGCGGCGCGGGGCGATCAAGGCCAAGTTCAACGCCCTAAAGGCCAAGGCGGCGGCCAAGGCCGATGCGACCTCTAAAGCGGACTAGGTTGCGCGTCTGAAAGAGCATTTTATCTTTTGTTGCAGAGGATTAAGGTCGCGGCGATTCATCTGTCGCGAGGGGAAAGATGGCTGATCCGAAAAAGCTCCGCCTGGGTGTCAACATCGATCATGTCGCAACGGTGCGCAACGCGCGGGGTGGAGCCTATCCCGATCCGTTGCGGGCGGCCAGGATCGCCGAGGACGCGGGGGCCGATGGCATCACGGCGCATTTGCGCGAAGACCGTCGGCATATCTCAGACGCGGATATCGACGGATTGATGGAGGTACTCGGCGTGCCCCTGAACTTCGAGATGGCCGCGACCGATGAGATGCAGGCGATTGCCCTCCGTCACAGACCCCACGCAGTCTGTATCGTGCCTGAAAAGCGCGAGGAACGGACGACTGAAGGCGGTCTCGAGGTCGCCCGCGAAGAAAATAAATTGGCGCATTTTATTGCCCCGCTGCGCGATGCGGGCTGCCGGGTGTCGATCTTCATCGCCGCCGACAAACGCCAGATCGAAGCGGCGCACCGGATCGGCGCCGAGGTGATAGAACTGCATACCGGTGCCTATTGCGATGCCGCAGCCGAAGGCGATAAGGCGACGGTCGCTTCGGAACTGGAAGCGCTGACCGAGATGGCGACTTTTGCGCATGATCTGGGGCTGGAGGTTCATGCAGGCCACGGGCTGAATTATGAGACCGTTAAGCCCGTTGCGGCCCTGCCCGAAGTGATGGAACTCAACATCGGGCATTTCCTGATTGGTGAGGCGATCTTTCTGGGGCTGGAACCGGCGATCCACGAAATGCGCCGCCTGATGGATGAGGCGCGCGTATGATCACACCGGAATTCATTGCGATCTGGGTGGCCTGGATGCTGGCTGGGGGATCGCCAGGCCCTGCGACGCTGGGGATCGCGGGCACGGCGATGACCTCGGGGCGGGCCTCGGCGTTGCCGTTTACCTTCGGGATCCTTGCAGGCTCGGCCACATGGGGGATCGCGGCGGCACTGGGTCTGTCAGCGATCATGCTCGCCAATGTCTGGCTATTCGAGGTGATCCGCTATGCCGGGGCCGCTTATCTGGGCTGGCTTGCCATCAAGGCCCTGCGCCGCGCCATCAAGAACAAGGGCGGCCAATCCGGTACGCCATTTTCGGGCAGTGCGCGTACGCTTTTTGCAAAAGGGGCCGCCATTCACCTGACAAATCCAAAGGCCATCCTGAGTTGGGGTTCGATCTACGCAATTGTGGCGCCGCCGAACGCTACGCTGGGGATGATGATGGGTTACTTCGGGCTGCTCTACGCGGGCTCGATCCTGATCTTTGTCGGCTACGCTTTCCTCTTTTCATCGGACCGAATGGTGCGAACTTACGCACGCGCGAGCCGCTGGTTCGATGTCGTCTTTGCAGGCTTTTTCGGTTTTGCCAGCTTCAAGATCCTGACCGCCCGGCTGCAATGATCCTTCTGGCCAAGACGATGAAGTGCCGTTAAAAAAGGCGACTGGACTATACGGGTTAACAATGTACTGCCGACTAAACGTCCTCAGATGCTCTGTGACCTATATCTTGTTGAGTTTTACCTTAGTGATCGCTGTCACTGCCGCGGACGAAGGTGCTAAACCACTGCACTATTTCAATATGCCCACAGTAATTGCTGCGAATACCGAGGCGTCGAAACCCAAGGGACACAGAGCTTGGTCGCTTTCTGCACAGATGACCGGTTTGGCTATCCTTGTCCTATTCCTTGAGGCGGGCATCTTACAAATTCTTGGATTTGAGTATTCGGCTGATGTCCAAACCATGATGCAGCCAGCCTTCCTGTTCTCTCTGTTGGTTATCTGTGGTGCCCTGTTTACGCCCATCGAATGGGTCTCTTTGCGTCTCGGCGCCCCAATAGAGCTAAAGACGCAAGCTGCCAGACACCGCAAGGCGCAAAAATGATCCTTGGCATCGGCACTGACCTCGCGAATATCGAGCGGATCGCGGGCACTTTGGAACGCTTCGGTGATCGGTTTCGCAATCGGGTTTTCACCGAGGTTGAACAGGCCAAGGCGGAACGGCGCAAGGACGTGGCAGGCACCTATGCGAAACGCTGGGCGGCAAAAGAGGCGTGTTCCAAGGCGCTGGGGACAGGTTTGCGTATGGGAATTTCGTGGAAGGACATGGCTGTCAGCAACCTGCGCACGGGTCAACCGATCATGGAGGTGACGGGTTGGGCAGCTGAACGTCTGGCCGAGATGACGCCCGAGGGACACGAGGCAATCATTCACGTGACCCTGACTGACGACCACCCCTGGGCGCAAGCCTTTGTTCTTATAGAGGCACGCCCGATTTCCGATTGATCCTCGGACTTGCGCACCTAGCTCATCCAAGATGAAAAACGTGCTGATTTTGGGCGCTTCGGGCGGAATAGGCGCGGCGCTGGTCGCTGAATATCGCGAGAGGGGCGCTGATGTCACAGGGCTATCTCGAAAAGACAACGGTCTGGACATGACCGATCAGGCGTCGGTCGCCAAACATCTCAAGGGGCAGGGGCTGTTCGACCTGGTAATCGTTGCGACGGGCGCGTTGGAAATCGATGGGGCCGCACCCGAGAAGACAATCCGCGGGCTGTCATCCAAGGCTATGGCGGATCAGTTCGCCTTGAACGCCATCGGGCCGGCGCTGGTGCTGAGCCATGCGCATGATCTCTTGCCCCGCGACCGCGCATCCGTCTTCGCTGTGCTATCGGCGCGGGTGGGATCCATCGGTGACAACCGGGTCGGGGGCTGGATCAGCTATCGGTCAGCCAAGGCAGCGGTCAATCAGGTGGTGCATACGGGTGCAATTGAATTGGCCCGAACCCATAGACAGGCGACAATTGTCGCACTCCATCCCGGCACTGTGGCGACCGCATTCACCGAAAAGTATCTCGGCCGTCACCCGTCCGTGCCGCCTTCTGAAGCCGCAAGCAATCTGGCGCGGGTCATCGACGGGCTAACGTCGGCGGAAACCGGTCAATTCTTCGACTGGCAAGGAGAGGTCGTGCCGTGGTGAAACGCTTGGTTCTGATACTTGGCGACCAGCTTTCCGACAATATCGCTGCACTCAAGGCCGCCGATAAGGACAGCGACGTAGTCGTCATGGCTGAGGTGATGGAGGAAGGGTCCTACGTTCCACATCACCCCAAGAAGATCGCCCTCATCCTTGCGGCAATGCGCAAATTCGCGGCGCATTTGCGGGAAGATGGCTGGCAGGTCGCCTATTCCGAGCTGGACGATACAGAGAATTCCCAATCCATCGTCGGCGAATTGCTCCGCCGGGCGGATCAGCATGGGGTGGCGAAAGTGCTTGCGACCGAGCCGGGAGAGTTCCGCTTAATCGAAGCGCTGAATAATGCGCCGCTGGATGTCGAGCTTTGTGAAGATGACCGCTTTGTTGCTTCTCACGCGATGTTCGAAAGCTGGGCAGAGGGGCGCAAGGCCCTACGGATGGAGTACTTCTACCGCGAGATGCGCCGCAAGACCGACCTGCTGATGGAGCGGAACGATCCTGCCGGGGGTAAGTGGAATTACGACCACGAGAACCGCAAACCAGCGCCCAATGAAGTGACCCATTCTGGACCGATGCAGTTCACGCCGGATGAGACGGTCGAAGAGGTGCTGGATCTGGTTGAGGCGAAATTCGGCAACCATTTTGGTCAATTGCGCCCCTTTGATTTCGCAACGGATCAGGCGCAGGCGCAGTTGGCATTGGCACATTTTGTCAAATATGCTCTGCCAAAATTCGGCGACTTTCAGGATGCGATGCTGAAGGACAACCGGTTTCTCTACCACGCGGTTGTCTCCCCCTATATCAATATCGGCCTGCTCGACCCGCTTGAGGTCTGTCGTGCGGCGGAAGACGCCTGGCGCAATGGCGATGCGCCGATCAATGCGGTCGAAGGGTTTATCCGCCAGATCATTGGGTGGCGGGAATATGTGCGGGGCATCTATTTCCTCGAAGGTTCCGACTATCCGCAGCGCAATGGTTTGGGCCATGGGCGCAGCCTGCCGGACTTCTACTGGGGTGCCGAGACGAAGATGCTGTGCATCTCGAAGGCGGTCGAGCAAACCGAGGAAGAGGCCTATGCACATCATATTCAGCGCCTGATGGTGACGGGGAATTTTGCGCTGCTTTCGGGCCTGGATCCGCAACAGGTCAGCGAATGGTACTTAGCGGTCTATGCGGATGCGTTCGAATGGGTGGAGGCCCCGAATGTCGTGGGCATGTCGCTTTTCGCGGATGGGGGCGTGATTGCGTCGAAACCGTACGTGTCCTCAGGGGCGTACATCAACCGGATGTCGGATTACTGCAAATCCTGCGCCTATAAGGTCAGCCAGAAGACCGGGGAGGGGGCGTGCCCCTTCAACTTGCTTTATTGGCATTTCCTCGACCGGCACCGCGATCGATTTTCGAACAATGCGCGGATGGGGAATATGTATCGGACCTGGGACCGGATGGATGAAGGGCGGCGTGAAACGGTCCTGAGCGAAGCGGATGCATTTCTGAAAAGGATGGAGCAAGGGGAACTCGTCTAGCGTTCGATGACGCCGATTTCGTTCATTGCCGCCTCGAAAGCGGAGAGGTTTGAGTCGAATGCCTCGGCCTTGATCGCGTCGAAGCGTTTTCGGAGATCGGCCTTTTCCTTGTCCTTGCAGTCGTTCCAGGGGCGACCCTGCAATCCCATCACGAGGACATAGTAGCCGATAAAGTGGGGCTTCATACCGCTGCGCAAAAGGCGGCGATAGGTCTCGTCCGGGCCGAGCGTTCGCAAGGTGTCGGCCGAGTGTATGCCAGCCTTTGCGCAAGCCGCGTCCATTGCTGGACCGAGATTGCGGATTGAGGAAACGGGTTCAGACATGCCCGAAGCTTAGCCGGGCATGAGGCGGGCCGCTAGATGTCCGCGAAGTCCGAGAAGATGGGTGTTTCTTTCTTGTCTTCTGGCTTTGGCGCGCTCGGCGCGGGGGGGCGGGGTGTGCGACGCATGGCACTGACCTTTCAATAAAAACTCAGGTCATTCCGCCACGTCACTTGGACCTTAGCGGTTCGGTTTTTGGACCATTTGCGGGCAGTCAGGACCGAATTGAGGCAGTGCCGAAGCGGTAGATCGTCGTCTGTTCAAAGGTTTCTTCGGGATGCAATGTGATGTCAGGGAAATGCGGATGGCGAGGCGCATCCGGCCATTTTTGCGGCTCAAGCGCAGTGCCAGCACCGGGATGGATCCGCGCGCCCCGGCATTTTTCGCTCGGCATATCGGGTAGGAAGGCGCCCGCGTAGACCTGCAAGCCAGGCGCGCCCGTCTCGACCTCAACCCAATGGCCATCCGAAGCGGTCAGACGCGCGGCGGGCTGTGTTCCATTGAGACAGAAGCAGTGATCAAGCATAGAACTGATGGCCCCCGGCATGCGCAGATCGAAGGGGCCATGGACGTCCATCACCGCGCCCGTTGGCAGATTGCCGTGATCGGTCAGTAAGACCTTTTCGGCTGCGATCTGAAGGCTTTCGGTGAGCGTCCAGTAAGGATGATGGGCGGGATTCATCAATGTCGTCCGATCCGTCGTCGCGCGCAGGGTCAGATGCAAACTTTGTAACTCCAGCCTGTAGGTCGCCTTGATATGGCGCTTTCCGGGCAATCCACACGCGCCGTCTTCCAGATCGCAGGTCAATGTCACCTGGTCGTCTGCTTGATCTACGATCTGCCAGATCTGGGCGTGCAACCCATTTGCACCGCCATGCAAGCAGGTATCAGGCGGCTCGTTCACCGGCAGTTTGTGCACCTGCCCGTCGATCACCACCTGCCCGCCCGACAGACGGTTGGCTACCGGCCCCACCACTGCGCCTGCATAGATCGGGATGCCTGCGTAGTCCGCGGGATCTGCGAAGCCCAGCACGAGGTTGCGGCCTTGCTCAAATGTCAGAGAACAAAGCGTCGCGCCAAGCGTCAGGATCTCGGCCTGAGTCCCGCCGCTTTGCAAGGTGATCAAATCCCTCATCAAATTCCCTTTGCCCTTGACGGCGCCACGCCGCCTTTCGATCAATGGGGCATGAACCAAGAAATCTCTACCCACGATGCCCCCGAAGATGCGCGCAATGAACATATCCTGATTTACGTCAACGGAGAGATGCGGCCGAGACATCAGGCGATGGTCTCGGTCTATGACAGCGGGTTCCTTTTGGGCGACGGCATTTGGGAGGGGCTGCGCCTTTACGACGGGCATATTCCATTCTTCGACGATCATCTCGACCGGCTTTGGGAGGCCTCCGCCTACACCGAAATCGAGATCGGGCTTGATCGAGACGCGTTAAAGGCCGCGGTCTGGGAAACGCTCAAGGTCAATGAAATGATGACGGATGTGCACATTCGCCTGATGGTCACACGTGGCCGCAAGCGCAAACCGTTCCAGCACCCGCATCTGAGCATCTTCGGTTCGACCGTCGTGATCATCGCTGAGCATTCCAAACCCGATGACGCAGCGGTCACCCGCGGAATCCGCCTGCACACCGTGCCGCATCATAGAGGCCTGCCGCTGACGCAGGATGCCAAACTGAACAGCCACTCCAAGCTTAACTGCATCATTGCGCTGAACCATGCGGTGCGGGCCGGTGCGGATGAGGCGTTGATGCTGGACCCGTTCGGTTTCGTGAACACGACGAATGCCTGCAACTTCTTCATCGTGAAGAAGGAGGCAGTTTGGACGTCGACCGGCGATTATTGTATGAACGGGATCACCCGACAGAAGGTGATCGATATCTGCCGCGCCGAACAGATTCCCGTCTTTGAGCGTAACTATTCGCTGGTCGAAACCTATTCGGCGGATGAGGCCTTTCTGACCGGCACGTTCGGCGCGCAAACGCCTGTTTTTGAAATAGATGGCAGACAGATCGGCGCTGGTCGGACAGGGCCGGTCTTTCATCGGATTCGCACGGCCTACAAGCGACTGCTCGTCGCTTGACACCCATGCCCCCCGCCCGCATGTAGCATCGAAGCCCTACGAGCAGGAGTGCGGGATGGCCGTCAAGGAAAAGTCCGAAAATACGATTGTCGAAACAATCAAGACGGTCGTCTACGCCCTGCTGATTGCAGGTGTGTTCCGGACACTGTTCTTTCAGCCATTCTGGATTCCGTCGGGATCAATGAAGGAAACCCTTCTGATCGGGGATTTCCTGTTCGTCAACAAGATGGCTTACGGCTATTCGTACGCCTCTTGCCCCAGTCTTCCTTTTGCCGGGATCGACGCCAAGGACGTCTGCGGGTTTTTTGATGGCGACAACACGCGGTTTTGGGGCGGCGAGCCGCAGCGCGGCGATGTCGTTGTTTTCCGCCATCCGATCCAGGGCACGGACTACATCAAGCGTCTTGTCGGTCTGCCTGGTGACCGCGTGCAGATGCGGGGTGGCGTGCTCTATCTGAATGATCAGCCGGTGCGGCAGGAAGCCGCTGGCACATTCGTTGAGGTAATGGAACGCCAGGGGCCGCAAGGTCTTCAGCCCCGTTGCGAGACCGGCGCAGTCGGTATGGGCGGTGAATGTGCAAAATCCCGCTTCATCGAGACTCTGCCTGAGGGCGAGACGCATGTGATCCTGAATATTGGACCCCACTCTTCCGATGACACGCGGGTCTTTCAGGTGCCCGAGGGGCATTTCTTTTTCGTTGGCGACAATCGTGATAATTCCGCAGATAGCCGTATGGCACAGCTGAATGGTGGGGTCGGCTTCGTGCCTTACGAAAATCTGATCGGGCGGGCGGATCGGATCATGTTCTCGTCCGCCGGTCGATCGATGCTGTTTTTCTGGACTTGGCGCAGTGATCGGTATTTCAAGAGGATCGAGTGACCGACGCGACAACTTCGTTGATATCTCTTGCTCTGATCCGGGACAGTTTTGATTGGGCAGGCCGAAGTGGACGAAGCCTTTACGTGATCTTGCTAGCTGCTTCTATTGCACTGCTTGTCCCATCATTGCAGCTTCCGAAGCTAAGCCAATGGGGTCTTTTGATGTGTCCGCAGGCCGGGCTGTCGCTGATGTCTTTTGTCAGCCACGCAATTCGTCGTTTGAACGACTTCGAATGGAGCCGTTGGCTGGCGTGGCTTTTCTTGGTTCCGGTTGTCAGTGCGCTTCCTGCGATCCTTTTGATTTTCCGAAAAGGGTCTGCGTTGCGCAACAGGCAGCCCTCATTCGCCCCGAGAATGGGTTTAGCTGTTGCGTTCTTTTGGCTTTGTTCATTGCTTCCCGTGCGTCCTGGCATCCATTCAACATCCCGTCCGGAAGTATGAAACCTAACCTTCTGCCCCGCGACTATCTGATCGCCATGCGTGCCCTTGGCCGACCGGAACGCGGCGAGGTCATTTTGTTCCGACATCACGCAACAGCTGATATCTACATCGAGCGGCTGGTCGCGATGTCGGTCGCTTCCGTTCAGATGGTGGATGGCGTTTTGCATCTGAACGGAGAAGCGATGGCCATGTCGCCCTTGCCGGACTGGGTTGAAGCACGTGGTCCACAAGGCCGGCTTGGTCTGACACCGCGCTGCACCAATCCGTCTGTTGAAGAAAGCTGCACAAATCCGTCTGTTGAAGAAACATGTGAAAATGGTCGGATGTTGGAGCGCTTGCCGAATGGACGCTCCTATGCTGTTCTTGGCATCGGCGAACAACGGTATGACAACACGTCGGTGACTGACCTGCCCGAAGGATATCTTTTTGTGCTGGGTGACAATCGTGACAATGCATTGCACAGCCGTATTGCACCAGTGTCAGGTGGCCCCGGTTTGGTGCCCGAAGAAAACGTCGTCTGGCGGCCCTCACTGCGGGTCTTCTCTTCAACAGATGCGGCAGGTCGCTTCTTGAGGTGGGTGCATTGAAGCTGTCAGCGGACCTCAAAGCTTTCGAGGCGCGCATAGGTCACACGTTTTCGCAGCCGCAGATCCTCATCCGCGCGCTCACGCACTCATCGTTCGGGTCGGCGCATCGCGAAGACAATCAGCGGCTGGAATTTTTGGGGGATCGCGTTCTGGGCCTGGTGATGGCGGAAGCGCTGCTTGAGGCAGATCCTGAAGCTTCTGAAGGGGCGTTGGCGCCCCGGTTCAACACCCTTGTGCGCAAGGAAACCTGCGCGGATGTGGCGCGTGACATCGGTTTGGGGGATGTCCTGCGTCTGGGCCGGTCCGAGATGCTGTCGGGCGGGCGGCGCAAGCTGGCGCTGTTGGGCGACGCGATGGAGGCGGTGATTGCCGCTGTGCATCGAGATGCGGGCTTTGAGGCGGCGCGCGCCATGATCCTGCGCCTTTGGGGGCAGCGGATCAACAAGGTCGAGGATGACGCGCGCGATGCCAAGACGGCCTTGCAGGAATGGGCGCAGGCACGTGGGTTATCACCGCCGGAATATGTCGAAACAGAGCGCAGCGGGCCTGATCATGCGCCGAACTTTACGATCGCCGCCCGCCTGGAGACGGGCGAAGAGGCGCGGGCACAGGCCGGATCGAAGCGCGAAGCGCAACAAGGCGCAGCAAAGGCTTTGCTGTCGAAGATGGGGGATGGCGCATGACCACGCGCGCGGGTTTCGTCGCCCTGATCGGAGAGCCCAATGCGGGCAAGTCCACGCTTCTCAACCTCATGGTGGGTGCCAAGGTCAGTATCGTCACCCACAAGGTGCAGACGACACGGGCGCGGATCCGCGGGGTGGCGATGGAAGGTCAGAGCCAGATCGTTTTTGTCGACACGCCGGGCCTTTTCCAGCCGCGCCGGCGTTTGGATCGCGCGATGGTTGCAGCGGCCTGGGGCGGTGCTGCGGACGCGGATATCATCGTCCTGTTGATCGAGGCGCATCGTGGTCTGACGGAAGGTGTGCAGCGCATCCTTGAACGCCTGGGTGAGGTGGGCGAAGGTCGCCGCATCGCGCTTGCCATCAACAAGATCGACCGGGTCGAGGCGCCGGTGCTTCTGGGCCTGACGCAGAAGCTGAACGAAAGCTTCGCATTTGCCGAGACATTCATGATCTCTGCCGAAAGGGGTCACGGTGTCGATGACCTGCGGGCTTGGCTTTCCGCTGAGGTGCCGGAAGGTCCCTGGCTCTATCCTGAGGATCAGGTGGCTGATCTGCCAATGCGCATGATCGCGGCGGAGATGACCCGCGAGAAACTGACCCTGCGTCTACATCAGGAACTGCCCTATCAACTGACGGTCGAGACCGAAAGCTGGGAAGAACGCAAGGACGGGTCTGCCCGGATCGAACAGATCATATACGTGGCGCGGGATGGTCACAAAGGCATTGTCCTGGGCCAAAAAGGTGAGACGATCAAGGCGGTCAGCAAGGCTGCGCGGGAAGAGTTGGAAACCTTCATGGAGCGCAAGGTGCATCTTTTCTTGCAGGTTAAGGTCCGGACAGGCTGGCAGGACGAGGCCGAACGCTACAGCGAGATGGGCCTCGATTTCCGCGATGGCGACGGCTAGGCCATGACGCGCCTAACCAGCCGGTTCTGGGTGGATGCCTATCTTGCGCGATTGCGTCTGATGGATGTGCCAGCCTTTGTGGTTTCGCACGGGGATGACACGGCGGGGGCTGTTCTGGTCAAGCTCAACACCCTCGACGGTCGGGGCCAGCTTTTCCAGCGGTCCTTCGATCTGCAGACGGGTGATCGCAAATGGGCGGTGCTGGCCGAGGGAGATGAGGCCGAGGTCGATGCGTCGGTTGTCCAGCAGCGTGGCTTTGATCCTGATCTCTGGGTGATTGAGGTCGAGGATCGGGCTGGCCGGCACATGCTGGATGACCCCTCGCTTACCTGATGCGTTTTGCCAACATGATCAGGGCAAGTCCGGTCAGCCAGAATGTGATCATGAGGCCGACTGCATAGGCGATGACCGTTGGCCAACCAACAAGTGGTGGGTCGAGGAAAAAGTAGGGATGCCGCCCGTCGACTTCGCCGCGGATCAACGCATAGGAGGAATAGAGCGCGGGCCAGATAAGCCACTGGGCTGAATGGCCACGTTTCAGGGAGGTCTTCGGTGCAAATCTGATCCACCAAAGAACAACGGCGATCGGCAGCACCGTATGCAATCCGTGATCGGCCCACCATTCAAGCCCATGCAGATCCCGCGCCAGCAAAGCGTGATAGACCACCCCGATGATGGCGGCCCACACGGCAAGCGCCGCTGCCCAGTCGGGCCGTGCGCGTCCAGTGCGGCCAAAGCGCGCAAAGGAGTATGCGATCATAAGGGTCGTCAGATATGTGAAGTATCGCGCCTGACGCCAAAGATGCTCGAAAAGCGTGCGTTCCGGGTGGGACAGCATTTCGGTGTAGGTACGAAACAGATAGGCCGCGACAGCAAAAAGCGCGACCAGGGTCGCAGTCTGGCGGGCGTTTTGGGACAATTTCATTTTACGATCTTAAAGTTGCCGTGCTGGAGCTGCCAGTAGACATCTTGTGATTGGCGCGCGACCTGCCGATAGTCGTTGGATGGAGTGGCGCGACGAGGGGATTTTGCTGTCCGTCAGGCGGCATGGCGAGACCAGCGCCATCATAGAGGTGTTCACTCAGGACAGGGGTCGTCATGCAGGCGTTGTCCGGGGCGGCACGGGCAGGAAGATCGCACCCATTTTGCAACCCGGTGCGCAGTTGGACGTGGCCTGGCGCGCACGGCTTGAAGATCATATCGGCACCTTCACTGTCGAGCCTGTTCGCAGTCGGGCTGCCCTTGTTATGGGCGACCGTCTGGCGTTGGCCGGTCTGAACGCGGTGACCGCACTTTTGTCCTTTTGCCTGCCGGATCGCGAAGCGCATCAAGAGCTCTATCGCCGGTCAGAGCAACTTTTGGACCTTTTGGGACAGAACGAGGTGTGGCCGCTGGCTTACCTCAAGTGGGAAGTGTCTCTGCTCGAAGAGATGGGTTACGGGCTCGATCTTTCAGTCTGTGCCGTGACAGGCGGCTCCGATGACCTGGTCTATGTCTCGCCCAAATCCGGACGCGCCGTGTCGCGGCAAGGGGCGGGGGATTGGGCAGATCGTCTTTTGCCTCTGCCGCCGGTCTTGCGGGGCGATGGGCCTGCCCCGGATGCTGAGATCACCGAGGCTCTGCAAACGACCGGCTATTTCCTCTCTGCGCATCTTGCGGCGCAACTGGGTTCAAGACCGGTGCCAGATGCGCGCGAGCGATTTGTGGCTGCGTTTCTCCGCTTAGCGCAGGGCGAGCACAAGATCGACAAGTGATGAATACGCCTTTTGGACCTTTCCATTCATTTCGCCCATCTGCGCCATTCCAATGATGCTCCCGTAGACGGCTTTGGCATAGTCGGGGTCGGTTACGCCGATGCTCGAAAAAAGCGCCGTCAGGTACTTCAGACGCTCATTGTCGACTTGCGCAATCACATTGCGGACCTCTTCAGATGAATGCGCCCAAGCGCGAAGTGCATTGTCTGTCGGATCTGCCTGTATCTCTTCACCGAAACGGCGCAGGCGATCGGCGACCGGACCTTCATCCTCAAGAAGATTGACGACCTGCGAGAATGCGGCGGCCTGCCAATGGTTCAGCACCGCCGCGTGAAAGGCGGGCACATCCTTGAAATGCCAATAGAAAGAGCCCTTTGTCGTTTTCAACGAACGGGCCAGAGGTTCGGCTTTCAGCGCCTGTGGGCCATGGTTCGCCAGTTCGGACAAACCTGCCTCAATCCACGCCACGGGTGTCAGCGTATCTTTTGCCATGGCGGGGCGATACGCATCAGCATAAGCTGTTGCAAGACCAAACCTAAAGTTGAGCGGATTGCCGCAAAAGCCACATTCTCATCTCGGGTTCTGTGCACAGTTTTGTGGCAGTCTCATAAGAACTTCGGGCTTTTGCTGTTTGCCCCGTCTGTGCCAGAAAATGAGCTAAGGCCGCATGAAACGGTTGAAAATCAGAGATCTTCTCTGAGTCGAACCCTTCAAGCAGGGCAAGTCCCGCCTCAGGTGTGGTCGCGCGTCCTATCGCGACGGCGCGGGCGACCAGTGCACCAAGTGTCGGATAAAGCCGCACCAATGCCTCGTTCAATTGCGCCAGCGCGGCCCAATCGGTAATGCCTGTCGTTGCGCGATGTGCGTGCACTGCCTGAATTGCCGCCTCGATCTGGAAGCGTCCGATCCCCTTCATGGCCTCGGCCCGGGTCAACATGTGGGCGGCATGGTTGATTATGTCGTGATCCCAAAGTGCTGTGTCCTGTTCGCTGACCGGGACCAGCATGCCGTCAACGATGCGCGCCGTTTTGCGCGACTGACCGAACGCGATCAACGCGGCGAGGCCAAGGGGTTCGGGGTTTTCCGGCATCAGGCGCGAGAGCAGGACGGCAAGATACAGCGCTTCATCGCTCAGCGTTTCGCCGCCTTGCAGCCAGTCAAGCGCATAGACCCCATAGACCGCTTCCAGGACGGCAGCGAGACGGCCGGGCAGATCGGGCGCGTCCGGTACGCGGAAGGCGATGCCGCTCGCCTTGATCTTGGCTTTGGCGCGCACCAGACGCTGTGCCATCGCGGTGGGGGAGACGACAAAGCAACGGGCGATTTCGGCGGCTTCTATACCAAGCACCGTTTGCAGCATGAGCGGTGTGTGCAGGGCGCGGTCAATGGCGGGATGCGCGCAGACAAACATCAGTTTCAGACGCTCATCGGGGAAGTCGGCAATCGGCTGGGTGGCAATCTCGGGCATATCGTCCTCGGGGGCCAGGCGCGCGGCGCGCCTTTGGTGATCTGTCAGCCGGTTGCGCGCGGTGGTCAGAAGCCACGCTTCGGGCCGGTTAGGGATACCATCCTGTGGCCAGCAGCTAAGTGCTTTGGCAAAGGCATCGGCCAGCGCGTCTTCGGCGGCTGCAATATCGGCGGTGCGGCTGGCTAGGATCGCCAGAAGTCGACCGTAAGAGGCACGCGCGGCCTGTTCCGCCGCGCGTGCCGCATCATTCATGCGCTGTCCATCGCAGAGGCGCGCACTTCGACCTTGCCGTACTGCGCTGCGGGGCACTTTTTGGCCCATGCGAGGGCCGCATCGAGGTCAGGCACATCCACAGTAAAGAAACCACCCAGTGTTTCCTTGGTGTCGGCAAAGGGGCCGTCCTGGACCATCTCTGTGCCGCCTGCCAGCGAAACGGTCGTTGCGGTGTCTGCAGGATGCAGCCAATCCGTGTCGATGAAAACACCGGCTTCCTGCAAGGCTCCGATGTAAGCACCGTAAACCTCCTTCTCCTTGGCCCAGTCTTCCGGTGTCATGTCGGCGAAATCGGCAGGGTTAGTGTAAAGCAAGAATGTGTAGCGCATTGAAAAAGCTCCCTTAAGATGTCGTTTTCAGGTTGGCGAGACCCTGTTCCAGAGTTTTGCCCATCATCCGATCCATGAAAAGACCAAAGACACGGGCAACCGGGTTCAGTCCCATGTCTGCCTCGACACGCCAAGTGACCAGCGTCTTGTCCTCATGCGGAACTGCCGTAAGGACTTGCTTGGGCTGACCCATCGGACCCAAATCAATCTCATAGGTGACGGATGTGTCACTGATCTCGGTCACGGTCTGCGTGCCTTTGCCGTCCTTGCCATCGAACCGGAAACCCGAACCGATACCGCGATCCGGCCCGAAAGGTTCGATCTTCAGATCGGGGTCGGCTGTACGATAGGGGTTGAAGCTGGTGAAGCCGCTGGTCGATCCGGCCCGGGCAATGATGTCGCCGTAAGCGGTTTCGATTTCGGCTTTGCGCTCGACCGTGACATGGCGCGGGGTCAGATAGATCGATGCAGTGATCGCGATCAGGGCTGCCGCACCGATGCCGATGGATTGAATGAGTGTCATAAGTCCCTCCGTTTGTCAGCGAAAGCGGTGTGCTTTCATTGACATGACGAACGAGACGCCGCGCGATCGACAGCGCGGCACAGATTATTTTCAGATAATTTGTAAGATATTATTTTTAAAAGATTATTTTCCCTAAATAGTTTTCTCTACATGATGACCTGCGGATTGAGGGCCACCGTCATCGTCCCCAAGGCGCGGTTCGTATCCGTGTCGATGATGGGAAAGCTTACCTTCATTTGGTAGACCTGCGTGCTTTCGTCCAATTCCACATCCCCGACCCGGACGTATCCTGACCCCTTGTGAAAAACCTCCAGGAACTGGGCTTCATCGCCTTGGAAGTAGTCGCTGGTCACACTGCTTATCGCAGCGTTAAGGCCTTTGGCATCAATCAGGATGATCTCTGTAATCGCGCCACCTGATGCGGCGACCCGTTCGCGAAGGTAGTCCGAGGCCGCCTTGTTCAGAATGGAAGAGATCACTGGTGTCTCAGCATTGCCGACCTCGGCTCTCCATTTCTGATCGAGGTCGGCAATTTCGGAGGCGGAGTGGCCGGCCGTTTCAATGTTGTTGGCCCGCAATGCATTGATCACCGTAGGCGTGTTGGCCCAAATCGAGATCACGTCTTTATAGTAGTCGCGCGCAAGAGGCTCAAATTCACCACCACCGGCTGATGCGGTAGACTTGCAAATACACAGGGCCAGCAACGCCGTCGTTCTTTTGAGGAACATGGAGCATCCTTTCATTCATATCCGAGGGACCACTGCTCTTTGACTAGAAAAGGATGTTTAAGGCCGGGTTATCAGGGGCTCGCCCGTTCATCCGTTTTGCTGGGCCTCCAGAAACTTGGCCGAGGCGATCATGGCCTCGCGCCCCGAAACGAAATGGTGATCAAACAGAGACCGTGCATTGCTGTTGTCGATCTCGAGCACCCGATCCAACTGCGGGAGAATGGACTTAACGGCCGGATCAAACATCGACAGCAAACGAAGAACCAGCTTTGGCGCCTTCCGGTCCGAGATCTTGCGATCGGGGAATGCCTGTTTGAGAATGCTCGCCATCTCGGGATACATCCACGCGCTTTCCGCGGCGATCACGCGCTGGCCCACTGATGCAGGGGTGTTTAGCGCCGCCACGTGCAGCGCTGAGACATCGGCCAAATCGACCACCGGCAGGCAGAAATTCGGAACCATTGGATCCTTGCCAAGCCAAATCCGTTCGATCACTTCCAGAGACGTGCCAAAGTGCCGATCCATCGGTGTGCCGCAGACAAGGCCGGGATGTATGGTGGTCAATTGCATGTCGGGATGATCGGCAACGAAATCCCAGGCCGCCTTTTCAGCAAGTGTCTTCGATTTCACATAAGCCGAGGCGGTTGGATGATTGATGTCTGTCCAATCCTGCGGCCCGAATTTGTGCTCGGCAGGCCGGTCCACATGCATGATTGCGACCATCGAAGATGTCAGAATCACGCGCGTAATGCCAGCCGCATCGGCTGCTCGCAAAGCCCGCAATGTACCATCGACGGCTGGTTTGATGATCTCTTGCTCGTCTTTCGGCTGCACCAACGGAAAGGGAGAGGCGGTGTGCAACAGCGCATCGACGCCCTTCATGGCCTCCGTCCAGCCGTCATCCTTACCCAGATCCAGTTCGACAAAGTCCAGTTGTTCGGGCGCCCCAAGCGCTGCGCGCACCTCATCTGCGCGGCTCATTGAACGTAGAGAGCCTCTAACATGATAGCCTTGATCCAAAAGATCCTTAGCGATGCGTTTTGCGATGAAACCGGTGATGCCGGTCAACAGGATGGTTTTCATAGATGTGCGTCCTGAACAGGTTGGATTACGGCTCAGATCGGATGCTGGATGGACAGATCAAGTCGGACGCAAATGAAAACCGCGCCAGAGGCCTGCTCTGGCGCGGTTCGTTAGCGCATTGGCGCGATTAGTGAATTAGCTCAGGATTCGGCGTGCAATGACCTGCGCTTGGATCTCTGCGGCCCCTTCGAAAATGTTGAGAATCCGGGCGTCGCACAGAACGCGGGAAATCTTGTATTCCAGCGCAAAGCCGTTGCCGCCGTGGATCTGTAGACCATTGTCTGCTGCGGCCCATGCGACCCGCGCCCCCAGCAGCTTTGCCATGCCCGCCTCCACGTCGCAGCGACGCCCTTCATCCTTTTCAAAGGCCGAAAAGTAGGTGAGCTGACGCGCGACCATGATCTCGACTGCCATCATGGCGAGTTTGTTGGCCACGCGGGGGAAGTTGATGAGTGCCTTGCCGAACTGTTTGCGATCCTGGGCGTATTGCATCGAGATATCCAGCGCCGATTGCGCGACACCTACGGCGCGGGCTGCGGTCTGGATGCGGGCTGACTCAAAAGTCTCCATGAGTTGTTTGAAGCCTTTGCCTTCCTCGCCGCCTAGAAGGTTGTCCCCTTTGACGTGGAAATCGTCGAAACCAAGCTCGTATTCCTTCATGCCACGATAGCCGAGCACTTCGATCTCGCCGCCAGTCATCCCCTCGGTGGGGAAGGGGTTTTCATCCGTTCCGGGTGCTTTTTCAGCGAGGAACATCGACAGACCTTTGTAGTCTGTCGTGTTCGGATCGGTCCGTGCCAGCAGCGTCATAACCTGCGTGCGGGTCGCGTGGGTGATCCAGGTCTTGTTGCCGGTGATCTTGTAATCGCCATTCTCGTCCTTAACGGCGCGGGTCCTCAATGATCCAAGGTCGGATCCGGTGTTGGGTTCCGTAAATACTGCGGTGGGTAACGTTTCGGCGCTGGCAAGCTGGGGCAGCCACTTTTGCTTTTGCTCTTCCGTGCCGCCCGCGATGATCAGTTCAGCCGCAATCTCTGACCGCGTGCCCAGCGATCCGACACCGATGTATCCGCGCGACAATTCTTCGGAGACCACGCACATCGACGCTTTCGACAGCCCGAAGCCTCCATACTCTTCGGGGATGGTCAGACCGAAGACGCCCATCTCGGCCAGTTCCTCGATCACCTCCATGGGGATCAACTCATCCTTGAGGTGCCAGTCATGTGCGTATGGTTCAACTTTTTCGACCGCATAGCGACGAAACTGCTCGCGGATCATCTCAAGCTCTTCATCCAGACCGCTTGCACCCACCGTGATGTTGGCCGATTGCTCTTGCATCAACTCGACGAGACGCACCCGTGCGGCTTGCGTGTTGCCCGACTGGGTCAGCGTCATTACCGCGCTGTCCATCATGCCGCGCATGTCATCCTGGCTAAGACCCATATCCTGCGGGCGCAAAACCTCGCCCTGGTTCATTTGGATGCCGCCATAGATCTGCCAGAGGTATTCTCCGAAGGCGATCTGGTGAATGAGTGCTTCGGTTTCCCCAAACTTCCGTTGGGTCTCAAGCGCGTCTGCCCATTTTTGCATTTCATGGAGCGACTGCACATATGTCGCTAGCCATGCGAGCCCGTGGGCTGCTGTTTGATGCTCTTCCACAAGGGCGCCTGAAATCCGTCCGCCATCGCTGACCATCGATTTCAAGCGGCTTTTTGCAAGGTCCAGAATTCCGTCGACCGGAGCCAAGGTTGCGCGTGTCAGCGTCAGAAGGTCGTCCAGCAGAACCCGCTGTGTGAGGCTGATATCTTGTCCGTCATGCGCCATGAATCACTTCCCTTTCTCCGGTGTTCTGCTGACCTAGTGCCTTCGCAGGTGCAGCGCAACAAATATTCATTTCGGTGCGGCAGTTTGTTCTATTCTTGCGCAGCGTTATTTTGCAGCGCAGCAAGATCAAGGTTATAGGCGGGCCATGGAAAGCCTGTTCAGCCTTATGTCGCCGTTGGATCTTCTGTTCGCAGGAAGTATCGCGGTTTTCGCAGGTTTCGTCAAAGGCACGGTGGGCTTTGCCATGCCGATGGTTCTGGTCTCGGGGCTCAATGTATTTCTGCAGCCGGATCTGGCTCTGGCCCTACTGATTCTCCCGACATTGTTTACGAATATCTTCCAAGCCACCCGCCAGGGCCTTGGTCCCGCATGGCAGGTGGCAAAAGACTTCTGGATCTACCTTGTCGTGGGCGGCACGGTTCTGGTGGCGGCCGCGCAACTTGTCCGGGTGCTCCCACCTCAGGCCATGCTTCTCATTATCGGGATCCCGGTGACATTCTTTGCTCTGCTTATGCTTGTAGGAGCAGGCTTCCATCTGGCCCGACGCAGCCCCCGACTTGAAGCGGCGATTGCGGCCTTTGCCGGATTTCTTGGCGGCCTATCAGGGATATGGGGCCCACCGACCGTCATGTACCTGACCGCATTGGGCACCGAGAAACACGCGCAAATGCGAGTGCAGGGAGTGATCTATGGGCTTGGATCGGTTTCGCTTGCGATCGCGCATGTCGGATCGGGCGTCCTGAACCAGGCCACGTGGCCTATGAGCGCTGCCCTTGTCCCACCCGCTTTCTTCGGCATGTGGCTGGGTGGGCTTCTTCTGGCGCGGATAGACCAGAAAATGTTCAGACGCGCGACGCTTTTGGTTCTGCTCGTGGCCGGGCTGAACCTGGTGCGCCGCGCAATCTGGGTTTAGGCACGTTTGGCTACCGTCATCCCCGACACGTCCTGAATAAACGTGACGATGCGAGACTTGATCTTTTCGTCTTCTATTGCAGCAACAGCGGTTACGATGTCCATTCCATTGTCTTGCTGAGCCTCCTCGGCGTCGTTCAGACCTTCAAAGAAATATGAGGTCGGGACGTCCAGGATCTGCGACAACTCGTAAAGACGGCTGGCAGCGATCCTGTTGGATCCGATTTCATATTTCTGAATTTGTTGGAAAGAGAGAGACAGATGCCGTGCGACATCTGTTTGGGACATCCGACGCAAAGTGCGGATTTGTTTCAAACGGCGACCGACGTGAACGTCTACTGGGTGTGACATGATACTAAATACCTCCGGTTGTGGTCCCAACGTTGATCCCGCATTCGGCGAATCCGATCAATTGGATAGATTTATACAATTTCTGGTTACGTATTTATCATTAATGGGTGATGAATTTACCCTTGTTGGTTCACGCATCATACATTAAATTAACTTTGTTTGCAGCAACCAGGCGACCATGAACGCACAACAGCACCATCCCCTTCTGTTTGAAATGATCAGGTCGTTCACCACTTTGGCGAGGCATCTCAACCTTAGCCACGCGGTGGCCGAGTTGAACAGCACGCGTCAGACAGTCCGCCGTCATATTGCACAATTGGAAGAAGCGCGCGGCGAAGCGCTGTTTGTTGTGAAAGACCGGCGGTACGAACTGACCGAGGCTGGCCTGTCAGCGCTTCCAGATGCGCTGGATATGCAGGCCCGCGCCAGCGCCTGGCTGCGGGGTCAGACTGGGGCGAACAATAACATGCAATATCTTACCGCCCAGGAAGGCGAGTGGGATTTTTTCCAGCAACAACAACCCGTTGGGCAGATCTGGGAGTACGACGATCCGCTCATGCGGGAAACATTCCGGGCTTGGGCCATGTCGGCGGGGCAGATCGAACATCCGGCCTTTACGCATGTGCGGCCTTATCTGATTGTCTACCGCCATACGGCGGCTGGTTGGATCTGCGTCGAATTCGGCGAAGAATCCTTTTACGTGCAGTGGTTCGGCCTGGCGATGGCGCGCAGCAGCATCGGTCGCCCGTTGGGCCGCATGCCGGGCGGTGAGGACTTTGCTCGGATGCTGGATCAGCCTTTCCATGATGTCGAAGCCTCACAATCGGCCCGGCTGGATCACATTTTCACCCAGGTTCCGCGTATGGAGAGCGTAGGACTTGAGCCGATCGCCTATCGTCGTTTGATGCTGGGCGGGCGGTTTCCTGACAACTCACTGGCGGTTCTGTCGCTGGTCACACCAACTGTGGAGATTGATGTTCCCGATTTGGACCCGGCCAGACTGGCGCGGGTTGAGAATTTTGCATCTGTGGTTTTCGACGCAGGTGAAGCAAAGTACGAGCGTTTTAATGTGAATTAGCGTAGTCTGAGCCTAGAACGGGTTCAGGAGTACGCCGATGACAATACAGTTTCCCGCCAACGGTTCGCACTTTTACGCGACGAGCCGCAATATATTGCGTGAGCATGGCATTGAGATCACAATAGGTAGTGATTTCGAAGAATATCAGCGAATCATTGAACTTGACCGGCCCATGCAGACGCTCGGCGCCCCTTTTGATCCGTCAATTCATAGTCTTAACGACAAAACAGCCTTCTGGCTGACAGGTCGCAGCCATGACGGGAGCTTGGTTCACACCCAGGCCGTTAAACGTGTGCCAATGCGCTCAAAAACGCTGGCGGGATATCTGCTTCGGAATTTTCGCGAGTATCCGCCCGCCCTGCCGGATCTCGATCTGGCGCGGTCACGCTATCGCGCCACGCCCGGGGCGCACAGGATCGACGGATCGGTGGTTTATCACGGTGAGGTTTGGATGGCACCCAGCCCTCTTTATCGCGGCATGGGGCTTTCTACCGTTCTGGCGCGCACCGGACTTATGGAGGCGCGCCGCAAATGGGACCCCGATTGGCTCTTCGGTCTGATGGCCCGCACGGTCGCATTTAAAGGCTTTGCCGAGCGGATGGGCTATATGCATAACGAACCAGGTGCGGTGCGTTGGTATCGCCATGGCAGCGACCAGCCTCTTGAAGGTTTCCTCAGCTATCTTAGCCGGGATGACCTGGCATTCCTCCTTGAAATGCCAGTTGCCGATTTGGTGGCTGAAGCCGCCTGATCTATCCGATGGCGGCGGCCTTCACGTCGTCATCAATATAGGGCAGATATTGCTCAAAGTTGGTCGAGAACATCTCGACCAACTTCGCAGCCTGGGCATCGTATCCAGCTGCATCTCCCCAGGTCCGGCGTGGATCCAGTAGGATGTCAGCAACGCCTGGTACGCTGACCGGCACATCAAAGCCGAAATATGGATCTTTGCGGAATTGCGCCTGCGCCAGCGTTCCGTTCAACGCGGATGTCAGAAGCGCGCGCGTTGCCCGTATCGGCATCCGGCTGCCCGTCCCATAAGCTCCGCCCGTCCAGCCGGTGTTCACCAGCCAACAGGTGGCACCGTGTTGGGCAATCTTTTCACGCAATAGGTTGCCAAAGACTTCGGGCCGCCGTGGCATAAAGGGCGCGCCGAAGCAGGTCGAGAAAGTGGGCTCGGGCTCTGTCACGCCACGTTCGGTCCCCGCGACCTTCGATGTGAAGCCCGAAAGGAAGTGATACATCGCTTGCGCAGGAGTGAGCCGCGCAATGGGAGGCAGAACACCAAATGCATCGCAGGTGAGCATAATGATGTTCTTGGGATGCCCGCCCAAGGCAGAGGCCGACGCATTCGAGATATAGTGCAGGGGATAAGCGCAGCGCATGTTGGCAGTCAGGCTGTCATCCTCGAAATCCAACTCTTTCGTTTCGTCATCGAAGATCATGTTTTCGATGACTGTCCCGAACTTCTCGGTGGTGGCGTAGATCTCGGGTTCGGCCTCGGCGCTCAGGTTGATCGTCTTGGCATAGCAGCCGCCTTCGAAGTTGAAGGTGCCGCGATCCGACCAGCCATGTTCATCATCTCCGATCAGCACGCGCCCCGGATCCGCCGACAGCGTTGTTTTGCCCGTACCGGACAGACCAAAGAAGATCGCTGTGTCGACGGGGTTGCCCTGTGCATGGTTGGCCGAACAATGCATCGGCATCACGCCCTTCTCGGGGAGTAGATAGTTGAGCAGGGTGAAAACGGATTTCTTGTTCTCGCCCGCATACTCCGTTCCGCCGATGAGGATCAACTTGCGGTCGAAATTCATCGCGATCACGGTCTCCGACCGGCAATCGTGTTTCGATGGATCCGCCTTGAATGTCGGGCAATTGATCACTGTGAAATCGGCCGTGAAGTCATTAAGATCCTCCCGATCCGGCCGCCGCAGCATGTGCCGGATGAAAAGCCCGTGCCAAGCCAGTTCCGTGACCATCCGCACGTTGATCGCATAGGATGGATCCGCCCCGCCAACGAGATCCTGCACGAAGTAATCGCGCCCTTTCATATGTGCGATCATGTCTTCGTAAAGCCGGTCGAAGCCTTCGGGTGACATGGCCGCGTTGTTGTCCCACCAGATGTTGTCAGCCACGCTGTCCGTCTTGACGACGTGTTTGTCCTTGGGGGACCGGCCTGTGAACTTGCCCGTGGTCACGAGGAAAGTGCCGCCTTTTCCGAGTGTGCCTTCGTCGCGCGACAGGGCTGCTTCGATCAGCGCGGGTTCGATCAGGTTGTAGTAGACATTCCCCAGCCCCTCGATCCCTTGATCTTCAAGCCGGAATTGCGGGTTTACCCGTCCAAATGTCATGCTGATGTCTCCTGTTTCCGCGGGGGCGCGGATCGCGTTACGAGGGGCAGGCTGTCGCACAAAACAACGCGCTTTCAGCCTTGCAATGCGGGTATTATCACTGGGTTACAAGACATGAACAGGCGCACTTGACGCAGTTAGCGCCATCAAGGCAGACTTTAGCCATGCTCACGTTTCCCCAACTCGCTCTTTGTGCGCGAAATTGGGTCAATTTAGTCAAATGTAACCCGATTAGGCCTCAATTGTGCCCAATTCCGATGGCTGATTCGAGCCTAAGAGCTGATTCGTGTCGTTGTGATGTTCGCGCAGTGCGAAAAGACAGGCACATCTGGGGCAAGAAAAGGAACGGACGATGTCGAAGATTGCGTTGGTGGACGATGACAGAAACATTCTGACATCCGTGTCCATGACACTCGAAGCGGAAGGCTTTGAGGTTGAGACTTACAATGATGGGCAGGCCGCTCTTGAGGCATTTAACAAAAAGATGCCCGACATGGCGGTTCTTGACATCAAGATGCCCCGGATGGATGGCATGGATCTGTTGCAGCGCCTGCGCCAGAAAACCACGATGCCGGTGATCTTCCTCACTTCGAAGGATGATGAGATCGACGAGGTGCTCGGCCTGCGCATGGGCGCGGACGATTATGTGAAAAAGCCGTTTTCTCAACGTCTTCTGGTCGAGCGGATCCGCGCATTGCTGCGGCGGCAGGAAGCGGTCGACGGCGACGTGGTGGGTGATACGGAAGAAACCAAAGTAATGGAACGCGGTGATCTGCGCATGGACCCGCTGCGTCACGCGGTCAGTTGGAAAGGCAAGGATGTCTCACTGACTGTGACGGAATTCCTGCTGCTTCAAGCGCTTGCACAACGCCCGGGCTTCGTCAAAAGTCGCGATCAACTGATGGATGTTGCCTACGACGATCAGGTCTATGTGGATGACCGGACAATCGACAGCCACATCAAACGTCTTCGCAAAAAGATGCGGACAGCCGATGATACCTTCTCGGCAATCGAAACTCTGTACGGTATCGGGTATCGTTATAACGAAGAATGATCCGTTGGGGCATTGCCCCGCAAACAGATGAGAGGCGCAGTGCCCGGCGATTAAACAATGGGCGCATCGCTTCGCAATCAGGTCAGGGGCCTTCTGCCCCGCCACAAAGGGTTGGCCGGTGAGGGACACCACCCAAGAGCCGTCGCGCATGGGCGACGTTGTCCTCGGAGAGGACTGGGTCACACCTGACAGTGCGGCCAACGGAGAGATCGTTGCCCCGCGCCAGCGCAGGGGCCTCTTTGCACTCCGCTCTTCTCCGCTGACGCGGAAGATTATCACCTTCAACTTGATCGCTTTGAACATTCTGGTTGCGGGTATCCTCTACCTGAACTCGACGCGCGACAGTCTGGCTATCCAGCGGATTTCATCTCTGGTCAGCGAGGCAGAGTTGATCTCGGACGTGATCGAGGCGCAGTTGCCCAGTGGCGCGCCCATTAACCTGGCGACGGGCTATGGTGTGGATGTTGATCTGACGCTGAACAATCTCGACCTGCGGAACGGGATCGAGGTTTTCGTCTTTGACCGACGCCCGGTGCTTGTTGCTACCCGCGTTGGCGAACAGACAGCGCAGCAAGTCGCCGATGCCGCTGGTGGCAGCAAGACCCTGCTGACGGATGGCCTGAATTGGCTCTGGGAGCGCATCTCGGCACCTTTCGCAGGAACCGGCGCAGTGCCGGTGCCTGTTTCCATGGCGGATCGCTTAAAGACCCTCGTTCCTGCCGCCCTTGCCGGAGAAACGCAGGTACGCGATGTGGTCGACGCCGCCGGCAATACGTTTTTTCAGGTTTTGACCCCTGTGATGAATGGCCAGACGCCGGTCGGGGTCGTCGCAGTGACATCGGCCAATGGTGAGATAGACAAGCTGGTGCGCGGAGAACGCGAGCGCGTGCTTCAGATGTTTGTCATCGCGACGCTTGTGTCGGTTGGCCTCAGCCTCGTGCTGGCCTCGACAATCGCGAACCCCTTGGCCGATCTGGCCGCTGCTGCCGAACTGGGACGGGATCGCAACACCCGCAAGATGAACAATCCCGGTCGCATCAGGATCCCTGACCTGACTGCGCGACCGGATGAGATCGGGCGGTTGTCCGGGGCGCTTCGCGGGATGATCTCGGCTCTCTATAACCGGATCGATGGCAACGAACAGTTCGCCGCCGACGTGGCGCATGAGATCAAGAACCCTCTGGCCTCGCTGCGGTCTGCTGTCGGCACGATGCGGGTCGTCAAAAGGGACGAGCAGCGCGGCAAGCTGCTAGACGTTATCGAACATGACGTACGGCGCATGGACCGGCTGGTCAGCGACATCGCCAATGCCTCGCGCCTGGATGCGGAGTTGGTCAAGGAAGATGAAGAACCCTTCGATCTCCTCAAGATGATCGAGAACCTGTCGCGTTACTTGGGTGAGGAGGCTGACAACAAAGGCGTTGAGTTTATCATCGACCTGCCGAATGAACATATCAGCATCACAGGGCTTGAAGCGAGACTGGCGCAGGTCTTCGTCAATCTGATCACCAACGCCACGTCCTTCTGCGGCGAAGGGGACGCGATCCGGGTCTGGGTTCGCAAGCGCCAGAACCGCGTGCTGATCGTGGTCGAAGATACAGGTCCCGGTATCCCGGAAGAAGCGATTACCAAAATCTTCAAACGCTTCTACAGCGAACGACCGCAGGAGCATTTCGGGAACAATTCCGGCCTCGGTCTGGCCATCTCCAAGCAGATCGTTGAGGCGCATGGCGGTGTGATCTGGGCCGAAAACATCCGGCCCACCGATGCGGATGCCGGATCAGAGCCTTTGGGCGCACGTTTTGTTGTGGGTCTGCCGGTCTAGGACATGTCCACATCACCGCTGATCCTGCATGCCACGACCATCGCAGCGGCCGGGCAGGGGGCGTTGATCTCTGGTGCCTCTGGCAGCGGAAAATCCTCACTCGCACTGCAACTCATAGCGCTCGGTGCGCAGCTTGTTTCGGATGATCGCACCCAGATTGAAAGGGACGGCGACAGACTGATTGCCAGCGTGCCAACCAGCATCAGCGGTGTGATTGAGGCCCGCGGCATTGGTATCCTGCGCGCGACTGCTGCCGGGCCGACGGCCTTATCAGTTATCATTGATCTGGACCAGACCGAAGCCGCCCGTTTTCCACCGCTGCGCCATCGAAGCGTTTTGGATGTGGCCTTGCCTCTTCTACACAAAGTCGAGAATTCCGCTTGGCCTGCCGCTCTCTTGCAATATCTAACGGCAGGCAGGACAGATCCAACATGAAAGACCGAAGCCCCGACAGCCCCGCACGCCGCCTTGTGCTTGTCACCGGCCCCTCGGGCGCCGGCAGGTCCAGTGCGATCCGCGTGCTTGAGGATCTGGGCTACGAAACCATCGACAATATGCCGCTGCGCCTGATCCGTCCTTTGTTGGAAGATCCTGCAACCGACCGCCCCCTGGCCTTGGGTATGGACCCTCGCAACCGTCATTTTTCGATCACGGCCGTAACCGACGCCCTTGGTCAGATCGCGGGAGTGCCCGGCCTGGTGCCAGAATTGCTGTACCTCGATTGTGCGACAGATGTGCTGCTCCAGCGCTTCTCAGAAACCCGACGCAGGCACCCCCTAGCGGAAGAGGACCGGGTTGAGGCGGGCATTCAACGCGAATTGCAACTGCTCAACCCTCTCAAGGCCCGCGCTGATGTGCTGATCGACACCACAGCTCTGAACGTGCATCAACTGCGCGCCGAGGTCGAACACTGGTTCGCCCCGGAAGCGGCCACCACTCTTGCCGTGTCGATCCAAAGCTTTTCCTACAAACGGGGCCTGCCGCGATCGGTCGACATGGTCTTTGATTGCCGGTTTCTGAAAAACCCATACTGGGAGCCTGCCTTGCGAAGCCTTACAGGGCAGGATGCGGCGGTACGTGACCACATCGCGACGGATCCACGGGCGCAGGCGTTCGAAACCAAGATCAGAGATCTTCTGCTGTTCCTGCTGCCCGCACATCGGGAAGAGGGAAAGTCGCACCTTTCCGTCGCCTTTGGGTGTACCGGGGGGCAACATCGGTCGGTTGCCATGGCGGAAACCTTGTCGACAGCCCTTGCAGAGGCTGGCTGGCAGGTGTCAACTAGGCATCGTGAACTGGATCGCCACAAGCGAAACGAGGGTGCCGGGTGATTGGTATAGTGATTGTGGCACATGGGGGTCTGGCGGGCGAATATCTTGCTGCGATCGAACATGTGGTGGGCAAGCAGCCCGGCATGAAAGCCATTGCGATCGAAGCCAACCATGACCGAAAAGCCAAAGAGGCCGAGATCTGCCGCGCCGCCGACGGCGTCGATACCGGGGCCGGGGTTGTTCTGGTGACGGACCTTTTCGGTGGCTCACCATCGAACCTCAGTTTAATGGCATGCAAGCCCCCGAACAGGCGCATTCTTTACGGGGCCAACCTGCCCATGCTTCTTAAACTGGCCAAAAGCCGCCATAAGTCAGTTCCGGACGCCGTTCGAGATGCACTTGATGCGGGGAAGAAGTACATCAACAGCCAGAATATCAGCGCTGACCCGGCCATCCAGAAAGACCCGGCGCCTGAAGACGAAGATACATGACCCAGCGAAAAGTTCAGATCGTAAATGAAAAGGGGCTTCATGCCCGTGCATCCGCCAAATTCGTAGAGGTCGTCGAGGCATTTGACGCCACCTGTGAGGTTAGCAAGGATGGTATGTCTGCATCAGGCGACAGCATAATGGGACTTTTGATGTTGGCAGCGGAAAGAGGAACATTTATCGATATCGAAACAAACGGCCCCGATGCGGAAGCTCTGGCAGCGGCGGTAGAGACGCTGATTGCGGACAGATTTGGGGAAACGGTCTGACCCGTCGGGCCAACACAGCGAAAGATGCGCGAGCCTTGGTAGACAGCTCACAAGATGTCATGGGGGCGACCTCCGAACCGGTCACATTCACCAAATATGACCGACGCAGCCTCAGCTACGCGTCCACGTTCGATGATCCGGTTAAAGCATCGATCATCAGGATTATGGAAGCCTTCACCGGAAAGCTGACCATTCTGCGGCTGATCCGGAAATTCGAACGTCAGGGCGCCCCGCAGGGTCAGGCGTTCTGGCGGGCTTGCCTAGACGTGATGGGCATAGACCTGACCACACCGCAGCATCAGCTCGAGCGGATCCCCGGTGAAGGGCCGGTGATCGTCGTCGCAAACCACCCGCACGGGATGGTCGATGGCATGATCTTTGCGGATCTGATCGGGCGCGTTCGGCCCGATTACCGCATTCTGACACGCTCGCTTCTGACTGTAATCGATGAGGTCGCGGGCAGCTACATGATCCCAGTGCCCTTTCCACATGATCAAGATGCGCAGCGCAAGGGCGTGGAAATGCGGGCCAAGGCGATGGAGCATTTGCGCAACGGGGGTGTTGTGTCGTTGTTCCCCTCAGGCGTTGTGGCCTCGTCCGAGACTTGGTTCGGTCCTGCCATTGAGGGTGAGTGGAACGTCTTCACTGCCAAGTTGATCCGTCGGTCCGGCGCGACGGTGGTGCCAATGAAGTTTCCGGGTCAGAACAGCAGGGCATATCAGATCGCAAACAAGCTTTCTCCGATCATGCGGCAGGGTCTGCTTCTGCACGAGATCGTCTATTCGCTCAACAAACCGCAGGGTCCGATCGTCGGTGACCCGATTGATCCGGCCAAGATCGAAAGTTTCGCCGATGACCCTCGCGGGTTCATGTCCTGGCTTCGGGAACATACTCTGTCGCTTGAAGACTGACTCCACCGTATCATAGGTGCCCTTCGTGCCGGACCGAAGCGATACCGACAGAATACAGACATCGATTTTCTGAGTATTTTAGCGATTACGAGGTCGACCGTCGTGCCGATGACTACCTTGTCGGGACGGGTATCTCGCCACGGTAGTCATAAAATCCGCGTTGCGATTTCCGGCCCAGCCAGCCGGCCTCAACATACTTTGTCAAAAGCGGGCAGGGGCGATACTTTGTGTCCGCCAGCCCGTCATGCAACACGTTCATGATCGCAAGACACGTGTCCAAGCCGATGAAGTCGGCCAACTCCAACGGACCCATCGGGTGATTGGCGCCCAGCTTCATGGAGCTGTCGATCGATCGCACGCTGCCCACCCCTTCATAAAGCGTATAGACAGCCTCGTTGATCATCGGCATCAGGATCCGGTTGACGATGAAGGCTGGGAAATCCTCTGCACTGGCTGCGGTCTTGCCAAGGCGATCGACCACGGACTTGCAGGATTTGTAGGTTTCCTCATTGGTGGCGATTCCGCGAATAAGTTCAACCAGTTGCATTACAGGAACCGGATTCATGAAATGAAACCCCATGAACTTTTCTGGCCGATCCGTCCGGCTGGCAAGCCGCGTGATCGAGATCGAAGAGGTGTTCGAGGTCAGGATGGTATGCGGTTGCAGATGCGGCAGCAGATCTTCGAAAATGGCTTGTTTGATTGTCTCGCGTTCCGTCGCGGCTTCGATGACCAGATCGCTGTTTCCAAGCTCTGTCAGGGTGCCGGTGGTGCGGATGCGGGACAAGGCTGCATGTTTTTCATCGGCGCTTATTTTGTCGCGGCTCACTTGTCGGTCGAGGTTCTTGTCGATCAGCGAAACTGCGGCTTTGAGCGCATCGTCGCTGACGTCATTTAGAAGAACGTTGTAGCCTGCCAGGGCCATGACATGCGCGATGCCGTTGCCCATCTGTCCGGCGCCGACAATGCCCACTTTCGCAATATCCATCCACCGCAACTCCAGCCCATTTGACCGCACCTTAAGGCCACCTGATCCCCACCTGCAAGGCCCCATCAGGCAGCGTTAGGAGTTATTAAATTTCTCTCTGACATGCTGCTCCTCGGGTGAAAAATGGGTGGTGAAGATGAGCTTTGATGCTTTGCTGGAACGCGGTATCGATTACATGCCGTGCAAATATGAAAATTCGAACGTCATGTTCCGGGGTCCGCGCCGTAATCTCGATAAGCCGTTCGTCGCTTTTCTGGGCGGTACGGAGACATACGGGAAGTTCATCGGACGTCCCTTTCCCGATCGGGTCGAAGACATCCTCGACAAGGTTTGCGTCAACTTCGGTTGCGACAATGCCGGTGTGGATGTTTTTCTAAACGATCCCTTCTTACGTGAAGTGGTCTCGCGGGCAGAGGTCACGGTCATTCAGACATTGAGCCCGCGCAATCTGAGCAACAGGCTGTACTCAGTCCACCCCCGCAGAAATGATCGCTTCCTGCGACCGTCAAAGCTTATGGGTACGATCTACGATGAGCTTGACTTCGCAGATTTCAATTTCACCAAGCATCTTCTGACGCACATTCATTCTGCCGCGCCCGATCAGTTTGACATCGTGGTCGAGGAGCTACAGGACACCTGGCGATCTCGGATGAGGATGTTGTTTGGGCAAATCCCGGGTAAGACCATCCTGCTGCACATCGCTGATCCGGTCGCTGAACACGCTGCAAAGCCAGAAGGGCGTGATCCTTGGTTTTTGACGAAGGACATGATCGAAGATTTTCGACCGCTGGCCTCGGCCGTGATTGAGCTGGCGCCAAAGCCAGCGGGACTGGCAGCGGATACTGACGGGATGGTTTTTTCGGAGATGGAAGCCGACATCGCCAAGACGATGCTCGGTTCGGATGCCCATGCGGAAATCGCACAGGTCGTCGCGGATACGTTAAAGCGGATCTTATAGTGCAAAAGGCCCGCTGATAGAAGCGGGCCTTCACGTAAGGCTATGTTATGATCAGAGCTTTTCGATCAGCTCTGGCACCGCGTCAAAGAGATCGGCAACAAGACCGTAATCTGCCACTTGGAAGATCGGAGCCTCTTCGTCCTTGTTGATGGCGACGATGACCTTGCTGTCCTTCATGCCTGCCAGGTGTTGAATGGCACCCGAGATACCAACAGCCACATACAGCTCTGGTGCAACAACTTTGCCAGTTTGGCCAACTTGCCAGTCGTTCGGGGCATAGCCTGAATCCACCGCCGCACGCGAGGCACCAACTGCTGCACCAAGCTTATCCGCGAGCTTTTCGATCAGGTTGAAATCGTCCTCGGAGCCGACACCGCGGCCGCCGGATACGACCACACCGGCCGAGGTCAGTTCGGGACGGTCACTTTCTGCCACCTTATCTTCGACCCATGCAGACAGGCCTGGATCTGCAGCAGCGCTGACAGTCTCGACCGGAGCGGAATTGCCCGTAGCAGCTGCGTCAAATGTCGATGTCCGGAATGTCACGACCTTTTTGGCATCCGAAGACTTGATCGTTTGGATGGCGTTGCCGGCATAAATCGGACGTTCAAAGGTGCTGCCATCAACCACCCCGGATGCGTCTGAAATCACCATGACGTCCAAAAGTGCGGCAACCCGCGGCATGACATTCTTTGCGTCCGTTGTGGCAGGGGCCACGATGTGTTCGTAGTCGCCCGCCAGATTGACGATGAGTGCCGCTGTCGCTTCCGCCAAGCGGTGGCCCAGCGTTGCGTCTTCGGCAACAAGCACCTTTGCAACGCCGTCCAGCGTGGCAGCCGATGCGCCTGCTGCTGAAGCATTTGCACCAGCGCAAAGGACAGTCACATCACCCAATTTAGCCGCCGCTGTCACAGCCTTTGCGGTGGCGTCCATCGACAGCTCACCATCATTCACTTCGCCCAAAAGAAGAACTGACATCAGACGGCTCCTGCTTCCTTTAGTTTCGACACAAGCTCGTCGACCGAGCCCACCTTGATCCCAGCCGCGCGCGCTGCTGGCTCTTCCGTTTTCACGATCTCAAGTCGAGGGGTCGCTTCGACGCCGTAGTCTGCCGCCGTCTTCTCATCCAGCGGTTTCTTCTTCGCTTTCATGATGTTCGGCAGCGACGCATACCGCGGTTCATTCAGGCGCAAGTCGACCGTGATCACGGTTGGCATGTTGACGCTGATCGTCTGCAAGCCGCCGTCAACCTCACGTGTGACATTTGCCTTGTCCCCTTCGATCTCGACCTCGGAAGCGAAGGTGGCCTGGCTCCAGCCCATGAGGGCGGACAGCATCTGGCCGGTGGCATTCATGTCATTGTCAATCGCCTGCTTGCCGCAAAGAACCAGGCCAGGCTGTTCCTCTTCGACCACCTTGGCGAGGATCTTCGCCACGGTCAGCGGTTCGACGTCATTGTGTACATCATCGGTAGCGATCACGAGGATGGCTCGATCCGCACCCATTGCCAAAGCCGTGCGCAGTGTTTCCTGCGACTGCTTGACCCCGATCGACACGGCGACAACCTCATCGGCCTGCCCGGCTTCTTTCAAGCGGATGGCCTGTTCGACGGCAATCTCGTCGAAGGGGTTCATCGACATCTTCACGTTGGCCAGATCGACACCGCTGCCATCCGCTTTGACGCGAACTTTCACGTTGTAGTCAATCACGCGTTTGACGGGTACCAACACCTTCATAAGCGTTCCTCTCCTAAATTCCCGACTCGCTCGGGTCTGTCCCACACTCTTGGTTCTGCGTTGGTTTAGCGAAGGCTGCGCGGTCGAAACAGGGTAAAATCGTCACGTCTTGGCCCAACGACGCCGCGTTTTGGGGTCATAATGCGCCTATAGGTCTCATTCGCGTGTCGTTCCGGCTCTTCCATGTCCGCTTGCAGAGGTGGCTGAACACGAAATCCTGCGACCTTATCGGTTGGCGCCTGGCACCCAAAGAACGTCTGTCTTGCCATTCTCGTTGGCGATCCTCGCGGCGACAAAAAACCAGTCGCTGAGCCGGTTGAGATACTTTACCGCAGCCGGGTTGACCGCCTCCATCGTGGCAAGCTCCACCGACAGGCGTTCGGCCCTGCGCGCAACAGTTCGGCAGACATGCAGATGTGCCGACAGTTTTGATCCACCCGGCAGGATGAAACTGCGCAGGGGGTCAAGCTGGTCGTTCATCGCGTCGATTTCCGCCTCCAGCCGGTCGACTTGTGCTTCGGTCATGCGCAACGGTGGATATTCGGCTTCGGCGTCCTTTTCCATGTCAGGACGACAAAGATCGGCCCCCAAATCGAAAAGGTCGTTCTGAATGCGACTGAGGGCTGTGTCGACATCCCCGTCCGCCTCCAGCCGTGCGACGCCGACAAAGCAATTCAGTTCATCCGCCGTGCCGTAGGCTGTGACCCGCATGGCGTGTTTGGCGACACGTGCGCCGTTGCCCAATGCGGTTTCGCCCGCGTCACCGGTTTTTGTGTAGATCTTATTGAGAACGACCATGCGCCTAGCCTCCGTTTCTTCTTAGTACAATGACAAGGACAATCAGCAGCACCGCAACAAACTGAGCGCCAAGACGGTAGCGCATCAGCTTGTTGGAGTTCTTCTGTGCCCAACCGCTGCCCTTAGCGAAGCCGCCCAAACCGAGCATCAGAACGACCACGACCGCGAAACAGGCGAGCAAAACAAGATAAAACAGCAGATCGTCAGCCATGAGATGTCCTTCAGTCGGTATTTGGCGCCATGATGTAGGGTCTTGGACGGGAAAGGCGAATGGCTTTAACCAAGTGCAATGATCGCATCAAGCGCGCGTGTCGGCAGCAATCTGCGAAGCGCAGACATAATATATGTCGGCGTCGTCACGAAGTAACGGGGGCGTGGTTTGGGGCTTTCAAGCGCGTGGATCAGCTTTTCCAACACGGCCTGTGGGGGAAGTTCGAAGCGATCAGGTTTTTCTTTAGTTTCATAGAGCCGCTTGAGAAGTTTCGCTTCATACTGCGGCTGTCTGGGGGATGCGCGCCAATCGATCCACCGCTCAAAATGCGGGATGGAGTTTTTGCGGATCTTGCTGGTCACGGGGCCTGGTTCAATCAATACGATGTGGATACCTGTATCCCGCATTTCGATGCGCATCGTATCTGTCAGACCTTCCAGAGCGAACTTGGTCGAACTGTAGGCACCACGCCAGGGCATGGTGACAAACCCCAGAACGGACGAGCACTGGATGATACGCCCCTGACCCTGTTTCCTCATTATCGGGATCACCTGACGGGTCAGATCATGCCATCCGAAGAAGTTTGCCTCGAATATGGCGCGCAACGCATCTGTCGGCAGATCCTCGACAGCGCCCGGTGTCCCGTGCGCACCGTTGTTAAAGAGTGCATCAATCGTGCCACCGGTCTCGGACAGCACCGTTGCAAGGCCCGAGGAGATACTGGCGGGATCGGTATAGTCGATCCGGGGGGCATTGAATCCCATGTCACGAAGTCTTTCGCAATCCTCCGCCAGGCGGCAAGACGCAAAGACTCTCCATCCACGATCTCGCAGGCCCTCCGCACAGGCATAGCCGATGCCCGACGAGCATCCCGTGATGAGTATCGTCTTTTCTGCCATTTTCTGTCCTGCTGATGGCGGGAGATAGCGGCTTTGGACGGAATTGCAATCAGCCGAGGGTCAGAAGAAAGTCGGCCATCCAGCCCTCACGTCCGCCATCAGCCGGGCGCAGCCGGACCCAACCGGTTCCGGTGTCCTCCAAAACGATGACCCGGTCACCTTTCCTGAGCTGATCGACAACTTCGTAGTCTGTTCCAGGGCCGCTGCGGACGTTGACGGATGTCCCGGTGACGCGAGCAATTTGACTGTTGTCGACATCGGCGGTCGTTTCACTGGCGGCGCTATTCGTGTTGGGTGCGTCCTGATCAGCGGCACTGCGACCGAAAACGACTGGCGTAATGATCGCCTGTCCGGTCAGTCGAGGTTTTAATATTGTCTCAGGCGCAACGGCCCGGTTGATTGCGGGGATCGGTTGCGGCTCATTGCGTCGCTGCCGCGCTGCGATCGTACGAAGACGCGCATTGGTGCGGGTCAGAAGCACCTCGTTCATGGATGTCAGGTCAAGAGAGATGCGCGACACCTCAATCTCTTCCGTCATGTCTTCTTCGATGGTGGCCTCGCTGGGCAGGGGACCATCAATGCGGGAGGCCAGTGTTTCGCGCGGGTCGAAATCAGTGCCTCCACTCATCTCAAAAAAAACGAGTGCCAGAAAGAGAAAACCAACAATTACAAACCGCACAACACGCTCCCCGAATCCACTTTGAGCACACCCACCACGCTTTTATCAGATCAGACCAGCCACTGCACAATTAAACGCAAAACTGTGCTGAAAGGTTTCTGGCGTGGCGCTGCTGTGACTCTTGATCGCGACGCAGCGTTTTAGGCGCCTGATGATGCCTTGTTCGTGCCATGTGGCCCCGTTACAGAAGATGAGATGTCGGACGAAGCAGACATACCAGAAATGGATCTGAGCGAACCGCTCCGCCGTGCCTTGGGCGAGCGGTACCTGACCTATGCGCTTTCGACGATCATGCATCGGGCTTTGCCCGATGCTCGCGATGGGCTTAAACCGGTGCATCGCCGGATCATCTACGCGATGCACCGGTTGCGGCTGGCACCCAGCGGGAAGTTCCTTAAATCGGCCAAGATCAGCGGCGACACGATGGGGGATTTTCACCCGCACGGGGACGCAGCAATCTACGATGCTATGGCCCGTCTCGCCCAGGATTTCAACGTCCGGTATCCGCTGGTGGATGGACAAGGCAACTTTGGCAACATCGACGGCGACAATCCGGCAGCTTCGCGCTACACGGAGGCGCGTATGACGATCGTTGCCGAAGCCTTGCTGGAAGGTCTTGACGAAAACGCCGTCGATTTTCGCGACAATTATGACGGTCGGCTTGAGGAGCCTGCCGTCCTGCCGGCGACCTTTCCGAACCTCTTGGCCAACGGCGCGGCCGGTATTGCGGTGGGAATGGCGACCAATATTCCGCCCCACAATGTCGCGGAGCTTGTTGATGCCTGCCTGCATCTGATCAAGACACCGGATGCGCGGGACGATACGCTTTTGAATTATGTGCCGGGCCCTGATTTCCCTACGGGTGGCATCATCGTCGAACCGCCAGAGGCGATCGCGCAGGCCTATCGAACGGGCAAAGGCGGCTTCCGTCTGCGCTGTCGCTACGAGGTCGAAGATCTGGGTCGTGGCCAGTGGCAGATTGTCGTCACCGAGATCCCCTATCAGGTCCAGAAATCAAAGCTGATCGAAAAGCTGGCGGAACTGATCCAGACCAAGAAGATCCCTATTCTGGCAGATGTGCGAGATGAAAGTGCTGACGACATTCGCTTAATCCTCGAACCCCGGACTAAGAATGTGGATCCGGATGTGATGATGGGGATGCTGTACCGGAACTCTGATCTCGAAGTACGGTTTTCGCTGAATATGAATGTGCTGATCGACGGGGTAACCCCAAAGGTCTGCAGCATGAAGGAAGTGCTGAGCGCTTTCCTCGATTTCCGGCGCGAGGTGCTGATCCGGCGCAGCGAGCACCGGATGGAAAAGATCGACCACCGGCTCGAGGTGCTGGAAGGGTTGATCGTAGCCTTCTTGAACCTCGATCGGGTGATCGACATCATCCGGTACGACGAAGATCCTAAGACCGCACTAATGCGCGAGGACTGGTCAAAGCACCATTCCCGCGCCATGAGCGAGGTCGACTATGTGACGCCCGCAGAAGGGGACGGTGAACTGAGCGAGGTGCAGGTCGAAGCTATCCTGAACATGCGTCTGCGGTCGCTGCGGCGTTTGGAAGAGATGGAGCTTCTGCGCGAACAATCCAAGCTGATGGAGGAACGCGCAGGCCTCGAGGATTTGTTGGACAATGAAAGCCTGCAATGGGCGACCATCTCAGATCAGTTGCGCGAGGTGAAGAAGAAATTCGGCAAGAATTATGAAGGAGGCGCGCGCCGCACCACTTTTGCCGAAGCTGCCGAGATCGAAGAGGTGCCGCTTGAGGCCATGATCGAACGCGAGCCGATTACCATCGTGTTCAGCCAGATGGGTTGGGTCCGGGCGATGACCGGGCATATCGATCTTGGGCGCGAACTGAAGTTCAAGGACGGTGACGGGCCGCGCTTTATCTTCCACGCAGAGACGACGGATCGGTTGGTTCTCTTCGGATCGAACGGGCGGTTCTACACCGTAAGCGCATCAAACCTGCCGGGCGGACGTGGCATGGGTGAGCCTGTCCGCCTTATGGTCGACCTGCCGAACGAGGCCGATATCGTAAGCACTTTCGCCCACAGGGCCGGGCGCAAGTTGCTCGTTGCATCGTCGGCAGGTGATGGCTTTGTGGTGACAGAAGAGGATGTTATCGCGCAAACCAGAAGCGGAAAACAGGTGCTAAATGTGCGAGGCGACGTTCGTGCGGCTGTGTGTAAACCTGTGGATGGAGACAGCGTTGCCGTCGTGGGTGAGAACCGGAAAGTGCTGGTTTTTGGCCTTGATGAGTTGCCCGAAATGGGGCGAGGAAAAGGGGTCAGGCTTCAGAAATACAAGGACGGCGGCCTGAGCGACGCGACCACGTTCACTCGTTCGGAAGGTCTCAGTTGGCTGGATCCGGCAGGTCGGCGACGGACCGAAACAGACCTCGACGAATGGGTTGGGAAGCGTGCGAGCTCTGGCCGAATGGCCCCTCGGGGCTTCCCACGCGACAACCGCTTTAACGGGGCTTCATGAACAACGCATAAGAACCGAGTTTTAAAGTACTGAGGGACAAAAGGTATGACACCAGACACAATTCACGCGAAGTATTTTGGCAAGGGCTGGCCGCTTTTTACGCTCTATTTGAAAACGGCTTTTCTAACGTTGATCACCCTGGGGATTTATCGATTTTGGGCAAAGACGCGCATCCGGAAATACGTCTGGTCCTCGGTCAGCGCGGACAATGATAGTTTCGAATACACAGGAACCGGTCTTGAGAAGTTTCTTGGCTTTCTGATCGCGATCGTTGTGCTGGCGATCTACCTCGGCGTCGTGCAGATGGTGCTGTTCTATCTGGGTCTCAATCTCTTCGTTGACCCGGACGAGGCGACACCAGCCCAGATCGCGCTGCAAGGCCTTGGCTTTTCGATTACATTCCTTGCCGTCGTGCCGCTCTTGATGTTTGCGCAATATCGCGCGCGCCGATACAAAATGGCGCGCACACGGTGGCGCAGCATCCGCTTTGGGATGGAGAAGGGCGCGTGGGCCTACGCGTTTCGGGCCATCGGTTACTACATCCTAGTGGCGCTGAGCCTGGGTATTCTCCAACCTCTCGCCACCTTCAAACTCGAGAAGTACATGGCTGACCGCAGCTGGTTTGGTGACGCGAAGTTTGTTCAGCATGGACGCTGGCAAAGCCTTTATCCCGGCCTGAAGCACGTGCTTTATGGTTTGCTGGTGCTGATTGTCGGCGCCGGGGTTGGTGCTGCCCTTGAACTCATGCTGCTTGCAGGCGCATCGCTTGCCGTTGGCTACATCTGGTTGATGATCGGCTTCGTCTACTACAGGATTTATGCGTTCAATTATCTTACCAGCAATAAGGTGCTTGACGGTGTTGTGACGTTTGAGGCGCAATCCAGAACCGGGTTCGTGATCATTCAGATTGTCATCGGCGGTGTGCTTTCCATGGTTGTGTTAGGAGTTTTTGGAGCCCTTATCGCCGGATCTGTGTTCTTTATGCAGTCAGAAATGTCGGGGGGCGAGATACCAGTCTTCGCAATCGCCGTTATGACCGCGTTGTACGTTGCGCTACTTCTTGTCTTGGGCGGTCTGGCTTTGGTTGTCATCAACCAACCGATCATCGGACATATGGTGAGCAACACGAGTGCCTTTCACACGGAACATCTAGACAACATCCGGCAGCGTGTTGCGGACACCAGTGCAGATGCGGAAGGCTTTGCAGATGCTTTGGACATAGGTGGCGCGATCTGACATGTCCGAGGGCCGCTTTTTTGATGGAGAGACCGGCAAGCGACTGGATGTCGATCTGCGCATCGACCGGGCGGCCCAGACATTACGTATCACGCATCCAGACCTGCCGATGGGTTCTCAGTATTGGCCGTTGGATGCCATTCGTGCCTTGGCGGATCATGCGCGGCCAGACCAGCTTGTCCTGTCTCTGCGCACTGATATAGCGCTGGATTCTGCTCTGATCACCACGGCGCGACTGACTGTCTCCGAAGGCGAGATGGTACGCGATCTCAAAAGCCTTTGTCCCTCGCTTTACCGGGTGGATCGTGCACCTGGCACGGCGCGCAGGATTGCGGTCAGGGCGGTGGGGGCCATCGCAGCGCTGGTCATCATGCTAGTCGTCATCCTGCCCCGCATGGCGGACACGTTGGCCGTCATGATCCCTATCGAAAGCGAGGTTGCCTACGGGCAAAGCGTCGTCCGGCAGATGGAACGTGCCTTTGGTGGGCAGAGCCCAGGTGGGTTGGTTTGCTCGACACCGGACGGGGATGCGGCACTGGCCAGCATGACCGACCGGCTGAAATCCGGAACAGACGTCGACTATGATCTGAACGTGGTTGTCTTCAATCATCCGCTTGTGAACGCCTTCGCGGCTCCGGGCGGCCAGATTGTTCTGACAAAGGGACTTCTCAAGAACGCGGACCATCCTGATCAGGTGGCAGCCGTCCTTGCGCATGAGATCGGGCATGTTGAAAATCGTGATACGACACGCAACGCGTTGCGCGCTTCGGGCTCAGCTGGGCTATTGTCCATGGTCCTTGGCGATTTCGCGGGTGGCACTGCCGTGCTGGTCGCGACTGACTTGATGTTGAACGCCTCCTACACACGCGACGCCGAAGCCAAGGCGGACCGCTATGCCCTCGAAATGATCAACAATGCGGGGATTAGCGCCGAAGGCATGGCGAAGTTCTTTGACAATCTGGGTAAGATTGAAAGGTCGGGGCCGGAACTGCCGTCTTACTTCGCGACCCATCCACAAACGCGCATTAGGGCGCAGGCGGCACGGGACTTTGCCACATCGCAGGGATACACAAGATCTGCCTTGCGCCCAGTGGAGTGGGACGCACTTCAATCGATATGCGACGGCAAGTCTGCGCAGGACAAATGATCAGATGAAGACGCCGCATGTTTGAACGCTATGCAGTCTATTACACGCCCGCACCGGGGACCGCGTTGGCAGAGTTTGGCGCCGCTTGGCTTGGCTGGGATAGCGCGCGGGGACACTTGGTCGAACATCTTGCTGCCGTCGGTATTGATCTGCAAAAAATCACCGACCGCCCACGCAAGTACGGGTTTCACGGAACGATAAAACCACCTTTCCGATTGGCGAACGGATGCGAGGTCTCGGCTCTGGAGGATGCCGTCGGTCGGCTTGCGGCCAATCTTAGATCAGTGCGTTTGCACAAAGGTTTGCAACTGGCCCGGCTTGGCCGATTTCTGGCGCTGATGCCTGCTGGCGATGTTTCGGCTCTTAATCATCTTGCGAGCGAAGTTGTCAGCAAACTGGACCACTTTCGTGCCCCACTGACGGAGGAAGAGTTTGCGCGACGGAGATCAACGCGATTGACCCCTCAACAGGACGCAAATCTTGCCCGCTGGGGATATCCTTTTGTGATGGACGAATTTCGGTTTCATTTGACGCTTACCGGGCCCTTGACCGACGCAATGATCAGTGATGCGAACGCTGCGCTGTCCTGCGCGTTGGCAAATCTTTCTCTCAACTCTTTCGATATCGATGCGCTCACCGTCTTGGGTGAACGGGCGGATGGCCGCTTTATCCAGATGTCTCGGCATCCGCTTGCTGGCACTGGTCCGCTTTGACCATTTCGATATGGTTCAATTCGTAGCAGATAAAGTCGGCTAACCTGAATTTTCCGTGATTTTGCCGGAATTTTGCCCTGTGTATTTGACCATATGCCCTTGCTGGATCACCATAGGGCAACCATGTATTTTTGCATTGCCTGATCGGTCTTCGCGCCGAGGGTAAATCAAGCTATAATAGAATTCAGCCGGGCTGCTGATGGGCGTGCTGGCATAATCGTCAAACTAAGGAGAATATCGTGGCTATCGGAATCATATTGTCGCTTCTGGCACTTGGACTTTGTGTTTACATGTTGATGCAATCAGAGCGTGCGGTAACGGGCGGGGCGACATCCGAGGCAAGTGGCGGCAAGTCATTCGATATTGGCTACATGTTGGGTATCAATACGCAGCCGAAGGTTTCCAACGACGATTAAGCCTGCAGCGCCGGACCACATTTTTGTCGGCGTTGTCCCATGCGCTACTAGCTCTGCATCAAAGCGGCCCTTTTGGGGGCCGTGATATTTGAAGCAATTTCATCCCCCCGGGGCAATCTTTGCTTGGTATCAGCTCGCCTGATATCTCTGTCACGCCAGAAATCAACCAGTGGGAGAAGTGTCATGCCCCTGACATATCCACAGGGTAAGTCCCTCGGATTAGTGTAAATTCGGGCGAAACGATGTCATTGACAATGCCTTCTTTCCGGCTGACCGGGGGACACGCTTTGATTGGCCAGACAATGGTGGAGCAGCCGCTGTCCATTGTCGACGGACACATCGTTGAAGATGTCGTTTCGACGGAGATCGATCTCAGCGACCATATGATTTTACCGGGAATCGTGGATCTTCACGGACCGAACTGTTCAAAGACGCGGTCTGATCAAGATCGCGATGCGCCTATGGCAGAGACCGATCTGGTGGCCGCTCAACATGGTGTCACCACAGCATGGGTCATCCAACGCTGGTCGTGGGAAGATGCGGGCGATATTGTCCGAAACTCGCGTGAGGCGCTGTCGGCACATGCTGAAACGACCGCCGCATTGGCGACTGACTTGCGGGTTCAGTTGCTATGCGACACCCACACGATGGCACATCAAGCCGAATTGGTGGATATCGTTCGGTCTTTTCGCGTGCAGTCCGTTCTGTTCCAGACGACCGTGGACGACTTGCTGGACCTCTGGGTGCGCGCGCCCTCCGAGTTTCGGTGCAAAGCGGAGCAGGCAGGTCGATCCCCCGAAGCCCTTTTTGACGAGGTGCGGCAGTTGAAATCTAGGGACGCTGAGGTGCCGCGCTACCTGTGCAATCTTGCCACTATATTCGATCAACTGGGCGTGCGCTACGGTAGCCATAACGATGCGGATGGCAGTGTACGCGAAAGGTACTCGATGATCGGTGCGAAGATCTGTCAGTCCCCAACCTCCGTCGGTGCTGCTTTTGTCGCGCGCGCCTGGCGGGACCCTATCCTGATGCCCGCAGCCGATGTTTTGGCGCATGGCGGCGATCTCAGTGCGCCATCCAGCCTTTCGCTGATTGAAAAGGACGCATGCAACGCGCTTGTGTCGAATGGTGACTATCCGGCGCTGGTTTCAGCTGTGTGTCAACTTGTCGATCGGGGGCACAAAAGCTTGCCCGGAGCATGGTCAATGGTGTCCTCGACACCTGCCGCTATTGCGGGCCTGACGGACCGCGGCCAGCTCTTTGCCGGAAAGCGCGCTGACTTGGCCGTAGTACATAAGAATACTTGGCAGGTTGAGGGCACAGTTGCAAAAGGGCAGTGGGCTTATCTCAGCCAGTCACTTCTTGACCGACTAAACTCTGCCAAAAGACGTTCCCGCCTGGCGGCAGAGTAGGGTGCTCTTGCTGGCTGGTCAGGCTAGCAGGTCAAACTCATTGCCGCCAATCCGAAGCATGATCGAATCCTGTTCAGACCCATCGATCAAGGCCCAGAGGATCTGTTCAGTCGGCTTGTAGATGATAAAGGCTTCGGCAACGCCTGCAGTTCCTGCATTCGCGGTCACTGCAAAATTGACCTGGAAATCATCTACCGAAGCGGATGCGCCATATTGCAGGACATCCCCTTCGGCATCGTTGAAATCCTGGATCCAGTCGCTTGCGTGACCCGCGACGCCGATGTGGAAAAAGCGGTCGGCGCCCCCACCGCCGTTGACACGGTCAAAGCCGAAGCCGCCATTGATAAAGTCCGCGCCGTCCCCACCAAAGATCAGATCTGAAAAGGCCGATCCGGTCAGCACGTCATCCCCTTCATTGCCGATGACGGTGTCGACGCCAAAGCCACCTTCGATCGTGTCGTTCCCGGCCTGCCCGCGAATTTCGTCGTTGCCGTGACCGGCATTGATGAGGTCATTCCCGTCCCCGCCAAAGATCAGATCGCGTTCGTCGAATTCCGTTTCGCCCCCGAAGATTTCATCATCGCCGGTCCCGCCGAACAACGTATCCACCCCGTCTTTTCCGATGATCGTATCGTTCCCGCCAAGACCATCGAGCCGATCGTCGCCGTCATCACCAACCAGTCGATCATCGCCTTCGGTTCCGTTTTGAATGACGGGATCGGGTTTGGGTCCAATTGTGATTGAGGACCAGGGCACCTCGCTCAGGGCGATGGGCTGGCCCGGGATAAAGTTGCCTGTTGACGGCACTTCTCCGTCCAGCAAGCCGTCGGCGAAGTTGTCGAATTCGGCCCGGGTATCAATGCTGGCCAGGGATGCTCCATCGAGACGGAAGACGAACGCGTGTCGTTGCGCACCCGCAGGCGTTCCGAGGACAAGGACGTCGGTCGTGCCGCCGGACCACCCCACTCTGAAGACACTTGCTGTCTGAAAGCCGATATCCACATCCGTCGGTCCAGCCAGACCCGCCCCTTCAACCGTGATGGTGTCAAGCAGGCTGCTGAAGAAGAAGACCGAGTCGGTGCCGCTGCCGAGCACGGTATATTCAAAGACGCCAGCGTTTGGACCGATGAAGGTTGCAGAGGTCGTAAAGTCCGGCACGACATTGTCGGGTCCGATGATTTCAAAACCAAAGCCTTCGAGTTCGTAAATACGTGTCATCCCAATACCCTTTCATCACCCCGTATCGGAATATCGGTGCGGGCTGGATACTGCAACTCTCATTGATGTGACGGTCGTCGATGCCGCGCGGTCATGCGAGAAGATCTATCTCCAATCCGCCGATCCGAAGCATGATCTCATCATGTGCGGCGCCATCGATCAGAGCCCAGAGGATCTGACCCGTTGGCCGGAAGATCACGAAGGCTTCATCTATGTCGGCGCTGCCTGCGTTTTCGGTATCCGCGAAGTTGACCTGGAAGTCGTTCGCCCCGGCTGCGCCACCGTATCGCAGAACATCCCCTTCCGTCGGGTCGAAATCCTGGATCCAGTCCGCGGCGTGGCCGACGGCACCTGCGTGATAGAAGCGGTCCGCGCCGTTGCCGCCATTCACCCGGTCAAAGCCAAAGCCGCCATTTATGAAATCGCTGCCGTCGCCGCCAAAAATCAGATCCGAATAGGCGCTGCCTGTGAGCACATCATTTCCGGTACCTCCGATAACAGTATCGACACCAAAGCCGCCCTCAATCGTGTCATTGCCAGCGTCGCCGCGCAGTTCGTCATTGCCAAAGCCGCCGTTGATCACATCGTTGCCGTCGCCGCCGCGGATCAGATCACGCAAATCGGCATTGCTGGACCCGCCGGTCAAATGGTCATTGCCAGCGCCACCGCTAATGGTGTCGCTGCCATCCATCCCGTTGATCGTGTCCGCGCCACCCAATCCATTGATGTTGTCGGCGAAGGTCGTGGCTTCCATCGTGTCGTTGGCAGCGGTGCCAAGAATTTTGGGCGCGCCATCATTGTCTTCGGTCCGGCCGAACCAGACGTGATAGATGCGTCCGCCATACGGACCGGAGCCGGAAAATTCCACACCCACACCGATCGCGTTCCAATCGTAGTTTTGCCAGCTTCCCGTGTTCATGATGACGGCATCGTGACCCGGGGATCCCTGCCATCCGGCAAGCGCGGCTTCGACACTGCCGTAACCTGCGGCCGAGATCTCAAAGCCGTTGCTGGTGTAGTCAGTTCCCAAGCGCTCTGGTGCGTTCCACATGTTCGCCGCCAGGCTATGATCCGACAGATAGGGCGCATCTGACCAACTGTGCAGGTTTGCGCCCGCTGGAAGTGCAAGACCAGGCTCCCAGATATTGTAGGCCGTGTCGAGCACATGGCGCCCCGCCGTCAGGGTCAGATCCGCAGAAAGAGGGATGGGATCCAGACCAGCCGTGGCGCGATACGCCATGATGAGGTTGTAGAGTGCGAGTTCATCGGCGCTAAGCGCGTCGGAGGCTGTTGGGGCGTAGATATTTACAGTCACAGTTTCGGATCCCACCAAGTTTTCGAAGGGCACATCAGGAAGGCGCGGCCAAATCTTTAGCGATTGGGTGGCAGAGAAGAGTGTTCAGAAATGGGCATGAAGACGGCAAACCAGACCCAATCTGGGCCGATCTGTGACCAAAGCCGGTAGATGGCAGGTATTCGCTGCTGCGGTCTAGGAGAGCCTTGCGAACGTATCGTATGGTCGCAGTTGACGCTTCTTGCGAAGCATCGAGGCGTGTATCTTTTCGTATAGATTTGGGTCGCCGCAGCGCTCGAACGCGACTGGACCAACGCGTGGATGGAGTGCGGCCTGTGTGAGCACTTGCCGTTCAACTAACCAAATGCTTAAGAAACCGATGACTTCTAAGACGTTTATTCGAGGTCTTCTAAGCTCGAGACATGAGCTAACGGTGCCTGAATACACCTCCACCTTTTGCATGCCTGCGTTAGGCCGTGGCGCTTGATCGAATTGAAACTGCGGTTTGTCTAAACGGGTGGCGCAGATTTCGCACGGTGTCTCAGGCCTTCTCCACCGCTGGCCAAAAGACCCAATCCTCAAGCGGGCAGCGCATCGGTTCAGGATCCGTTCCGGCTTGGGTCAGCGCTATTTTGTTGCTGTCAGGAAAATCCATAACAATGTGATCTGCACCCAGAAGGGCGCTCAAGCGGGCAGCGACCGAAAGTGTCGTCAGGACAGGCGTCGATCCGGTGCGATCGGGCACCAGGTCCAAGTCCCTTTGCCGAGAGGCGTTCCGCCCTTCGGGCCGGGCCATGGGCGGCATGTCAGCAAGGTAAAAGACCGCGCTTGTTGGCGTTGCCAGTTCAACCAGACTGCGAAACCAAGCGCCCTTCAAAGGTATGAAATGCAATGTCATGCCCAGATGAACACGGAGCGCTTGTGCCACCTGTGCCAGACGCGGTTCGGGTCGGTCGGATTGGTGCAGCAGTATCATGCTGGCTTTGCCCTCTGTCGTCACTAGGACCCGCGCGAGGCTTACTGCAATGGAAAAGATCGCAGAATGATGCACGGTTTCGATCACCGCAGGCTTGCCAAAGGTCAACCCGGCCTTACCTTCAAACGACATGCTCGCCTCGATTGCCAGGAAGTAGTCGAGGCGCTGAGAATGCGACATCGAGGACAGTACCATCGGCTCGAAAAAGAAGTCGACGATGTTCAGCATGGCACGTTCTGCCGTGGCGCGGTCCATCTGCTCAAACCCGGGCAGATTTACTGGCATATGGGCGTCGAAAACGCCGAGCCGGATGTTGTCCCACAAACGGTCGCGTGTCCTGCGCCCCAGCGATGGGTCGGAAAACGCCTCCTCAACCAATCGGTCAAAGCGTGCGGTATCTGTACGGTACCGCAGCGCTGGCGTTGAGGTTGTGTCAAACATTGCGGTCGCTTCCTATGCCACCGGCCTCGACCTCGCCGGCGAAGAGGGCGTCGATGTCGAAGGTCTCGCCGGTCTTGGCGCTGACCTTCTCCAGAACCCGCGTCTGGCTCTGCTTCAGGCTTTCGGGCGAATGCCGTTCGCCGGATTGCTTGGCAGTTATGGTCGACTGATCGGGCAACCACTGATCGGCGGCAACGACGCCCAGGTCCCGGGCGCGGGCAAAGATGTATTCGGCCGTGTTCCACTTCCAGCTTGGGCAGGGCAGGGCGGTGCCGTCGCCGTAGATGAAACGATGTGCGCAATGTCCCCCACACATGGGCAGTATCTTGCAGGATCTGCAGACCGGATTGTCGAAAGGGGACCATTCATCCCAGACTGCCTTGTTGATGTTGTCGACCATGCTCTCGGGTTCAAAGATCGTGCCCACGCGTTTGGTCGGATCATGGGCGGTTTCCCAGCATTTGTGGATGTCGCCATTGCCAGCCACGACAAGCCCGTTGGACGAGGCCGCGACGCACATGCCCGAAAACCCGCCCGGTGCTTTCTGGATCCCCGCAAGGCCCAGCTTGCGTGCCTTGTCTTCAAGGCCAAGCACTTGCTTGTTGAAGTCGGCTTTGGCCATTTTTTCGTCAAAGGCAGTGCCGCTTTCGGGGGTGGATGCCTCGATGGCGGAGAAATAGACGTAAAAGCTGCCTCGTTGGGCGAAGCCGCGCTCTGCGAATTCATCCAGCATGGCGCTGGCCCGGTCGATATTGCTTTGACCGACATTGACCCGGACGCTGACATTCATCGGTGTGTTGTCGAGCGTGTCGCCAATATTCTCGATGATCCGGTCATAGGTCCCCTTGCCCGAAGTCAGGGGCCGCATCTGGTTGTGCGTGTCGCGATCTCCGTCGATTGTGACCTGCACCCATCTGACCCGGCGCGCATGCAGTTGACTGGCCACTTCGGCGTCCAGAAACCACGCGTTCGAGACGATGCCTGCCGAGTACGAGATCCGGTTCTTGTCGCACCATGCGATCAGGCTGTCCGACAGGCGATATATTGAATCACGCCCCATCAACGGTTCACCACCATACCATACGACGCTCAGGCCTTTGAGCCCTTCCTGAGCCTTGATGAAGGTCAGGATCGCATCCTGTACCTCGCGCCCCATTTTTTTGGTCGGCTTAAGAAGGCCTTGAAAGCAATAGCCGCACGCAAAGTTGCAGGCCATTGTCGGCGCGATTGTGAGAACCATCGTGTTTTTCGAAGCACGTGTCGCCTCATAGCTTCTTTGAACTCCGCCGACCTCGTCTTTGCTGGCACCTACGATATGTCCGCCCGCCATGAGCGCGCGCAACAGCAGGGGGTCATGGATTTTCTGGGCCGGGAAAGGCTCGGACCCGAGGGCGTTGTAGACGGCTGTCTCTTCGACCGAGAGCAGGATGAGGGATCTGGTCAGCGAGTTGAACAGCAATGCAGAGCCGTCTTTCAGTGCCACCTTTATGTCGTAGTAGGACACGGTGAATTCTGCAGCACGTGCAGGTGCCTTACCGCGGGACAGCCGACCAAGAGTTTCGCGCGCGGCGGCCTCAAGCTCCGGATTCACTGGCCGGGCCTCTTGCACGGCAATCTCGTCAAAGCTTTGATCGTTCATGGGTGTATCCCCCTGTCGGTGGTGCCTGTGTGATCCGCCTCAGTGGGCGTGTTTTGGGTAAGGACCTGTGTCGCCAGATCGGCAAGCATCTGGTTGAAAAGCCCAAGGAAGGCATCGGCGCGGATGCTGCTGTCGGCCAAGGGCTTGCCGTCCGGGCAATGCGGAAGGCCTTTCAATGTGATGATGCGCCGGTTCAGCATCGTGAGTGTGTACGATCCGACACCGTCGATCCGCAGGGCAAAACGCCCACCCAGTTGCGCCAAATGATCCGGCGAAAACAGGCCCGGCAAGATCCGGTGCATGACGTAGTCAAAAAAAGCGTACCGCCCGCTGGCACCAACCGGACGGGTCAACTGACCATCTAGCAGAAGATCGGAATGTGGGCGGATCCCTGCGGCAAACATTGCAAAAGCCATTGGGTTCGCGCTGTAGCGCTGGCCTGCGACCTGGATCTGTTCAAGTGTGATCCGGGGACCGCCGCCAAGAGGAAGAGTGTCGATCATCTGCATGAATCAGTTCCTGCTCAGCAAGAGGGAAGGCCGGGGATGACGTTGATCGCGCAGGCAGAAACAACATCACCGTTGTCCACGTTGACCCCGCATGCGCCTGCCTTGGCCGCACATGCGCCGCCCAGATCTGCCCCGCAGGCCGTAGCGTCGGCGCCGCAGGCAGAGGCACCCAGATCGGCTCCGCATGCATCTGCATCGGCGCCGCAGACCTCGACAGTCGCATTCGCGCCGCAGGCATCTGCATCGGCTCCGCACGCTTCAATGTCCGAGTTTGCGCCGCACGCTTCGGCGTCCGCACCGCATGCATCGATTTCTGCATTGGCGCCACATGAACCGGCATCTGCCCCGCAGGCTTCCACCGCCGCATCCGCACCGCAAGCCGCCGCATCGGCCGCACAAGCATCTACGCCAGCGTCGGCCGCACAGGCCTCAAAATCCGCACCGCAGACCTCGACATCGGCATCCGCTGCGCATGCTTCGAAGTCCGCCCCACAGGCATTTGCGACGTCCAGGTCGGCGGCACATGCGTCCCAGTTATCGCCGCAGGCGGAAAAGAAATCGCCGTCTGTCCCGCAGGCGTCGCTGTCTTGCCCGCAGGCATCGGCAACCTCAAGGTCGGCCCCACAGGCTTCCCAATTGTCCCCGCAGGCGGAAAAGAAATCACCATCTGTGCCACAGGCGTCACTGTCCTGCCCGCAGATCTCGCCCATATCGATATCTGCACCGCATACTTCCATGTCGGTTCCGCAGGCGGTCGCGACGTCGCCATCCGCGCCGCACAAGGTCCAGTCAAAGCCGCATGCATCAGCTAGAACGCTTTTGGCCGCGCAAGCCGAAACAGATGTCCCATCGATGGATGGGCCGCCGAGCTTAGCGGCGCAGGCAGATGCACCGGCTCCGGTGATTGTGCCCCCTCCCGCCTTGGCACCGCATGCTGCGACGCCTGCCCCGGTGATGCTGCCCGCGCCGGCATTTGCCACGCAGGCGGAGCCGTTGGCCCCGGTGATGCTTCCAACGGAAGCATTGCCAGCGCAGCCAGACACGTTAGCCCCCGTGATGCTTCCGGCCGAAGCATTGCCAGCGCAGCCCGATGCATTTGCACCGGTCGCCGAAACCCCGGAAGCGTTGCCGGCACAAGCTGAAGCGTTCGCGCCTGTCGCCGAGATTGCGCTGGCGGATCCGTGGTTTTCAGAAATGCCTGCCCCCGTTGCGGTGAAGGCACTGGCAGCGTGATCGCTGTTTGACTTATTGGCACCGCAGACGCCCGGCCCTGCTGCGTTCACGTTGCAGGGATTGGCAGTCGGTGTCTCCGCACCCGTGAGGACAGCGGATTGCTGCCCTTGGATCTTTACATGTTTTGCAAGACGTGCGCGATTGGGCTCTAGCCGCCTGTAATTGATCTCGGTCAGGCTGCGCATCAGGACGGCGGCGTTTCCTTTGTCGATTCTCTGAACCATCGGCCCACTCCTCTTAGCTGTGGCAGTGAATAGCCGTTCCTGTCGAATGGCCCTATCGGGAGGCCTACGCAGATCGCTAGGTAGACACGGGACGGGTCTCTGTTCGTTGAAAGTGTTGGGCAGTCTGCCGACGGCATCCGGTGATGTTGAATTGGGTGAGAAAAGCCCGGCTATCTTTTGCGACGCGTTTCGATGAGAGCTGTGTCTGAACCGCAGTTCTAGGTTTTCTCAATCGTAGCGACAGCGGTCCCCAAAAAGAACAAGGGGCATTGCCAGCAGGAAGATGGTTGCTGGCGGCAGTCCGAAGATCAGAAAGTCTGCTAGAACCGGCCACAAAAGTGCGAGGCATTCGAATGGGGCCAAGGGTGTTGCTTCTGCGTCCCGGAAACCAAGTCATTGCGATATGCGTAAAGCCACCGAAGATGCCCGCACCGATCAGGAAGAGAAGGGTCCGGCGATCTGACATAACCCAACCGAAAGGCCGTTTCGCAAGCGCTCCGATCAGCAAGGCAAGAAAGACGTAAATGGCGATGAACCCAGGGCTTTCGGTCCGTTCCAGACTGCGAACCATGATCAGCGTCGGCGCTGAAAAAGGTTGCCGACAAAAGGGCCGGAAGGAAGCCTGTGAAACGCTCATCCGCGCTGCCCCTTTCGCAGAGCTCTGGTGAGAACATGACGGCAATGCGTGCAATGGTCTAATGCTAACCTATGAGGACATCTAATAGGAAGCCGCAAGGCCCCTTGTTCGCAGCCATATCCATCATCCAGAACCACATCTTGGCTGAAGATAGCGCACTGGTTGCCGACAAGATGTTCCAGCAGCGCCTGCCGGAATCTTCCCTGCAACTGGCCGAACAACTCCCGCAAAGCTTCACGGGGGATGTCGTCAAACAGTGATTTCGAAGCTCAGCGCCTAGTTTTGTCAGATTTTCTCAAATGTCGGGCGCCTTATAGAACATCGCTGACGTCAATACCCTGCATTTAGCCATCACTCAGGAAGGGAAGACAGAACAGACACGTATTTGAACGAAGTCATCTGAATGACCAAAGATCCGGAGCCCGCATACCACCAGCACTCATTTCAGCGCTGGAGGGCTTGGGTGCCCCCAAGGACCATTTCTTGAACGCATATTTGACGAACAGGAACTGGTCAGACCGGTTTCTGCCTGAAATCAAACGGCTGGTCGGCAAGCACCTGCTGGAAATCGCGCCTGATCCGTTCGGTCACTTCCAGGCCACAGACCTGATGATGCTGGAGGCCCGTGACATGCGGATCGCCGCAAGGATCAGGCGACCGGGCTATTGCAACCTCTGCTTACGATGGAAGAGAGGATGTACCATTGACCGACTGGATCTTCGTGCCAAAGAGATGCTTGTAAACCGACAATCGGGTTTGGTGCGGTCGCACCCATTTCGTTGATGAAATCGCTCGTAGTCAAAACAGCGGTTCCGTCGGCCTTCTGGTTGAATGCCAGCCTGCATCGCATCAGCGAAAGGCATCTCCTGCGCGTAGGTTAAAACCAAGGTATCTGGCTTGCCTTCATCTGCTGCCGCCTTGACCATTGTGATGCCGACGTAGAATAATCGTCGTTGTTCTTCTATTTGGTCAGCTGCTTGCAGAGCCGTCATGTCCTGGTCGGGACGCCGGGGGAGCAATCCCTCGACACACCCAGAACCGACAATCACAAGGGCGCTAAGTCCACTGCTTTTTTGCAAACTCATGATCCGAACATAGTCGACGTGAGTTGGGATTTCTGGTTGTGCCACCGCTGTCAGCAATTCGGCTACAAATTCAGTTCTATTGCACTCCAGATTGTCATCGAGCACTTGAATTGACGGCGATCTGATTTCACTCGTTTCCGGCTGTCCGTTGGGGAATAGGTGGTCGACAAGTCCAACGAGATCGGGAATAGCGTCTAGGGTCAGGACGCATTGGTTTCCACTTAGGGGCGTGATTCACGGTTCGAAAACCGAGCGGTGAACATGTCTGATCTTTTCTGGTTGATGGATGCGCAGATGGCCAAACTGGCCCCCTTTTTCCCTAAGTCGCATGGCAAACCAAGGGTC